>NZ_PSMQ01000035.1:0-16334 GCF_040290245.1 Thermus sp.
TTTATTATCAGCCATTTCAGCCACGAAGCTTTCCGACGGGGCACGCCCGCACGGAATCCACCCCCTCACCGCCTGGCGGTGGGTTCGAGGTGGGCAAGCGCCCCGTTCCCGCAGCCGGTGGACGGCTCGCGGGTTTTCTGCCATCATGCAGATAGAGCCGGTGAAAACCCAGCCGGCTCCGGGCTGGCCACCCCAAACGGCCCTACCGGGAGTTCCCCGGGAAGGGACGCCTGTGGAGATCCCTCTGGCGGCGGAACGGCGAAGCGCCGGTCTACGCGCCACGGGTCGAGGAAGCAGGAAGTGGCCGGTCATCCGTTTCGCCGCGCAAGGTGAAAGGGATGACGATGCGCCACGGAATGGTCTCGAGCCCTGTACACGGCATTACGAGCGAGATGGCGCAAGGTGGGTCTAGAGTTCCCTGGTCCACTTCTGGACACCTTTCTTTTGGGCCAGCTCCTCTTCGGAGAAGGCCCGGGCCTCGAGGCGCTCGCCCACCGCTTTGGCGTACCGGTCTTGGGCCGGCACACCGCCTTGGGCGATGCCTTGATGACCGCCGGGGTCTTCGCCCGGATGATCCCCCTCCTGAAGGCCCAGGGGCTTTCCACCCCCTTGCGCGCGCTGGAGGCCAGGAGGAAGGTGGCCCTGCCTAGGCTGAAGTCCTACCGACCCGGCCCAAGGGCCCGGTCTACCTCCGAAGGGCTTTTTTGCCGATGTCCTTCCGGTAAATGGCGCCGGGAAAACCGATCTGGGGGATAAAGGCGTAAGCGCGCCCTAGGGCCTCCTCGAGGTCCTTTCCAAGGCCCACCACGTTCAGGACCCGTCCACCTGAGGTCTCGAGGCCCTGAGGGCCCAGGCGGGTCCCCGCATGGAAGACCAGAACCCCCTCGGGGGGCTCGGGAATCCGGAGGGGAATCCCCTTCCTGGGAGCCTCGGGGTAACCGGGGCTCGCCAGAACGATGGCCGCCGCCGCCATGGGCTTCCACACCGGCCTTGCTCCCTCCAGGCGGCCCTCCGCCACCCGAAGGGCCAGCTCCACCAGGTCGCTTTCCAAAAGGGGCAAAACCGCCTGAGCCTCAGGGTCGCCGAAGCGGGCGTTGAACTCCAAGACCTTGGGGCCCTCCCGGGTGAGCATCAGCCCGGCGTAAACCACACCCCGGTAAAGAACCCCCTCCGCCCTCAGCCCCTGGATGAGGGGCTTCAAGATCCCCTCCTCCACCTGTTTTTGCGTGGCCTCGTCCATAGGGAAGGGGGCCACCGCCCCCATCCCCCCGGTCATGGGGCCTTGGTCCCCGTCCAAAAGGCGTTTGTGGTCCTGGGAGGGAATCAGGGGAAGAATGCTCTTTCCGTCGGTCAGGGCCAAAACCGTAGCCTCCACCCCCTCCAGGTACTCCTCTATGACCACCTCACCCCCCTCGGCCCGATTCAGGATGTTGGCCACCGCCTGCTTGGCCTGGTGGAGATCGAAGGCCACCGTTACCCCCTTGCCCGCGGCCAGCCCCGAGTCCTTCACCACCACCGGCGCCCCCACCTCCTCCAGGTACTCCAGGGCCAAGATGGGGTCGCGGAAGGTGCGGTAGCGGGCGGTGGGGATGCCATACCGCTCCATCAGGGTCTTGGCGAAGGCCTTGGAGCCCTCGATCATGGCCGCCCTTTGGGTAGGGCCAAAAACGAGAAGGCCCCGTTCTAGAAACCGGTCGGCGATCCCCTCCACCAAGGGGGCTTCTGGCCCTACTAGGGTGAGGTCAATCCCCTCCCTCTCCGCGAACTCCGCCAAGGCCTCGAGGTCCCCGTCCCAGGGCACCCGCTCGGCCAAAGCCTCCATCCCCGGGTTTCCAGGGGCTGCGTAGAGCGCGGTCACCAAGGGCGACTGGGCCGCCTTCCAGAGGAGGGCGTGCTCCCGTCCCCCGCTTCCCACCACCAGAACCTTCATGCTCTAGAGTTTAACCCGCCTTAAGAGGTCCTCCACCCCCTCCTTAAGCGGAGGGGGAAGGCCCTTCTCCTCCCGGGCCACCCAGGCCACCCCATCAAGCCCCTCTTCCACCCGGTAGGCAAAGAGAAAGGCCGCCCGGGCCCAGTCCGTGGCCCAGGCCACCTCCTCCACGGGCCGCCCCCAGGCCCGAAGGGCCCGCTCAGCCCGGAGGTAGTAGGGCCGGCTCCGGCAGGGAATCTCGGGCCAGATGCGCCTAAGGGCTTGGGAAAGGGGCTCAGGCCCCACGAGACCCAAAAGGAGAAGGTGGACCGCAAGAGGGTAAGCCCTGTGCTCCACCTCGAGGATCCGGGCCTCGAGGCTCTGTGGGGTGTCCGTGGGCAGGACGGGCACCCGCACCTGAAGGAGGATCGGCCCCGTGTCCACCCCCTGGTCCACGAAGTGGACCGTGGTCCCGCTGAAGGCTTCCTGGGCAGCCAGGACCCGCTCGTGAACGTGCAGGCCCGGGTAGTCGGGCAGAAGGGAGGGGTGGATATTGAGAAGCCTCCCGTACCAGGCCTCCACAAAGGAGGGGGGCAGGATGCGCATAAAGCCCGCCAGAAGGACGGCGTCTATGCCGCGGTCTTTCAGAAGCCTCTGGACCTCCTCGGCAAACCGCCCCTTCTGCCAAGGGATATGGAGGGCCTCCACCCCTTTTGAGCGGGCCCGCTCCAGGGCCAAGGCCCCCTGTCGGTCGGAGACCACAAGAGCCACCTCCCCCAAGGGGTGGCCCCGGGGAAAGGCATCCAGAAGGGCCTGGAGGTTTGTCCCCCGGCCCGAGGCGAATACGGCCAGCCGCGCAGGTCGCCCCAAAGGAAACACGCTTTTCTCCTCCCTCGTCCCTGGTGGGCCCAGACACCCAGGCTCAGGACCCTTCAAAGGGCCTCGAGGCGGTGCTTGGTCCAGTACCGGATCAGCCCCTGGAGGTTCATCCAAGGCGGATCGGCCAGGGCGTACCGGTCCATCTCCTCCTCGGAAAGCCCCTCGAGCCCCTCGCGCCAGTAGGCCTCAAACAAAGGGCGTATCTCCTCCTCGGAAAGCCCCTCCTTAAGCCGCGCCCGAACCCATTCGGCCCATGCGAACAGGATCGTTTCCAAAGCCTCCAGGTGGGGCATCACATCCTCGTAGGGGCCAAAATGGGTGAGGTAGAGGGCCCTGGGACGAAGGGCCCGGATCCGGTCTAAGGAGGCTTTCCAGGTCTCCAGGTGGATATCCGGAGGCGGGGTGGGGGGCAAAACCGGTCCACCCACCCGGACCCCGGCCACGTCCCCGGTGAAGACCACGTCCTCAAACCGGTAGGCGTGGTGGTGGACCGCGTGGCCGGGGGTGTACAAGGCCTCGAGCTCCACCTCCCCGATCCGGAGCCTCTCCTTATCCTCCACCACCCGGATCCTTTCCGCCGGAATGGGCCGGAGCTCACCCCAAAGGGGCTGCAGAAGCTCCCCGTAGATCCGCTTGGCGCTGGCAAGAAGCCGGGAGGGGTCCACCAGATGAGGCGCCCCATGCCCCTCCACATAGACCGTGGCCCCCATTTCGGCAAAGCGCCAGGCCGCCCCCGCATGGTCCAGATGGATATGGGTCAAGAGGACGTGCCGGACCTCTTCGGGCGCATACCCAAACGCCTTAAGCCCCTCCGCCAGTCTGGGGTAGGCGCTTTCCGGCCCCGTCTCCACGAGCACGGGCCCCTCCTTGGTTTCTAGGAGAAAGCTTGCGATGACCCGGTCCTTCCCGTGGTTAAGGTCCAAAACCCGGAGCATCTAAACCTCCTTGGGGCCGATCCGGGTGTGAAGGGTCCCGATCCCCTCTACCGCCACCTCGATCCGGTCCCCAGGGTTGAGGGCCCCCACCCCTTCCGGGGTCCCGGTCAGGACCACGTCCAAAGGCTCGAGGGTCATGAAGCTGGAGATGTAGGAGAGGATGCGGGCCACGCTGAAGATCATCTGGCCCGTATGCGCCTCCTGGCGGAGCTCGTCGTTAATGTACGTCCTGAGCCAGGTGTTCTGCGGGTCCAGGTCCGTCTCGATCCAAGGCCCGAGGGGCAGGAACTTATCCGCGCTCTTGGCCCGCACCCACTGGAGGTCCTTCTTCTGGGCGTCCCGAGCGGTGATGTCCACGGCGATGGTATAGCCTAGGACATGGTCCAAAGCCTTTTCTTCCGGGACGTTCCGCATCCGGTCACCGACGACCACGGCGAGCTCGCCCTCGTAGTGCAGCTCCTGGGTGAACCGGGGGTAAGGGACCGCCTCTCCCGTCTCGTAAGGGGCCCGGGGGTTCCCCGGGTGGGCCAGGGCGTTGGGGGCTTTGAGAAAAAGGCCGGGCTCCTCGGGAAGGTCCTCGCCGAACCCATGCCCCATCTCCCGGATGTGGTCCAGGTAGTTGCGGCCCACGCAGACGATCTTACTGGGCGTGGCCGGGACGAGAAGCCGCACCGACCCCAGGTCGTAGCTCCGGCCCGTGGGGTTGCCCCCGGGGCCATCCGTCTCCAAGACCAGCTCCCCTTCGAGCACCCCCCATCGGCCTTCGTTGAAGCGGAGGATCTTCATGCCTAGAGTCTATCCGCCCCCTCCCCTCAGGACAAGCTTAGATCCGACCCTTGAGGACCTCGAGGCCCCGCAAAAGCACCACCAGGCCCACCAACCCCACCGCCAGCCGGCCATCCCCTCGAAGGAGGAGGAAGAGCGTCAGGTACCCGAAGATGGACCCGAAGGGGATGGGGTAAAGACCCCTTCGGTGCCGGAAGCAAAGGAGGTGGTACCCCCCCGCCACCAGAAGGCCCACCCCCGTGGCCAGAAGCGTCTCCTTGGGGAAAAGGACCAGGAAGTACCCGAGGGAGGGCGCGATCCCGCCCCCCCCTCGGAAGCGGAAGAAGATGGGCCAGGTGTGCCCCGCAACCAAGAAGGCGCCCGAATAGGGCCGCAGGGCTTCCGGGGTCACCCAGGCCACCAAAGCCCCCTTCAGGGTGTCCCAGGCCACGGCCAGAAGGGCTGCCGTAGGCCCCTTTTGCCGAAAGACCCCCGAGCCCCCGGGAAGGTCCTTTCCCCGGATCTCTGCGAAGAACAAAAGCCCCCCCACCAGGCTTCCCACCAGGTAGGCGAAGAGGAGGTCAAGCATGGCCTTATTGTTGCAAAGGGGGGAGGGAAGGGGTATCCTGGTTTTGGAAGTCCCATGAACCGCTTCCATCCCGTTTCGAGCGTCTCAACCCAGGGGCAGAGATGAAGGAGAGAGGGAAGAAACCCACCATCCTCGAGGTCGCCCGACGGGCGGGCGTAGGCCTGGGTACGGCGAGCCGGGTGCTGAACAACCACCCTTCCGTTCGTCCCGAGACCCGGGCCCGGGTCTTGCAGGCCATGGAGGAACTCGGCTACACCCCCAACCCCCACGCCCGGAGGATCGCAGGGGGGAGGAGCTACACCGTCTCCCTTCTTCTGCCCTTCGTGGGCACCGAGTTCTACAAAAGACTCCTGGAGGGGATCGAGGCCGTTCTTTTGGAAAAGCGCTACGACCTGGCCATCTTCCCCCTTCTTTCCCGGGCCCGCCTCGAGCGCTACTTAAAGAACGGTTCTTTAGCCTACCAGACGGACGGCCTTATCCTCGCCTCCTACGACCTGGCCGAACACTTCGGTGGACGGCTTCCCACGGACCGCCCCGCGGTCCTCGTGGATGCGCAGAACGACCGCTACGACTCGGTCTACCTGGACAACCATCTGGGCGGATGGATCGCAGGGGAGTACCTGGCCCGATTCCCGGGGCCCATATTCGCCATCCAGATCGAGGAGGAGACGGACCAGGCCTTTCGCAAGACCACCTTCAAAGAGCGGCTTCAAGGGTTTAAAGAGGCTCTCCAGGCGGTCAAAAAACCTTTCCCCGAGCACCACCGGTACACCACCCGCCTCTCCGCGGAAGGAGGACGGCTGGCCCTGAGGCACTTCTTGGAACAGGCCTCCCCCCCTTTGAACATCTTCGCGGGGGCGGACCAGGTGGCTTTGGGAGTCTTGGAGGAGGCGGAAAGGCTGGGGCTCACCGTGGGGCGGGACGTGCGGGTTTTAGGGTTCGACGGCCACCCTTGGACGGAGGAGGTGGGGCTTTCCACCCTCAGCCAGCCCGTGGAGGCCATGGGGGTGCGGGCGGCCACGCTGCTTCTGGAAAGGATGGAAGGCTACCGGGGTGCACCGCGCCAGGTGCGGTTTGAGCCGCTTCTCATCGAACGGGCCTCCACCAAAACCCCGCCCAAGGCCCCCTACCTGCCCTAGATGCTGGTCTACCTGGACCAGAATTACGCTTCCCGGATGGCCAAGCACCTTTTGGGGCAGGGGGGGCATGAGCTCTTCGGCCGCTTATTCCTGGCCTTGAAGGGCAAAGCCCTGGCCCCCCCGAGCCCCTTCCACGTTCTAGAAACCCTCCACCCCATCCGGGGACCGGCCGATAAGGCCGGCTACCTCCTTCCGGCTTTGAAAAGCGTATTTGCGGAGCTCTCCCAGGGATTCTGGGTCCGGCCTTGGCTCGAGGTGGCTTTCCGCCAGGCCCGGGGGATACACCGGTCCGACCTCCTTTGGAAGGGGGGGAGCTGGGAGGAGGCCGCAGACCTTTCCCCCCTCCTAGGCATTGAAGAAGGGCTGGAAGGGCCTCTCCTCGAGCGGGAGGAGACGGTCAAAAAGCGCCTCAGGGAGCGAACGGGTTTGAAAGAGGTTCCCTTCGTCCGCCTGTTCGCCCACCTCCTGGCCAAGGACTCCCTGAACCTCGCCCGCAGGAAACGCCCCTCGGACCTTCTGGACTTCACCATGGCCGCCACCCTCCTCCCCTATGTGGACCTCCTCCTCACCGACCGGTACCTCCGAGGCCTCCTGGGCGAAAAGACGGTGGGCGGTCGAAGGAAGGAAGTCCAGGCTCTTCTTGACAGTCTGGCCAAAGGGGTAAACTCGGGGGCGTGAGGGGCATCCAAGACTCGAGGCTCATCCCCATCGCGGAAAAGGTGCTTGGAGGAGAGCGCATCTCCTTCCAGGAGGGCCTCATCCTTTACGAGACCAAGGACCTCCCCACCCTGATGCGCCTGGCCAACTGGGTGCGGGAAAGGAAGCACGGCCACAAGACCTACTTTGTCCACTCCCTCCGCTTCTCCCAGACCAACCTCTGCTACGTGGGGTGCACTTTCTGCGCCTTCCAGAGGCGCTTTGGAGAAGAAGGGGCCTGGGATTATAGCGTGGAGGAAGCGGTGGAGTGGGTCCGGGCCCGGTACCAGCCGGGCCTAACGGAGATTCACATCTCCTCCGGCCACCACCCCAAAAGGCCCTTCCAGTACTACCTGGACCTGGTCCGGGCCCTTAAGGAGAACTTCCCCGGGGTCCAGGTCAAGGCCTGGACGGCCGCGGAGATCCACCATTTCTCCAAGATCGCCCGGCTCCCCTACCGGGAAATCCTCCAGGCCCTTAAGGAGGCGGGCCTGGACGCCATGCCGGGCGGCGGGGCGGAGATCTTCGCCGAACGGGTGCGCAAACAGATCGCCAAGAACAAGGTGGACGCAAAGGGATGGCTCGAGATCCACCGCACCGCCCACGAGCTGGGCCTCCCCACCAACGCCACCATGCTCTATGGCCACATCGAGACCCTCGAGGAGCGGCTGGACCACATGGACCGCCTCCGGGCCCTCCAGGACGAGACCAGAGGGTTCATGAGCTTCATCCCTTTGGCCTTCCAGCCGGACGGAAACGCCCTGGCCCAGGCTTTGGGGAAGAGGGAGTTTACCACCGGGCTGGACGACCTCAGGAACCTGGCCGTGGCCCGGATCTACCTGGACAACTTCCCCCACATCAAGGGGTACTGGGCCACCTTGACCCCCGAGCTGGCCCAGGTCTCCCTGGACTGGGGGGTCTCGGACATCGACGGCACCTTGATCGAAGAAAAAATCGTCCACGCGGCGGGAAGCCCCACCCCCCAGGGGCTCACCAAGGAGGCCCTGGCGGAGATCATCCTGAAGGCGGGCCGTATCCCCGTGGAGCGGGATGCCCTTTACAACGAGGTGCGCGTCTGGGCCAAAACCCCCGCATGAGGCCGTACCTTCTGGGGGTCCCCCCCTACGCCAACACCGCCCCCTTGTACAGGTATCTAAAGCCCTCCAAAACCCTTGCCTTCCGGCACGGGGTCCCCACGCAGCTCAACGGATGGGTCCTAAAGGGCGAGGTGGGGCTAAGCCTGGTCTCCAGCTATTTCTTCCTGCAAAACCAGGACCTCCTGGTCGCCCTGCCCGACTTCTCCGTCGCCGTCTTGGGCCGGGTCTACTCGGTCAATCTGTTTCACAAAAAGCCCCTCCCTGAACTTTCGCGCGTGGCCCTCACCACGGAAAGCGCCACCAGCGTGGCCCTCCTCAAGTGGCTCCTGAAGGAGGAAGGGGCCCAGCCCACCTACGAAAGGCGGGCGGGGGGCGTGGAGCTCCTCTCAGAGTTCGACGGGGTCCTCCTGATCGGGGACCGGGCCATCGCGGCCTACGCCCGGCTCCTTCCCGCCCTCCCCTCCTATCCGGAAGCCCTTCCCACCCGGTTTGGGGAGGTCTGGGTGAGCGATCTAAGTATGCTCTGGTTCCAAAAAACCCGGCTTCCCTTTGTCTTCGCCCTTTGGGCGGCCCGGAAGGACCTCCTGCCTCCAAAACCCGTGGTGGAAAGGATGCGGAGGGCTAGGCGGAGGGGCCTGGCCCATCTAGGCCAGGTGGCGAAAAGCGAGGCGGACCGCCTAAAGGTCCAGCCCGCCCTCATGGAGCATTACCTGTGGAACTTCCGCTACCACCTCGAGGCCCCAGACCTCCTGGGCCTCGAGGCCTTCGCCCAGGTTTTAGGCCTCCCCTTCCGGATACGCTTCAGCGAATGACCTGGGGCACGATCTGCACGGAAAACGTCCTCCCCTGCCGCCAGACCTTGAGCATGACCGCCTCGCCGGGCTTCTTGGCGTAGAGGACCTGCCTGAGCTGAACGATGGAAAAGAGGGGTACCCCGTCCGCCTCCAGGAGCACATCCCCGTCCAGCCCCACCTGGAGGGTCTCCCCGGTGGGAAGATGGATGTAGGCGTACCGGCTTGCCGCTTTGAGCCCAGCCCGGGCGGCGGGGCTATTCGGCTCCACCTCCATCACCATGAGGCCGGCCTCGGGGAGGCTGTTCTGCTGGCGCAGCCTATCGGGGTAGGCGCTCAGGGGCAGAAGGCTCACCCCCAGCCGTGGGCGGTTCCGGATCAGGTCCTGGGCGCTCAGGGTCTTTCCCGCTTTGAGCTCCGGAAGGACCTGCTTGACCAGGTTGATGGGGAGAGCAAACCCCACCCCCGCAAACTGGGCCGCCCCAAACTGGCCCGTGGGGGTGAAGATGGCGGTGTTGATGCCGATGACTTCTCCGCGGGAGTTTAAAAGGGGCCCTCCGGAGTTCCCCGGGTTGATGGCCGCGTCCGTCTGAATGACCTGAGGCACCAGGCCGGACTCATCCCCCACCGCCCCCGGGTTCTCCCGGATGGCCGAGACGATCCCCTGGGTCACGGTGAACTCGAGTCCGAAGGGGTTCCCCATGGCGATGGCCTTCTGCCCCACCTTGATCCGATCGGAATCCCCAAGAACCAAGGGCAAAAGCTTCGCCTTAGGGGCTTCCACCTTCAAAAGGGCCACGTCCAGGGGCGGGGCCACCCCCACCACCTTGGCCCTATACTCCTTGGGATCGTTGTGGAACTTAACGGTGATCTGCGCCGCCCCTTCCACCACGTGGTAGTTGGTCAGAACATGCCCCTCCTTGTCGATCACGAACCCCGACCCCGTCCCCTGCTGTGGGGGCGTCTGGAAAAAGGGGGCGAAGGGCTCAAACCCCGGAGGGAGCTGAACCGCCCTGGGTGCGGTGGTCACCGCCACATACACCACCCCGTCCCCATACTTGTCCACGATCTCCACGGTGTTTCGCTCGTAGTCCAAAAGGCCTTGAACTTCAGAGGAAACCGGCTTCGGGGCCTGGCTTTGCGAAACCCCCCACCAGAGCACGCCCCCCGCCATGAGGCTCAGGGCCAAAAAGGACACAAAGGACGCTCTTAGGTTCATCCTCCACCTCCCCCCTTACCCTAGCGCCTGGAGGTGATACCCAGATGAACGCCACAGAAACGGGGGACCTGGGGGGCTACAGGGCCCGCACTGGGGTGCAGGGCACGTGGAGCCCCGTGCTTTTCCGTAAACACCCTAAGGTCAGTCGCTGAAGACCACCGTCCGGTTTTCATGGACCAGGATGCGGTCCTCGAGGTGCCACTTGACCGCCCGGGCCAAAACCGTCCGCTCCAGCTCCCGGCCTAAGCGTCTGAGATCGGCCACGCTGTGGCGATGGGAGACCCGGACCACATCCTGCTCGATGATGGGCCCCGCGTCCAGCTCCTCCGTCACGTAGTGGGCCGTGGCCCCGATGAGCTTCACCCCCCGCTCGTAGGCCTGCCGGTAGGGGTCGGCCCCCGCGAAGGCGGGAAGGAAGGAGTGGTGGATGTTGATGATCCGGTGGGGGAAACGCCGCACGAAACCGGGGGAAAGAATCTGCATATACCGGGCAAGAACGATGACCTCCACTCCGTCCAGAAGCCTGAGCATCTCCTCCTCCGCCCTTTCACGGAGGGCAGGGGTGTTGGGGACATGATGAAAGGGCAGGCCAAAGCGCTCCACTTCCTCTTTCCAATCGGGGTGGTTGGAAAGGACCAGTCGGATATCCGCCTTCAGCTCCCCCATCCGCCAGCGCCAAAGGAGCTCTAAAAGGGCATGCCCCTGGCGGGAGACCAGAATGGCCAAGGAGGGGCGGTCCTTTTCCAGACCGAGCCGCCAGGCCATCTGAAAGGGGTCCGCCACCTCCTTTTGGAAGAGCTCAGCAAACCTCCTCCGGTCCAGAAGGAAGTGGGCCGTGTCAAAGGCCACCCGCATGAAGAACCTGCCCCCCTCAGGGTCGGTGGAGTGCTGCTGCAAGTCGGTGATGTTCGCGCCATACCGGAACAAAAACCCCGAGACCGCGGCCACGATGCCAGGCCGGTCGGGACAGGTGACGAGGACCCGGGCTTCTCCCTCCATTTCTCTAGATTGACACTCCCACGGCTAAAGCGCGTGGGATTCCTGGGCTCACCCCTGTGACCGATGCCCGCGTCCTACGCGGCGATGCTGGGTCTTTCAACCCCTCGACCTCCCCCAGGACCCCAACGGGATCCGCGTCCTGGCCCCCTGCTCGTGGACGGGGTGGTCCTTTCCGTTCGCTTCGCGGGGGGTGAGCCTTCAGCCTGGGCACGGGTTCTAGGCAGACAAGGACGGCCTGGTCCTCTTTCCTACTCCACTTGGACCATCCGCACACTCCGCCGGCCAAAGCGGCGGACAAGCTCCTCTTCGGAAAGGGCCAAAGCGGTGGGCCGGCCATGGGGGCAGGCCCAGGGGGTCTCGCAGGCCATCAGGGCATCCAGAAGCGCCTGGGCCGGGGCGTTCGCCAGGGCGTGCCCCGCCTTGACCGCAGGAAGACAGGCCAGCCGGGCAGCCACCCGCCTGAGGGCCTCCGGAAGGCCGCCGGGTCGCTCGGACCAAGGGGCGGCCTTCAGGATATCCCTCAGCACCTCTCCCAGCAGGATGGGGGCTCCCTTCCCGGCCAAAAGCAAGAACCCGGGCACCCGCCGCACCAGGTACCGCCCCACGCCGAAGGGCTCGAGATCGAACCCAAGGGCCGCGACCTCCTCCCAGCGTTCCTTAAGATCCTCCTCTTCCTCGGGGGAAAGCGCCACCACCTCGAGAGCGGGAAGCACCACCGGCGGCTCCTCCTTAAAGCGCCTTAGGAGCTCTTCGTAGATCACCCGTTCGTGGGCCGCGTGCTGGTCCACGATGTACAACACCCCCTCCGCTTCTGCGAGGAGGTAAGCCCCCCGGAACTGGCCGAGGTGCCTAAGGCGAAAAGCCCTGGAGCCGCCCACGGGGGAAAGGCCAAAGGACCGGTCCGGAAGGGACCGGGCCAAGGGCACGGACGAAAGCGCCCTTCGCACCCCCTCCTCCACAAGGGAAGAAAGGTCTTTCAAAAGCCGTAGACGGGCCTTTTCCGGCGCGGTGTGGACCAAAACCTCCTCCGGGGGCAGGCAAAGGTTCAAAACCCCCACGGGGAAGCCGTTTTTGGGGAGGAGTTCCCGGTAAGCGGAAAGCACCGCTCTGAGAAGCCCCTCCGGCCATTCCACAGGACGGCCGTTTACCGCCAAAAACAGCCGATCCCGCCTGGGTCGGGCCAGCTCGGGCCTCGAGAGGAGGCCCTCTAAGGCATAAAGGCCCTCCCGGTGGCCCACCTTAAGAAGCCGGTTTGCCACCACCGGCCCCCAGACGGCCTTGGCCGCCTCTAAAAACCCCCCGCCCGGGTAGACGAAGCGGGCCTCCCCGTCCACATGGAGGCTCAGGGCAAGGTGGGGGTGGTGGAGGAGGTAGCGGAAAAGAAGGAAAAGGACCCTGCGCTCCTCTTCCTTTGGGGAAAGCCCCCTCCTGCGGGCGGGGAGGTGGAGAAAAAGCCCCTTGAGTTCCGCCTCCGTCCCCGGCAGGCCCGGATGGGTGTAAAAGTGAATTTCGTCTAAAAACGCCTCCACCGTGGCCGCCCCTAGCTGGTCCTTGGGCCGGCTTGTAAGCCGGAGCCGCCCCGCCTGCCTTAAGGCGTAAAGCCCTTCCCCCCGGAAACCCAAGGTCCGGATCCGGTCCAAGCCCTCGAGCTTGCTCGTGGTGTGCCGCTCCACCGCTAAAGGAAGCTCCTCCTTGGGGATGCCCTGCCCGTTGTCCCGCACCAAAAGCCGCTCCAACCCCCCACCCCAAAGCTCCACCCGGACGCGGCTGGCCCCGGCGTCCAGGCTGTTTTCCAAAAGCTCCCGCACCGCATCCGCCACGGAAAAGACCACCTCGCCCGCGGCGATCTCCCGCAGGATCTCCTCTGGCAAGACCCGGATCACACCAGCACCCCCCGGGCCATCTCCTGAAGCCGCTTAAGCACCTGAAGGGCCTCCAGGGGGGTCAGGCGGTTGAGGTCCAAGGCTAAGAGTTCAAAAAGCACCTTTTCCCCCTCCCCACGGCTTGCGAGCAGGCCCTCCAAAATAACCCGGGCCCTATGGACCACCTCTTCCGGAACCCCGGCAAGCCGGGCCACCTCCACCCCATAGCTCTTCAAGGTCGGGCCCGGCAGCACCTGGTGGTAGAAGACCAACCCTCCCTCCAGCCCCACCTCCTCCGCCGCCACGTGGAAGTTCCGCACCCGGGGCAGGTCCAAACGCGTGAGCTCGTGGTAGTGGGTGGCGAAAAGGACGTAAGCCCCCCGCTCGTGCAAAGCCTCCAAAACCGCCTGGGCCAAAGCCACCCCGTCCAAGGTGCTCGTCCCCCGCCCCACCTCGTCCAGAAGGACCAGGCTTTTCTCGGTAGCCCCCTTGAGGATCTGAGCCACCTCCCCCATCTCCACCATGAAGGTGCTCCGTCCCCCCGCCAGGTCGTCGGAAGCCCCGATCCGGGTGTAGATGCGGTCAAAGAGGGGCAGCTCCGCCTCCTCCGCGGGAATAAAGGAGCCGATCTGGGCCAGAAGGGCGATAAGGGCGGCCTGGCGGAGATAGGTGGACTTCCCCGCCATGTTGGGCCCGGTGAGGACGATGAGCCGGGCCTCGGTCATATCCAGATCGTTGGGAACGAAGTTTCCCTGGACTTCCACCACCGGGTGCCGCCCGGCCTGGATCCTGAGCCGGCCCGTGAACCGGGGCCGGGCATACCCCCGCTGCACCGCCACTTCGGCCAAGGCGGCGCAGACATCCAGCTCCGCCAGGAGCTGGGCCACCTCCCGGAGGCGCTCCGCCTCCTGGGCCACCTTGGCCCGGAGCTCTAGAAAGACCTCCTCCTCCCGCCTTAAAGCCTGAGCCTCGGCGAAAAGGAGCTCCTTTTCCTTCTCCTTTAGGTCAGGCCGGGTGTACCGCTGCCGGTCCTTCAAAGTCTGGACCGGGCGGTAATCCGGGGGGACCTGGTCGTAGTAGGGCCGGGTGACCTCGAGGTAGTACCCGAAGACCGCATTGTACCCCACCTTCAGGGTGGGAATCCCCGTCCTCTCCCGCTCCTTTTCCTCCAAACGGGCAAGGAAGCCCAGAGTCTCCTGGACCCTGCCCCTTAGGGCATCCAAGGTGGGGTCGTACCCCTCTCGGATGAGCCCCCCTTGGGAAAGCCGGCCCGGGACCTCTTCATTTAGGGCCGCCCCAATCTCCTCCGCAAGATGGAGGAGGTCGGGCAGGTGCTCCAAAACCCCCATCCTCCTAAGCTCGGGCAGGGCCTCGAGGCTACGCCTGAGGGCCAGGAGGTCCTTGGGGGTGGCTCGGTTTAGAAGAAGCCGATTCGCCAGGCGCTCCAGGTCGTGCACCCGGAAAAGCACCCGCCGCACCCCCTCTCGAAGCGGCGCATCCCGTACCAGCCGCTCCACCCGGTCCAGCCTCGCCTCCAAGGGCCCCCGGTCCAGAAGGGGGTGGCGGAGCCAGGCCCGCAGGAGCCTTCGGCCCGGGGCGGTGCGGGTCTCGTCCAGCACGGAAAGCAACGTCTTCCCGCCGGGCAAAAGGGGCTCAAAGACCTCCAGGGCCTTAAGGGTGGCCTCTGAAAGGTCCATAAACGCTCCGGGATCGTAGCGCTGGAAGGCCTTTAAGGCAAGCCTCCCCCCCTGGGTGGCCCGGGCGTAGGCCAAGGCCGCCCCTGCCGCCCGCCTTAAGGCCAGGGGGGCCTCGAGCGCCCCGAAGATCCGCTCGAGGTCCACCGGCTCAAAAGGAGCCTCCGAAAGCATCACCGGGAAGCGCTTTCTGAACTCCTTTAAAAACGCCTCGTTCTCCAAAAGCTCCGGAGCCAAAAGAACCTCTCGGGGGCGATGGCGAAAAAGCTCGTCGTATAGGGCGCTCCTGCTGAAAAGGACCGTCCCTTTGAACTCGCCGGTGGAAACCTCCAAAAACACCAGGCCGTACCCTTCTCCCGTCGCCAACGCGGCCAGGTAGTTGGCCTCAGGGGTGAGGAGGCTTTCCTCCACCACCGTCCCGGGGGTGAGGAGCTGGGTCACCTCCCGCCGGACCAGCCCCTCCGCTTCCTCCGCAGGCTCCACTTGGTCGGCGAGGGCCACCCGGAAGCCCAGGGCCAGGAGCTTCTCCAAATACGTGTCCGCCGCACGGATGGGAATCCCCGCCATGGGGGTGGTAAAGTCCTTGCTGGTCTTGTGGGTGAGGGTGAGCCCCAAGGCCCGGGCCAGGCGCTCCGCGTCCTCGCCAAAGCACTCGTAGAAATCCCCCACTTGAAAGAGAAGGAGGTAATCCGGATACTGGTCGCGCAGGGCCACGTACTGCTCTAGAAGAGGGGGGAGCGGACCTGGGCCTTCGCCCTTGAGCATATCCTTATGATACCTTCTGGCACCCCCGCCAAGCGGCTTGACCAGTACCCATGCTTGTGCTTGGGTTCGTCTGTTTATTCTGGACTCATGTAAAAAAGTCGGTTGACCCTTCTATCCTCCCCACCAGGGGCCTCCACCAGCACTCTGGGGAAAGAGTTCCCGTAAGCCTTTCCCAGGGGCTCTTTTCCCCAATCCGCCGATGCCGCATCCGGTAAAGCCCCACCATCAACCAGGATTCCCCCACCTCCAGGCTCCGCAACACCCTCCGCCTGCGCCGCCGCCACAACCGCCCATGCCCTACCTCTGCCACGTTGTTCGTCCAAGGAGGCGGTACCTCTGCCCTCCAAGCTTCCCGCAACCCCTCCCAAGCCCGCACCCAGCCCCCCAAGGCCTTACCCCACCGGGGCAGAAGCTCCTTCCAAAAGAACGTCTCCCTCTCCCCAGGCCCAAGCCCCCGCAGCACCCTCAGACCCTCCCGTATCTCCCCCCACGCCTTCCGGTCCACCTTGGCCCGTACCTCCCGCATCAGGTGGAAAGCGCACCGGGCCCAAAGCAGCCTCCGCCCCAACCAGCCCAACGCCTCCCCTACCTCCTGCGCCCCGTCCGAAACCACCCCCAGCCTTGGAGGTAACCCCCAAAGGAGCTCCCGCACCCGCTCGTAACTCCGCCGATGGCCAAGGTCTCCCCACAGGGGGCAACCCGTCCAAGCCTCAAAGTAAAGGTACCCGTACCCCTTGGGACCCCGGCCAAAGGCCCATTCATCCACACTCCCCCAGTACACCCGCCCTCGGAAAAGACGGTTCTCCCGCTGAAGGAGCCGTTTAGCCCTGACCCCCGCGGACCTGAGCCAGCGGAGGCGGGTGGGACGGGTGAGGGGGAAGCCCAGGTTCTTGGTGAGATCGCTTTGGACGCTTTCAGGGGCGCGATGGCTTGCGAGGATGAGGAAGTGCTCCTGGATGGAGATCGCGTACCAGCGGCTTCTAGAGCAGTCCTCC
>NZ_PSMQ01000036.1:0-572 GCF_040290245.1 Thermus sp.
CCCCCTCCCTCCGGAGCGGACGATCCATGTGGCCACCAAAGCCGACCTCCCTCCCCTTTGGGAAGACCCCCTTTACCTCCCCGTCTCCAGCCTGACCAAGGAGGGGCTGGAGGCGCTTAAGGAGGCCATCCGCACCAAGCTCCTGGGAAGCCCTGTCGAGGCGGTCTGGCTCCTTTCCGAACGGCAAGCGGAGGCCCTGAGCCGGGCCAGGGCCCACCTGGAGGAAGCCCTCCGGGCCCCCGAGGACCTGATGGGCCTCTCCCTCGAGGAGGCGATCCGCGCCTTGAACGAGCTCTTAGGCCTCGAGGTGGGGGAGGAGGTGGTGGAGCGGGTCTTCCGGAACTTCTGCGTGGGTAAGTGAATCAAAGAAAAGCGTCTAGAATCCGCTCCACCTGGTCCGTCTCGATCAAAAAGGCATCGTGCCCGTGAGGGCTTTGGATTTCCTGGTACCGGCCCCCGGCAAGCCGGGCCATCCTTTGCACCTCCTCCTTGGGGTAAAGGAGGTCGGAGTCAATCCCCACGAAAAGGCTTCTTATCGCCCGGAGCCGGGCCAAGGCCGCCTCTACCCCCCC
>NZ_PSMQ01000036.1:641-15877 GCF_040290245.1 Thermus sp.
CCCCTGGGCTGGGTCGTCCGCCCAGCGCCTTTGGAAGCTTTCCGGAGCCCGGTAGCTCAGCATGGCGATGGCCCGGGCAAGCTTAAGCCCCTCGGGCTGGCGCTCATACCGCCCTTCGGCGAACCCGGGATCTTTCAAGATAGCCTCCCGGGAGAGGCGGTTGAAGGCCCGGGCCCATGGGCCATGCACTGGGGGAGCAGCGAGGACGACGAGCTTTTCCACTCGTTCCGGATACATGAGGGCAAACTCCAAGGCCACCATCCCCCCCAGGCTTCCCCCGATGACCGTAACCCTCTCCACCCCGAGGTGGTCCAAAAGCCGCGCCTGGGCCCGGGCCAGATCCCGGACGGTCAAGGGGGGAAAGTCCTGACCATAGGGACGGTCCGTCCGGGGGTCGATGGAAGTGGGACCGGTGGAGCCGTAACAGCTCCCCAGGTGGTTGGCCGAGACGACGTAGTAAAGCGCAGGATCCAGAACCCGCCCCGGCCCCACCAGGCCGTCCCACCAGCCCTCCCGGCCAAAAGCCCTTTCCAAGGGGGAGAGCCGGGCGAAGACCTCCTCCGAGTACTGGCCCGCCAGGTGGGCGCTCCCCGTGAGGGCGTGGAAGACCAAGACGGCGTTGTCCCGCCTCCTGGAAAGCCGTCCATAGGTCTCAAACCGGAGCCGGACCTCGGGCAGAAACCCCCCGAGCTCGGTGTAAAACCCCTCCCGCCGGGAAAAGAGGACCGCGGTCCGGGGCACAGGGGGCGGAACGCGCCTAGGGGAACGGGGGGGCTTGAGCAGGATGGCCTCGTGCTCCCCCCAGGTCTCCCAAAGCACGCTGGGCTCGCTCATGCCAGGGCCTCCTTAAGCTCCTCCTTTAGGTCCTCCAGGTGCTCGAGCCCCACGGAAAGCCGGACCAGCTCTGGGGAAACCCCCGCCAGGGCCTGCTCCTCCAAGGAGAGCTGGGAGTGGGTGGTGGAGGCGGGGTGGATGGCCAGGGTGCGGGTATCCCCCACGTTCGCCAGGTGGGAGATGAGCTTAAGCCGCGAGATAAAGCGCTTGGCCGCCTCATACCCACCCTTTAGGCCAAAGGTGAGAACGGCCCCCGGTCTTCCTTGGAAGTACTTCTGGGCCCGGGGGTAAGAGGGGTGGCCCTCTAGACCCGGGTAGTTCACCCAGGCCACCTGGGGCTGGTCTTTCAGCCAGTGGGCCAGGGCCAGGGTGTTCTCCACATGCCGCTCGGCCCTTAGGGAAAGGGTCTCCATCCCCAGCAAAAGAACCCAGGCCTCGAAGGGGCCCAGGGCCTGCCCCTGGTCGCGCAGGCCGTCCACCCGGGCCTTGACGATGAAGGCCAGATTCCCGAAGGCCTCGGTGAGCTTAAGGCCGTGATACCCCGGCTGGGGCTCGGTGAGGAGGGGGTACCGGCCATTCCCCCAGTCAAACCGCCCCCCATCCACGATGGCCCCGGCGATCACCGCCCCGTGCCCCCCGATCCATTTGGTGGCGGAGTGGGTGACCAAGGCCGCCCCATGCTCGAGGGGCCGGAAAAGATACCCCCCCATGCCGAAGGTGTTGTCCACCACCAGGGCCACCCCCCTCTCCCGGGCCGCCTGGGCCAGGCCCTCAAAATCCGGGATGTTCAGGGCAGGGTTCCCGATGCTCTCCACCCACCAGGCCCGGGTGTGCTCGTCCGTGAGAGCTAAAAACTCCTCCGGCTTCTCGTCTTGGCTGGTAAAGCGAACCTCGATCCCAAGCCGTTTCAGGGTGACCTTGAACTGGTTGTAGGTACCCCCGTAGAGGTTAGGGGTGGAGACGAGGTTGTCCCCCGCCTGGGCCAAGGTGGTGAGGAGGAGGAACTGGGCCGCGTGGCCGGAGGAGGTGGCCAGGGCCGCGGCGCCCCCCTCGAGGGCGGCCAGCCGCTTTTCAAAGACCTCCACCGTGGGGTTCATGATGCGGGAGTAGATGTTGCCAAAAGCCCTAAGGGCAAAGAGATCGGCCGCGTGCTCGGGGGAGTCGAACACGTAGCTGGTGGTGGGGTAGATGGGAACCTGTCTGGACTTGGTGCTGGGGTCCGGGGTGTACCCCGCATGGAGCTGGAGCGTCTCAAACCTCATCCTTGGCCTCCTTCCAAGTCCGCTTGGGGGCTTGGAGGGGCCTAAAAAAAGGCCCCTACTGTCCGTTCTCTCGGCCAGAAGGGGCTTTGCGCGTGGCGCTGTCCCCCTCCCTTATCAGCCCCGGGCGTTTCCCCCGCCCGGGTCGGTCTTGGCACCTTCCTGCCCATACCGGCGATGGTTCGGCAAGGCCAGGGGTTGCCGCGGCTTCACAGGGCCGACTCCCTCCACCGCTCTGGATAAGAGAACGGGTTTCTTTTGCCGCGCCCCCGCGCGGTTAGCCCTTAGTGTAAAAGCTCAGGGCTTCTTCGTCAAGGCGCGCTGGGCAAGCCTTCTTCCCGTGGGCGTATCGGCCAGCCCCCCTTCCCCTGTCTCCTTGAGCTCCAAAGGCAGGAGGCGGCCGATGCCCACCATGGCCAAAACCACCTCGTCCGGGGGGATGACGCTCCGGATCCCGGCTAGGGCCTGCTGGGCCGCGCTCACCGCATGAACGGCGTAAAACCCGTTCCGCATCACGCAGGGCACCTCCACGAACCCCCCCACGGGGTCGCAGACCAGGCCCAGGGTGTTCTGGAGGGCCAGCGCCGCCGCATGCACCGCGGCCTCCGCGCTCCCCGAAAGGAGCTCCACCACCGCCGCCGCGGCCATGGCTGCGCTAGGACCGATCTCCGCCTGGCAGCCCCCGCTGGCCCCAGCGATGTACATCTGGCGGCTGATGATCTTCCCGATTCCCGCCGCCAGGACCAGGGGCATGACCAGGTCCTCCAGCGAAAAGCCCAGGTGGTCGGCCACACCGAAAAGGGCCCCCGGAACCGTCCCCGCGCTCCCCGCCGTGGGTGCGGCCACAATCCGGCCCATGCGGGCGTTCTCCTCGTTCACCGCCATGGCGTAGGCCTGGACCCGTTTCAGAAGAGGGGCCTGGAGGGGGTCGTCCGCCTCCCAAAGGGTCTTGGCGTTCCAGCCCACCATCCCGGCGACGCTGGGAGCATCCGTGCGAAGCCCCCGGTCAATCGCCTCCCGCATGATGAGAAGCCGCTCCCTCATCTTGGCCAGGACCTCCTCCTGACCAAGCCCCGTCTCCTCGAGGTCCTCCCTCAAAACGTGCTCAGAGGCTTTCCCCGGAAGCCCGGCCAGGCTATTTAAGGTCAAAGGCATACCCTTATCATAAGGCCAGATGCGGGTCTTGATCGCGGATGACCACCCCCTCTTCCTCCTGGGGCTGAAGGCGGGCCTGGAGGCCGAGGGGATGGAGGTGGTGGCCATGGCCAAGGACGGGGAGGAGGCCCTGGCCATGGCGCTGAAGCTGAACCCCGAGGCGGTGCTTTTGGACCTGAAGATGCCCCACCTGGACGGCCTGGCCTGCTGCCGGAGGCTCCGGGAGGAGGGGTACACCGGCCTTATCGCCTTCCTGACCACCTACCTCGAGCCCGCCCTCCTTCTGGAAGCGCACCTGGCCGGAGCGGATGGGTACTTCTCCAAGGAGCTCTCCGCCCCCGAGATCCGGGAAAAGCTCCGGCGCCTGCAGCTTAAGGAGGAACGCCTGACCCTTCCCGAGCTGCCCCGCCTTACCCCAAGGGAGCAGGAGGTGCTCCGCCTTCTCGCCCAGGGGCTTGCGGCCAAGGAGATGGCCAAGGCCCTGAGGGTCTCACCGGAGACGGTGAAGGACCACCTGGAAAACATTTACGCCAAGCTCGAGGCCAAAAACCGGGTGGAGGCGGTGGCAAAGGCGAGAAGGCTTGGCCTCCTATAAAACGGGGCGGGCCCAAGCCCGCCCCAAAAGCCTAAAGACCTCAGGCCTGCTCGGCCTCGGAAGCCCGCACGGCCTCCTTGGCCGCTTGAGCGTCTTGGTCCACCCGCTTGCGATCCACCCGAAGCTTGCGGCGGATCTCCCTTTCGGAGAGCTCCCGGATGAAGTAGAGCCTGGCCCGGCGCGCCCGGCCCCGCTGGACGATCTCCACCTTCTCGATCAGGGGGGAGTGCATGGGGAAGATCCGCTCCACCCCTACCCCAAAGGAGACCTTGCGGACGGTGAATGAGCTGTTGAACCCGTTCCGCTTGACCTTGATGACCAACCCCTCGAAGTTCTGCACCCGGGTGCGGTTCCCCTCCTTCACCCGGTAGGCCACCCGCACCGTATCCCCAGGCCGGAAGTCCGGAAGGTCGGTCCGGGTGTACCTGGACTCCACCAGCTTCAAAAGCGCGCTACGGTTCATTCTTCCTCCCTCCCAGAGGAACCCCTAGGGGTTCATGGGCACCGCCTTTAAGTATACCCGTCCCGGTCCAGTTCGGCAAGAAAGGCCACCTCCTCCTGGCCCAGGTGGGCCTTGGCCAAAAGCTCTGGCCTCAGAAGGAGGGTCTTCCTAAGGGCTTCTTCCCTCCGGAACCGCTCGATCGCCCTGTGGTTGCCGCTTAGCAGCACCCTCGGAACCTCGAGGCCCCGGAAGACGGAGGGCCGGGTGTACTGGGGGAAGTCCAGAAGCCCCCGGGAGAAGGAGTCCTCCTCATGGCTCCTCTCGTCCCCAATAACCCCGGGAACGAGCCGGGCGGTGGCCTCCAAAAGGACCAAGGCCGCCGCCTCTCCCCCCATCAGGACGTAATCGCCGATGGAAACCACCCGGCTCACGAACCGCTCCACCCGGGCATCAAACCCCTCGTAGCGGCCAGAAAGGAGGACCAGATGGGACTTCCGCGCCAGGGCGCGGGCCATCTCCTGGGTGAAGACCTCCCCGGCAGGGGATAGGAGGATGACCTCGTCCGCGGGGAGGGCCCATTCGATCGCCTCCACCGCCACCTCCGGCTTGATGACCATCCCAGGCCCCCCTCCATAAGGGGCATCGTCCACCGTACGGTGCTTGTCCTTGGCAAACTCCCTAAGGTCCTTGATCCGGACCTCGATCAGACCCTTTTCCAGGGCCTTTTCTAAGAGGGACTCGGAAAGCCAAGGCCGGATGAGGCTGGGGAAAAGGGTCAGGATGGTGTAGCGCATCAGTCCAGAAGCCCCTCTATGGGCTCCACGCGGACGGCCTCCGCCTCCACCTGGACGTAGGGGGCCTGGAGGGGGATAAGCCGTTGGGCCCGGTCCCTAAGCCGGGGCCCCTCCCCTTCCACGATCAAGACGTCCTGGGCCCCGGTGTCCAAGACGTCCACCACCCGGCCCAAAAGCCTCTCCCCCACGTAGACGGGCAGGCCGATCAAATGGAAGTAGTAGAACCGCCCCTCCTCCAAAGGGGGAAGCTCCTCCGCCAGGGCGTAGACCCTGAGCCCCACCAGGGCCTCGGCCATCTCCCGGCTTGTCACCCCCACGAGCTGGACCACCAGGTCCGACCCCGCGCGGAAGACGTCCTGGATAGCCCGGAAGCCCTGCCCCTCTATGTAGACCCGCTCCAGGTGGAGGAGGACCTCCTCCCCCCGGAACTTAAGCCCCCCCGCCAGGGCATAAGGGCTTCCCAGGCGGCCAATCTCCACCAGCCGGCTCATCCGTTCATTTTACCTCCACCCTCGTTCGGCGTTTGGCATAGGCCCGGACCAGGGTGCGGATGGCCTCGATGACCCGGCCCTGGCGGCCGATGATCCGCCCCTTGTCGGAAGGATCCACGCTCACGTAGTAGACCACCCCCTCCCGGCTCCGCTTCTCCTCCACCTTGACCTTCTCGGGGTGGTCCACCACGCTCTTGGCCAGGTACTCCACCAGGTCACGCATCTTGGCGGAAGACCCCCGCCTGGCGGAGAAGCCTCCGGGCGGTGTCCGTGGGCTGGGCCCCCACGGAAAGCCAGTACCGGGCCCGTTCTACGTTGACCTTAAGCCAGTCCGGGGTAGTCTTTCGGGGGTCGTAGTAGCCGAGGCTCTCGAGGTATGCCCCATCCCGCTTGCGGCGGGCATCCGTGACCACGATGCGGTAATGGGGGTTATGCTTGGAGCCAAAACGGGAAAGCCGGATCTTGACCATCTTCTACCTCCTGAAAAATCCTCTTCCTTTCGTCTTTTCCAACCTCTTCATCAGGTCACGGGTCTCCTCAAAGCTCTTGAGGAACCGGTTGACCTCCTGCACGCTGGTGCCCGACCCCCGGGCGATGCGCTTTCGGCGCGAACCGTTGAGGATACGGGGGTTCTTGCGTTCCTCAGGGGTCATGGAGAGAAGGATGGCCTCGAGGCGGGCCAGGGCCCGGTCATCCACGGAGAGGTTCCGCACCTCCTTAGGAAGGCCGGGAAGCATAGAGAGGAGGTCCGAGAAGGAGCCCAGCTTCTTGACCTGCCTGAGCTGGGCAAGGAAGTCCTCCAGGGAGAGCTCCTTGGCCCTCTTAGGGGCCTCCGCCTCGATCTGCAACGCCTTCACCTTCTCGGCCAGGGTGGCCAGATCCCCCATCCCCAGGATGCGGCTCGCCATCCGGTCCGGGTAAAAGGCCTCGAGGCCCTCCATCTTCTCCGAAACCCCCACGAAGTAGATGGGCTTCCCGGTCACGTGCCGGGCGGAAAGGGCCGCCCCGCCCCGCGCGTCCCCGTCCAGCTTGGTGAGGATGAGGCCGCTGACCCCGATGCGCTCGTCAAAGACCCGGGCCACGGAAAGGGCCTCCTGGCCGGTCATGGCGTCCAAGACGAGGAGGGTTTCGGTGGGCTCGAGGACCCTTTTGAGCCTCGCCAGCTCCTCCATCAGGGCCTCGTCCACCTGGAGCCGGCCCGCGGTGTCCACCAAGACCAGGTCCCGCACCCCCTGGCGGACCGCCTCCTGGATGCGGCGCTTGGTGACCTCCGGGGCCTCCCGGTCCGCCACCTCCAAGACGGGCACCCCCACCTTCTCCCCTAGGATCCTGAGCTGTTCCCTGGCCGCAGGGCGCTGGGTATCCGCGGCCACCAGAAGGGGCCGCCTGCCCTTCTCCTTGTAGTACCGGGCGAGCTTGGCCAGGGTGGTGGTCTTTCCCGAACCCTGCAGACCCACGAGAAGCCAAAGGTTCCCCTCGGACTTTAAAAGGGGAGGGTGCGCCTCGCCACCCAGGGCCTCGGTGAGGGCCTCGTAGACCAAGGAGAGGACCTGCTCCGCGGGGGTGAGGCTTTCTAAAACCTTCTGCCCTAGGGCTTTGGCCTCAACGCCCTGGATGAAGGCGCGGGCCACCTCGAGGTTGACATCGGCCTCGATCAGGGCCCGCCGGATCTCCCGCAAAGTGCTTTTCAGCTCCTCCTCGGTGATCCGCCCCCGCCCCCTCAGGCGGTCCACCGCGCTCCGTATCCGCTGGGTGAGGTTCTCAAACATGCTCGCCCCTGGCCTAAAGGCCGGGTTCGAGGATAGACCACGGAAGTTGAGCATGTCAAGGGCAATTTTTCTGCGTTTTATACCTGGCTTTGTTGAGCCCATGCTGGCCAGGTGCTAGACTGGACACGGCTTTTTCCGCCATAGGGGGTGCACCGTGATCCGGGAACGCCTTTTATCCACGATCAGATCCGCTCTGGCGGAAGGAGAGACCGAAGGGCTCCGCGAGGCCTTGGAGGAGGCCCGGATCCAGGAGATCCTCGAGGTCTTTGACGAGCTCCCCGAGGAGGGGCAGCACCTCCTCCTCACCCTTTTGCCCAAGGACAAGGCCGCCCAGGTCTTCTCCGAGCTTTCCGCGGAGCTTCAGGCGGAGCACCTGAAGACCCTTCCCCCTTGGCGGGTGCAGGAGATCCTTGAGGAGCTCTCCCTGGACGACCTGGCGGACGCCCTTCAGGCGGTGAAAGAGGAGGACCCCGAGCTCGCCCGCCGCCTGAAGGCGTACCTGGACCCCAAGACCCAGGCCGAGGTGGAGGAGCTTACCCAGTACGAGGAGGACGAGGCGGGCGGCCTCATGACCCCCGAGTACGTGGCGGTGAGGGCCTCCATGACGGTGGAGGAGGTGCTGCGTTTCCTACGGCGGGCCGCCCCGGACGCGGAGACCATCTACTACCTCTACGTGGTGGACGAGGAGGGGCGGCTGATTGGGGTCCTCTCCTTAAGGGATCTGATCGTAGCCGATCCCAAAACCCGGGTCAAGGAGATCATGAACCCCGACGTGGTCTATGTCCGAACGGACACAGACCAGGAGGAGGTGGCCCGGCTCATGGCGGACTACGACTTCACCGTCCTCCCCGTGGTGGACGAATGGGGGCGGCTTGCCGGGATCGTCACCATCGACGACGTAGTGGATGTGCTGGAGGAGGAGGCCACGGAGGACATCCACAAGCTGGCGGCGGTGGATGTGCCGGACCTGGTCTACAGCGAGGCGGGGCCCTTGAGGCTCTGGCTGGCCCGCCTCCGCTGGCTGGTCATCCTCATCCTCACCGGAATGGTGACGAGCTCCATCCTCCAGGGCTTCGCCTCCGTCCTCGAGGCGGTCACCGCCCTGGCCTTCTACCTGCCCGTCCTTTTGGGTACGGGGGGCAATACGGGGAACCAGTCCGCCACCCTGATCATCCGGGCCCTGGCCACGCGGGACCTCGAGCCCAGGGACTGGAGGCGAATCCTTCTCAAGGAGGCCCTGGTGGGAAGCCTCCTGGGGGGAAGCCTGGCCTTGCTCCTGGTGGGCAAGGTGGCCCTGGATGGCCACACGGCCCTTTTACCCGTGGTGGGGCTCGCCCTCTTCCTCCTGGTCCTCTTCGCCAACCTGGTGGGGGCGATGCTCCCCCTCGGCCTAAGGCGGCTCGGGGTGGACCCGGCTCTGGTCTCCAATCCGCTGATCGCGACCCTTTCCGATGTGCTTGGGCTTCTCATCTACCTGCTTGTGGCCAGGCTTATCCTTAACCTTTAATGGAGCTGGAGATCCTCATCGAGTGGGCTAAGGGAAGCGAGGAGCGTTACGCCTTCCAAGGGGAGCGCCTCGTCCTCGTCAAGCGGGACCGGCCTCCCCCAGTGAACTATGGCTTCGTGCCCGACCTCATCAACCCCGCGGACGGGGAGGAGGTGGACGCGGTCCTTCTGGGAAGGCCCCTCCCTCCGGGAAGCCGGGCCAAGGGGAAGCTCCTTGGGCTTTTGCACTTGGAAGACGGGGACCACAAGCTGGTCCTTGGGAATAGACTGGAAGAAGTCGAGGAACTGATGGAGTGGTTCCCTCCTGGGCGGGCCCCTAGGCTTTTGGGCGCGGAAGCGGCCCGCGCCTTTTTGGCGGAGCGCCTCCAGGAGCGGGACAAATACCTGGGAGCGCTTTTGGGCCTGGCGGTGGGGGACGCCCTGGGGGCACAGGTGGAAGGCCTAGCCCCCGGGAGTTTCCCCAAGCTCCGAGGGATGAAAGGAGGCGGGCCCCATGCCCTGAGGGCGGGGGAATGGACGGACGACACCGCCATGGCCCTCCTCCTTGCGGAAAGCCTTCTGGAAAAGGGGTTTGACCCCCTTGATCAGATGCACCGGTACCTGCGTTGGTACCAGGAGGGGTACCCCAGCCCCAGGGGGTACGCCTTCGGGGTTGGGGAGACGACGAGAAAAAGCCTCCTGGCCTTCGCCCAAACCCAAGAACCCTTCTCCGGCCCCCCGGAGGGCGCGGGCAACGGAGGCCTGGTGCGCCTGGCCCCCCTAGCGATGGCCTACGCCAAAAGACTGGAGCTTTTGGAGTATGCCCGCCTCTCCACCCGGACCACCCATGGCCACCCCGCCGCCTTGGACTCGAGCCTTGTTTTGGCCTGGCTGATCGCCGAAGCCCTCCAGGGGGCCCCCAAGGAGGCCCTTTTAGCCATGGAGCCCCTGCGCACCCTCCATCTACACCCGGATGTGGCGGAGGTGGTGGGGGGAAGCTTCCTGAAGCGGGCTGAGGCCAAGGGGTATGCCCCAAGGACCCTCGAGGCCTCCCTTTACGCTTTCGCACATACCCTAAGCTTCGCCGAGGGCATGGAGCTTGCGGTCAACCTGGGAGAGGATGCGGATTCGGTGGGGGCGGTCTATGGCCAGCTGGCAGGGGCGTTTTACGGAAAGGAGAAAATCCCCCGGGCCTGGCTCCAGCCCCTCTACCTTCGGGAAAGGATAGAAGCCCTGGCCCTGGGCCTCTATAGGATGAGCATGGCATCCCCCAAGGAGTAGAACCGGTAGCGCTCCCGCACCGCCAAACGGTAGGCCTCCATGGTGCGCTCGTAGCCCAAAAAGGCGGCCACCAGCATTAGGAGAGTGGACCCTGGCAGGTGGAAGTTAGTGAAGAGGGCGTCTATGGCCTTGAAAGCGTAGGGGGGGCGGATGAAAAGCCGGGTCTCCCCCGCTCCCGCCACTACCCCTTCCCCCTTTTGGTAGGCGCTCTCCAGGGCCCGAACCACGGTGGTGCCCACCGCCACCACCCGCCGCCCCTCCGCCCGGGCCCGGTTCACCGCTTGGGCGGTCTCTTGGGGGATCTCGAAGGCCTCCGGATGCATCCCGTGTTTTTCCGGATCCCCCTTCACGGGGCGGAAGGTGCCGGGGCCCACGTGGAGGGTAAGGAAACGGAGCTCCACGCCCAGGGACTTAAGCCTTTCCAAAAGCTCCGGGGTGAAGTGAAGGCCCGCGGTCGGGGCGGCCACGGAACCCGGCCGCCGGGCGTAGACCGTCTGGTAGCGCTCGGGAGGGATCTTGGCCTTGATGTAGGGGGGAAGGGGCACCTCTCCCACCTCCTCGAGGTGGGAGAGGAGGTCGCCCTCAAAGCGGAGGAGGCGGACCCCGTCCGGCTCCACCCCCACCACCTCTGCCCAAAGCCCTTCCACCGGCTGAAGGGCCTTAGGGGAGAGAAAGGAAAGCCGCGTCCCCACAGGGGCCTTGCGGGCAGGGCCCAAAAGGGCCTCCCAAAGCCCCGGCGCCCTTTCCCGCACCAAGAGGACCTCCACCTTGCCCCCCGTGGGTTTTTGGGCCAAAAGCCTGGCAGGGATGACCTTGCTCTCGTTGAAGACCAGGAGATCCCCCGGGCGGAGGAAGTCCGGCAGGTCGCGTACCCGCTTGTGCTCCACCCGGAAGACGCCTTCCCGCCAGACCACCAGCATCCGGGCCATGTCCCGGGGCTCCACCCCCTCCTGGGCGATGAGCCCAGGGGGGAGGTCGTAATGGTAGGGCTCAGCCATTTTTGGCGGGCATGAAGGGGTCGGGGATGTCCGGAAGATGGATGAACCGGTCCACCGCATCGATGAGCCTTTGGGCGGTGGTTTCCCGAAAGGCGATGACCTCCACCCGGATCCCCCGCTCCATCAGGACCTCGAGGATCTCCACGAAATCCCCGTCCCCGCTTCCCAAGACCACGACGTCCAGATGGGGCATGAGCCGGACCATGTCCGCGGCGATGCCCATGTCCCAGTTCCCCTCGTAAATGGGCTTGCCTGCATCCGTGGTCTCCTTCAGGCTCAGGTACATCCGCCGCACCTTGTAGCCAATGGTGGAAAGCTTGTAGATGAAGGGCCAGGCGGAGGTATCCCCCTCCTTCTCGACCACATAGGCCGTGGCCCGGACCAGGCGGCGCCCCCCCACCGCATAGCGCAAGAGGCTTTCGAAATTTACGTTGCGTTCGTAGTAGTCGCGGGCGGAATGGTAAAGGTTCTGGGTGTCCACGAACACCCCCACCCGCTGCTCGGGGTACTGGCCCAGGGGCTCCATATCCCTTAGCTTACCCCGCGTTTCTAAGCCCCGCCGCCACCCCAAGAAGGGAGAGCATCAGCCCCCGTTTGAGGGCCTCGTCCTGGGAGAGCCTGTACCGTTTGAGGAGCTCCACCTGGACGAAGTTGATGGGGTCCACATAGGGGTTTCGGAGCTCGATCTGTCGGGCCAGGGTCCTTTGGTTGTGGAGAAGAGGGGCCTGGAAGATGGCCTCGAGGAGGGCCACGGTCTTCTGGTACTCCTCCTCTATCCGGAAGAAGAAGGGGTGAAGGGGTTCGGGCACGAGCCTAAGGTAAAGCCGGGCCACCCCCAGGTCCGCCTTGGCCAAGGCCATGGCCGCGCTTTCCAAGGTGGTGGCGAAGAAGGGCCAGGCTCGGTACATCTCCTGAAGGAGGGATAAAGGGAGGGCTTCAAGAGCGGAAAGCCCGTACCAACCAGGGAGGATGACCCGGACTTGTGTCCAGGCCATGACCCAGGGAATGGCCCTGAGGTCCCGCACGTCCCGCACCCGGCCATGCCGGTAGACCGGCCGGCTGGCAATGGGCAGCTCGGAAAGCTCCCGGATGGGGGTAAAGGCCTCAAAGAATTCGAAAAACCCCTCGGCCTCCAGAAGGGACCGGTAGCGGCGGACACTTTCGAAGGCTGCCTCCTTAAGGGCATCCCTCCACCCGGGGAGGGGGGGTTGGCCATCCCCCAAGGCCGCCTGGGCAAAATGGAAAAGAAGCTGCTCCAGGTGCCTAAGGGCCAGCTCGGGGTGGCTGTACCGGTCGGCCAACGCCTCCCCCTGCTCCGTGAGCCGGATCCTCTTCCCCACCGAGCCCGGGGGCAGGCCGGCGATGGCCCGGCCCGCAGGCCCGCCGCCCCGGGCGGTGGAGGTCCCCCGGCCGTGGAAGAAATAGACAGGGACTCCCTTCTCCCGCCCCACCTGAGCGATGGCCTCCTGGGCCTCGTACAGGGCGAGGTTGGCGGCCAGAAACCCTGCGTCCTTGTTGGAGTCGGAGTAGCCGATCATGACCTCGAGCCCCCCCCGGGCCCGGACATGGGCCAGGAAGACGGGGTTTTCCAAAAGCCTTCTCACCCCTTCCGGGGCCCCCTCCAGGTCCTTTAGGGTCTCAAAAAGAGGGACCACGTCAAAGGGCACCCCCTCCCCCACCCGGTAAAGCCCCACCTCCCGGGCGAGGAGGAAGACCGCAAGGAGGTCCCGGGGATGATGGGTCATGGAGACCACGTGCGCACCCCGGTCTCTCCAGGCCTTGAGCGCCCCCAAAGCCACCTTGAGCGCCTCCCCTTCCGGCTCGTAGCCCACGGGGGCCAAAGGGCGAGGCGAAAAGAGCTCCTGGGTGAAGAGGGCCTCCTGCGCCTCGGGCGAAAGGGAAAGCACATTGGGATGAACCCCTCCCGCCCGGAAAAGCTCCGCCACCGCCTCCAAAAGCCGCCCCGACTCCTCCCGAAGGTCCAAGGGGACAAGCTCAAGCCCGAAGGCAAGCAGCCTCGTCCTCAAGGGATCTAGATGGATCCGGACCACCGTGGGAAGCCTCCAAAGCCCCCGCCTGGCCTTCTCCACCCGGCGGAGAAGATCCTGGGTATTGGCCTCGGAAAGCCGCTGGGCCAGGCGAAGGAAGAACCGGCGGTAGGGCTCTCCCAAAAACCGCTCCACCCCTTCCCCCTCCTCCCGCACCTCCCGGGGGGCAGGGACGCGCTCCTCAGAAAGGGAGAGGTCCCGGATGAGCCGGTCCAGCTCCTGAAGGAGCTTTTCCCGCGCCACCTTCCGCGCGTACTCCCCGGCAAACCGGGTGACCTCGGGGGTCACATGGGGGTTCCCGTCCCGGTCCCCCCCGATCCAGCTCCTAAAGCGCACAAAGGGGGGGAGGGAAGGCCTTTTTCCGTAGACCCGTTCCACCGCCTCCTCCAAAGCCCCTACCGCCTTGGGCACCGCCTGCCACAAGGTGGTGGGAAGGTAGTAAAGCCCCCCCTTGATCTCGTCCTCCACCGTGGGGCGCATCTTCCGAATCTCCTCCGTGGCGTAAAGGAGGATGACCCGGGCAAAGAGGCGCTCCTGACCTCCCTCCTCGAGTTCCTCCTGGAGGGCCTCGAGGTGGTGGCGGAGGGTCCGCCTGCGGGTCTCGGTGGGATGGGCGGTAAAGGTGAGGTAAAGGGTCAGGGAGGAAAGATGGGCCACCACCTCCTCGTAGGAAAGCCCCCGGTCCTTAAGCGCTTTGACCAGGGCCAGAAAGGACTCCGGCCTAGGGGCCTCGAGGGTTTCGGCCTCAGCCCTAAGCCGGTTGACCCGCACCCGGTGCCGCTCCTCCGCCAGGTTGACCAGGTGGAAGTACTGGGTAAAGGCCCGCACCAAGGCCTCGGCCTCCTCCGGGGAGAGGCTTTGGATGCGCCGGACCAGGGCCTCCGCCACCTCCTCCCCCCGCCGCCTGGCCTTGGCCATCTGCCGGACCTCCTCCACCAGTGCGTAGAAGCGCTCCCCCGAGACCGCTTTGATCGCCTCCCCCAGAAGGCGGCCCAGAAGGTCCACCTCCCGCTTTAACGCCTCAAAGGGTTCGGTCACGGCTCCTCCCAGAGATAGGGGCTGATATAGACCCCTTTCCCCCCCTCAAAGACCAGCTCCGTGGCGTGGAACCGGGCAGGCCCCTCTGCGGCCCGAAAAGGCTGGGGCCTAGCGGTGAGAAAGCGGGCGAGAAAGGTCTCAATCTCCCCTCCTATAACAGAGCGGTAGGTCCCGGTCATGCCCACATCCGTCTGGTACAGGGTCCCCTTAGGCAAAGGCCCGGCGTCCAGGGTGGGCACATGGGTGTGGGTGCCCAAGACGGCGGTCACCCGGCCGTCCAGGTAGTGGGCCAGGGCCATCTTCTCGCTGGTGGCCTCCGCATGGACCTCCACCAGAACATAGTCTGCCGCCTCCGCCTCGAGGATCCGGTCCACGGTGCGGAAAGGGTCGTCCAAAGGATCCATGAAAACCCGGCCCATGACCTGGATAAACAGGAGGCTCTCCTCCCCCACCTCGAGCCGCCACCACCCCCGGCCCGGGGTTCCCGGGGGGTAGTTGGCCGCCCGGACCAGGGGCTCCGTTTCCAAAAGCCCGTATACCTCCTTGTGGTCGAAGGCATGGTTGCCCAAGGAGACGAGGTCTACCCCCGCCTCCCGGAGCATCCGGTAGGCCCGTTTGTTTAGGCCCTTACCCGAGGCGGCGTTCTCCCCATTGGCGATGACCAGGTCGTAGGCCTCCCGGATATCCGGAAGGTGAAGGCTCACCGCCCTTAGGCCCGGCTCCCCCATCACGTCCCCGATGAAAAGAAGGCGCATACAGGGGCATTTTAAAGCCTCCGCCCGACCAGGCGGAAAAGGTCAAGCCTCATCGGCCTGCCTCAGGACCAGAACCCGCCCCCTCTTCCTCAGGACAAACCGGCCGGACCTGGAAAGAAGAGCGGCGGCCCCCAGGCTCGGGATAAGGGCGGTCAGGCTGGCGAGGCGTAGGAAAGGAAGGAGGGCTGAAGGACCAGAAAAGGCCCTCCCGGGAACGAAGACCAAGGAAGAAGGATGGGCCAAAGCCTTGGCTTCCTCCAAAGGCGGGAAAGGAGGGCCAGGCGAAGCCCTG
>NZ_PSMQ01000037.1:0-15754 GCF_040290245.1 Thermus sp.
CCCCCTTCTGAGCGTCTCCCCTGTTCCCTCCCCCACCGCCGCCACCTTTAGGGGGGGCCTTCCCGCCTCCTTCCAGGCCCAAAGGAGGCGCTTGGCCCCTTCCTTTGAGGTCACCGCCACCCAGTCCGCCTGGGAGAGCCTCCCTGGCAAAGCCTTAAGGGCCGGAAGGTCGAGGTGGCAAAGGAGGGGGAGCTCCAAGACCCGGATCCCCAGGGCCTCGAGCCTACTCCTCAGGGGGGCGTTCTTCTCCCTTTCCCGGGTGAGGACCACCACGGCGCACCTTCTCCCACATCCGCATGGCCGAAAGGGCCCGGGGAAACCCCAGAAAGAGGGCGGACTGGAGGATGGTCTCCCGAATCTCCTCCTCCTTAGCCCCCACCCGCAGGGCGCCCTCGAGGTGGGTGGCGAGTTCCTTGGGGCTTCCCAGGGCGATGAGGGCGGTGATGGCCAGAAGCTCCCGGGTCTTTAGGTCCAGCCCCGGCCGGGCCAGGACCTCCTCGTAGGCGAAGTCCCGGATGTATCGGTAAAGGTCCTCGTCCAGCTCGAGGAGGGCCTCCTCGATCCTTCCCTTCTTCTCCCCCCAAAGGGCCTCCCGGACGCTCATGGCAAAAAGTCTAGCACCGCCTTAAGGGAGGGGAGGCCCCCATAAAGCCCCAGGTGGTCCACCCGCAAGAAGGAGAGGCCCAAAGCCTCCGCCCCTAAGCGGTCCTCCTCCGAGTCCCCCACGTGGGTGGCCCGGTCCACCCCCAGGGCCTGGAGGGCCTCCTGGAAGAGCCTGGGGTCGGGTTTGGCCACCCCGGAAAGGGCGCTCACCGCCAGGTGGTCAAAGAAGGGGGAAAGCCCCAGGGTGTCTAGAATATAGGGCAGGGTGGCGTCCCAGTTGGAGACCACGGCCAGCCGGTAGCCTCGGGCCTTCAAGGCCTCAAGAACCTCCCGGGCATGGGGGGCCAGGGGCCAGAACCGGGGGTCTTGCCAGTTTTGGATCAGGTACTGGGCGATTTCCTCCCCCTGCCTCTCGAGGCCGAGGCCCTCGAGGAGGGTCCGGTGGAAGCTCCGCCAGAGGGCGAGGGCCCCTTCTAGGGTCTTGGCCTCGAGGTGGCGGGCGTTATAGACCTGGAAGGCCCGCTCCAGCGCTGGCCCCACCTCCCGGGCCGGCTTAAGCCCCCGCTCCTCCAGGAGGGGAAAAAGCCAGTGGCGGGGATGGGCCAGGAGGAGGGTGTTGCCCACATCAAACAGCACCGCCTTCGCCACAGGATACTTTACAGAAAAGGAGGGGGCCTGGGTGAACCCCGTTTGAGCCTGGGGGCCGGAGCCCAGGCAGGGCGGACACGCAGGTGTCTGGGGCATGGAAACGCCCTTTGCCCTGGTAGCCTAAGGGCATGATCGCCCGCTACCAGACCAAGGAGATGGCCGAGCTCTGGTCCGAGAAGAACCGCTACCGCACCTGGGCGTTGGTGGAAGCCTATGCCCTCGAGGCCTGGGAGAGGCTGGGGGCGGTGCCCAAAGGGCTTTCCGAAAGGCTGCTCAGGGCCCTGGAGAAAAACCCCCTTACCGAGGCCTTTGCCCAAAGGGTGGCGGAGATCGAGGCCGTCACGCACCACGACCTGGTGGCCTTCACCCGGGCCCTGGTGGAATGGACCGGGGAGGGGGAGATCGGCCGCTACCTCCACCTGGGCCTCACCAGCTCGGACATCGTGGACACGGCGCAAAACCTCCTTCTGGTCCGGGCCTTGGAACTCATCCTCCAGGAGGTGGACAAGGTGGAGGAGGCGTTAAGGGCCCTCGCCCTCCGCTACAAGCACACCCCCGCCGTCGCCCGAACCCATGGGGTCCACGCGGAGCCCACCAGCTTCGGCCTCCGCTTCCTTTCCTTTTTGGCCGCCTTTTCGCGGGACGAACAAAGGCTCCGGCGGGCCCAGGAGGCCGTCGGCGTGGCCATGCTCTCGGGCTCAGTGGGAAATTACGCCCACATACCGCCCGAGGTGGAGGCCCACGTGGCCAGGCGGCTCGGCCTCACCCCCGAGCCCCTCTCCACCCAGGTGGTGCCCAGGGACCGGCATGCGGAGGTCCTGGCGGCCTTGGCCATCCTGGGGGGGAATCTCGAGCGGGTAGCGGTGGAGCTCCGCCACCTCCAGCGCACGGAGGTCCTGGAGGCCCAGGAGCCCTTCCAAGAAGGGCAGACGGGAAGCTCCTCCATGCCCCACAAGAAAAACCCGGTGGGCCTGGAAAACCTCACCGGGGTGGCCCGGCTCCTCAGGGGCTACCTCCACCCCGCCTTGGAGAACATCGCCCTTTGGCACGAGCGGGACATCAGCCATTCCTCCGTGGAGCGGGTCATCCTCCCGGACGCCACCACCCTCGCCCACTACGCCTTAAGGCGGCTTGGGGGGATCCTCCGGGGCCTAAGGGTGTTTGAGGAGAACCTCCGGCGCAATCTGGACCTCACCCGGGGCCTGGTCTACTCCCAGCGGGTCCTCAACGCCCTCATCGCCTCCGGGCTTCCCCGGGACAAGGCCTATGCCATCGTCCAGCGCAACGCCCTAAGGAGTTGGGAGGAAGGGAGGGCGTTTTTAGACCTCCTAGAGGAGGACCCGGAAAACCCCCTTAAGGGCGAGGCGCTTAAGGCGCTTTTTGAACCCGGGGAGTACTTGAGGCGTGTGGAGGCTATCTACCAGCGCTTCGGCCTCTAGGGTCCAGGGCCTCAAGGAGGGGCCATGCCGTTAAAATGAAGGGGTAAGGGCGAGGCCCGTGAGGAGGAAGATGGAGAAGCTGTACGAGGGCAAGGCCAAGGTGCTCTACCCCGAGGGGGAAGAGGCTCTGAGGGTCTACTTTAAGGACGAGGCCACCGCGTACAACGCGCAGAAGCGGGGCCTGATCCCAGGCAAGGGGGTGGTGAACAACAAGGTCTCCGCCGCCCTTTTCCGCCACCTCGAGGCCCACGGGGTCAGGACCCACTTTCTGAAGGAGCTTTCCGACCGGGAGATGCTGGTCTGGCGGGTGGAGATCATCCCCCTGGAGGTCATTCTGCGCTACCGGGTGGCGGGGAGCTTCGCCAAGCGCTACGGTCTTCCGGAAGGCCAGGCCCTCAAAACCCCCCTTCTGGAGTTCTCCCTGAAGAACGATGCCCTGGGGGATCCCCTGATCTGCGAAAACGCCGCCTTGGCCCTGGGCATCGTAGACGAGGAGACCCTTTCCCGGGTCAAGGACCTCACCCTGCGGACGGGGGACCTCCTCCGGGGCTTCTTCGCCGCGCGGGGCCTGGAGCTCGTGGACTTCAAGCTGGAGTTCGGCCGAAAAGGCGGTCAGGTCCTGCTCGCGGACGAGCTGAGCCCCGACACCATGCGGCTTTGGGACGTCCAGACGGGGGAACGGATGGACAAGGACCGGTTCCGCCGGGACCTGCCCGGGGTGGAGGCGGCCTACCAGGAGGTCCTCAGGCGGGTCCTAGAGGGGTGAAGATGACCTACCAGGCGACGCTGCTCATCGAGCTCAAGCCCGGCATCCTGGACCCCCAGGGCCGGGCGGTGGAGGGGGTTTTGAAAGGCCTCGGCCACCCGGTGGAGTCGGTCCGGGTGGGGCGGGTTTTGGAGGTGGTCCTGAGGGCGGAAAACGAGGAGGAGGCCAGGGCCCTGGCGCAAAGCATCGGCAAGGCCCTCACCAACCCGGTGATGGAGGTCTTCACCCTGGAAGCCCTGAAGCCGCTCGTGGCCTTGGGAGAAGGGGCTTAAAAATGAGGTTCGCCGTCGTCCAGTTTCCCGGCTCCAACTGCGACCAGGACGCCCTTTTCGCCTTCCGGGTGGCGGGGCTTAAGGCGGAGCTCGTCTTCCACACCCAAACGGACCTTTCCGGCTTTGACGGGGTCTTCCTCCCCGGGGGGTTCACGTATGGGGACTACCTGAGGCCCGGGGCCCTGGCCAAGTTCGCCCCCGTGATGCAGGAGGTGCGGCGGATGGCCGAAAGGGGCCAGCCGGTCATCGGGGTCTGCAACGGCTTCCAGATCCTGACGGAGGCGGGCCTCTTGCCCGGGGCCCTCCTTTCCAACCTCAACCTCCACTTCACCTGCAAGGAGGTCCACGTGCGGGTGGAGCGGAATGACCTTTCCTTCACCCGCTCCTACGCCAAGGGGCAGGTTTTGCGCCTGCCCATCGCCCACGCGGAGGGCCGGTACTACGCCGACCCCGGGACGTTGGCCCGGCTGGAGGAGGAAGGCCGGGTGGTCTTCCGCTACTCGGGGCAGGGCGGGGAGGTCCTGGAGGCCTATAACCCCAACGGAAGCCTGAACCAGATCGCGGGGATCGTGAACGAAAGGGGGAACGTGCTCGGGATGATGCCCCACCCCGAGCGCGCGGTGCACGAGATCCTGGGGGGCACGGACGGACTGGGGCTTTTCTTAAGCCTGGCCATGGAGGTCACATGAACCCAAAGGCCATCACCTTTGATTTCTGGGGCACGCTTTTTACCGAGGGGCTAGAGTTTTTAGCCAAGGTCATGCCCGCCCGGTACGAGATCCTCCTGGACGCCTGCGCGGAGGCGGGGCATCCCGTGGAGGAGGCCGAGGTGCGGGAGGCCTACCGGCAGGCCTCCTTGGCCTTTGAGGAGGCCTGGAGGGCGGGGGAGGTGATGACCACGTTTGACCGGGTGACCCGCATCTTCGCCCTCCTGGGCGTGCCATACGACCCCGGCCTGGTGGCCATGACCGCGAGGAGGCTGGAGGAGACCTCCCTCCTCGCCCCCTTAAAGCCCCTGCCTGGCCTCGAGGCGGTGAAGACTCTGGCGAGAAAATACCCCCTGGGCATCGTCTCAGACACCGGCGTCACCCCGGGAAGGCTTCTCAGGGAACACCTCAGGCGGGCCGGGCTCCTGGAGGCCTTTAAGGCGTTTAGCTTCTCCGACGAAACCGGCTTCGTCAAGCCTAAGCCCGAGGCCTTCCAACAAGCCCTGGAGGCGCTTGGGGTGGAGGCCAAGGAGGCGCTGCATGTGGGGGACCTGCCCCAGACGGACATCAAGGGGGCCTTCGGCGCGGGGTATTCCTGGGCGGTCCAGTACGTGGGCCACCGGCACGAAAACGGCCAGGTCCAGCCCACCCACGTGATCAAAAGCCACGAGGAGCTCCTTTCCCTCCTATGAGCCCCCACCAGGAGATCGGCATCCCCGAGGAGGAGTACCGGCTCATCGTCCAGAGATTGGGCCGGGAGCCCAATCGGGTGGAACTCCTCCTCTTCAAGGTCATGTGGAGCGAGCACTGCGCCTACAAGAACTCGAGGCCCCTTTTAAAGGCTCTTCCCAAGGAAGGGGAGGCGGTGCTTCAGGGGCCCGGGGAAAACGCGGGCGTGGTGCGGATCGGAGAGGGCTTCGCGGTGGCCTTCAAGATCGAAAGCCACAACCACCCCTCCGCGGTGGAACCCTTTCAAGGGGCGGCCACGGGGGTGGGAGGGATCATCCGGGACATCCTGAGCATGGGGGCACGCCCCATCGCCCTTTTGGACGCCCTCCGCTTCGGCGACCCGAAAAGCCCCAGGACCCGGTACCTGGCCCGGGGGGTGGTCTCGGGCATCGCCTTCTACGGAAACGCCATCGGGGTGCCCACCGTGGGGGGGGATGTCTACTTCCACCCCCTCTACCAGGAGAATCCCCTGGTGAATGCGATGTGCCTGGGGCTTCTTAAAGAGGAGGACCTGAGGCGAAGCCGGGCTTCCTTAGGCCGGCCCATCTACTACGCCGGGGCCAAGACGGGCCGGGATGGGATCGGCGGGGCGGCTTTCGCCAGCGAGGAGCTTTCCGAGGACACCGAGAAAAGCCGCCCCAGCGTCCAGGTGGGGGACCCCTTCCTGGGCAAACTCCTCCTGGAGGCCACCCTCGAGGCCATTGAGAAAGACCTCCTAGAAGGGATCCAGGACATGGGGGCCGCCGGGCTTACGAGCAGCCTCTCCGAGCTGGCCCATAAGTCGGGCCTGGGGGTGGAGCTCCACCTGGACAAGGTCCCGGTGCGGGAGGAGGGAATGACCCCGGAGGAGCTCCTCCTCTCGGAAAGCCAGGAGCGGATGGTCCTCGTACCCCGGCCGGGCAAGGAGACGGAGCTCGAGGCCGTCTACCGGAAGTGGGGCCTGGACTGCGTGGCCGTGGCCCGGACCATCGAAGAGCCCCTCTTCCGGGTCTTCTTCCAAGGCCGGTTGGTGGCCGAGGTGCCCACAGGGGCCCTGGCCGAGGCCCCCACCTACCTCCGGGTGGGGCAGGAGGACCCCGAGGTGCAAAGGCTCCGCCAAACCCCCCCACCCCCTTTCCCCTACGCCCCGGAGGAGGTCCTTCTGGCCCTTCTTTCCTCGCCCAACCTCTCCAGCCGGGAGGCCATCTACGAACGGTACGACCACCAGGTGGGCACCATGACCGCCCTGCTGCCCGGGCGGGGGGATGCGGCCGTCCTCTGGATCAAGGGAACGGGGCTTGGGGTCGCGGCCAAGGTCGACCAGAACCCGCGGTACAGCCGCCTTCACCCCCGGCTTGGGGCCATGCACGCCCTGGCCGAGGCCAGCCGGAACGTCTCCGTGGTGGGGGCGAGGCCTTTGGCCTATACGGACGGGCTTAACCTGGGGAACCCCGAGACCCCCGAGGGCTACTTTGAGCTTAGGGAGACCGTGGAGGGGCTCAAGGAGGCCAGCTCTGCCCTGGGCCTCCCCGTGGTGAGTGGAAACGTCTCCTTGTACAACGAGGGGCCCACCCACCGCATCCCCCCCACGGCCATGGTGGGGGTGGTGGGGGTCCTGGAGATCCACCGCCGGGCGGAGATGGGCCTTAGGCGCCCTGGGGAGGTCCTGGTCCTCCTGGGAGAAGAGGAAGGGCACCTGGGGGCCAGCGAGGCGGTCTACGTGATGACCGGCCTCGAGGTGGGAAGCCCCCCGCCCCTCGACCTGGAAAGGGAAAAAAGGGTGCAGGAAGCCATCCGGGAGCTCATCGCCTCCGGGCTCGTAAGGACCGCGCACGATGTGGCCGAAGGGGGCCTTTTGGTGGCCTTAGCCGAGATGACCTTCCCCTACGGGGTCGGGGCCACGGTGGAGCTAAGGAAGGACACCCCCGAGGCCCTCTTCGGCGAAGGGCCAAGCCGCATCCTCTTCACCGTGGATAAGGCCCACCTCCAGGAGGCCACCCTCCGCCTCGAGGCCAAAGGCCTCCCCCACCGGGTTCTGGGGGAGGTGGGGGGGGAGGAGCTCACGGTCGTCCTGCCCCACCGGGTGTTAAGCTTCGAGGTGTCGCGCCTTAAGGAGGCCTGGGCGCGGCCCTTGCGCGAGGTGATGGGGGATGTGGGATAAGCCCCAGGAGGAGTGCGGCGTTTTGGGGATCTGGAGCGCAAAGCCCCTGGACGTGGCGGGGCTTTTGCACCTGGGCCTGCTCGCCCTCCAGCACCGGGGCCAGGAGGCGGCGGGGATCGCCGTCTCAGATGGGAAGGAACTCGTGGTGGAGAAGGACCTGGGCCTGGTGAACCAGGTCTTTGACGAGGTCCGGCTCGCCCGCCTCCGGCTTCCCGGAGCCCGGGTCGGCATCGCCCACACCCGCTACTCCACCACCGGCTCCAACCTCCGCTTTAACGCCCAACCCCTCACCGTCCGCTCCAACAAAGGGGTTCTGGCCATCGCCCACAATGGCAACTTCGTCAACGCCAAACCCATACGGGACCGGCTCCTGGGCGAGGGGGCGGTCTTTCAGACCACCACAGACACCGAGGTCATGGTCAACCTGATCGCCAAAAAGGCCCACCTCCCCCTGGTGGAGGCCACCGCGGAGGCCATGCGGGAGCTTATGGGCGGGTTTTCCGTGGTCCTCATGGACCGGAAGACCCTTCTTGCCCTGCGGGACAAAAACGGGGTCCGGCCCCTGGTCATCGGCCGGCTGGAGGAGGGGTACGTCTTCGCCTCCGAACCCCCGGCCCTAAACCTTCTGGGTGCGGAGTTCCTAAGGGACGTCCGGCCGGGGGAGCTGGTCTATGTGGAAGGCGGGGAGCTCCAAAGCCTCCAAGTCCTCCCCCCGGAGCCCACCCCTTGTGCCTTTGAATGGATCTACTTCGCCCGGCCGGACTCCATCCTGGACGGGGTGGAAAGCTACGCCGCAAGGGTCCGGATGGGGATGGAGCTCTTCCGGGAAGCTCCGGCCCAGGCCGAATTGGTGGTGCCCGTGCCGGATTCGGGCATCGGCGCGGCGGTGGGCTACGCCCGGGCGAGCGGGCTTCCCCTCGAGTTCGGCCTTTACAAAAGCCCCTATGCGGGCCGGACCTTCATCCAGCCCACCCAGGAGATGCGGGAGCTCAAGACCCGGATGAAGCTCTCCCCTACCTCCGCCGTCTTGGGCAAGCGGGTGGTCCTGGTGGACGACTCCATCGTCCGGGGCACCACCAGCCGCCACATCGTGAGGATGCTCAAGGAGGCCGGGGCCTTAGAGGTGCACATGCGCATCTCCAGCCCCCCCATCCGCTTCCCCTGCTACTACGGAATAGATACCGCCGCCCGCAAGGAGCTCATCGCCGCGGAAAAGAGCCTCGAGGAGATCCGCGCCTACATCGGGGCCGACTCCTTGGCCTTCCTCTCGGAGGAAGGGGTGCGCCGGGCGATCGGAGGCCCGGTCTGCCTGGCCTGCTTCAACGGCGAATACCCCGCGGGTAAGCCCGAGGCGGGAGAAAAGCTGGCCTTGGAAGTCTAAGGCCCTTCCCTATATCCCCATCGTCTTAAAAAAGCCCATCCCCCCAGGGCCCCCACCGCCAAACCCAGAAGGAAGAAAAAGAGGGCGAACACCCCGGTGGAGGCCAGGTGCCAGCCGAAGAACCAGTAACTGCACACCGCGTACCGCTCGATCTGAACCCGCACCAGGTCGGGCAGGGCCTGGGTGGAAGTGAAGTTGATGGCGAGAACGATCAAAAGAAACACCAAAAAAAGGCCCAAGAATCCCCACTTCAAAGAGGCCCAAGAAGGGGCTTTCATACGCCGAGTTTAACAAAACCCCCGTCGCGTATGGTGAGGAAAAGGGTACGGCGGGCCTCCTCTAGCCTCCCGTCGTGGACCTGGCCGGGGGCTGGACTATAATCAGGCCATGACCAGGACAGGGATACGGGACGAAGCCGTCTTCCAACTCATCGCCCTCGAGGAAAAGCGCCAGCGGGAAGGGTTAGAACTCATCGCCAGCGAAAACTTCGTCTCCCAAGCGGTGCGGGAGGCGGTGGGCAGCGTCCTGACCAACAAGTACGCGGAGGGCTACCCGGGGGCGCGGTACTACGGGGGCTGCGAGGTCATCGACCAGATCGAAGGCCTAGCCATTGAACGGGCCAAAACCCTCTTCGGCGCCCGGTGGGCCAACGTCCAGCCCCACTCCGGCTCCCAGGCCAACATGGCCGTCTACATGGCCTTGATGGAGCCGGGGGAGACCCTGATGGGGATGGACCTGGCGGCGGGTGGGCACCTCACCCACGGGGCCAAGGTGAACTTCTCCGGGCGTCTATACCGGGTGGTCTCCTATGGGGTCCGGCCGGATACGGAGACCATCGATCTGGAGGAGGTCCGCCGGCTGGCCCTGGAGCACCGGCCCAAGGTGATCGTGGCGGGCTCGAGCGCCTACCCCAGGCTCTGGGACTTTGCCGCCTTCCGGCAGATCGCGGACGAGGTGGGGGCTTACCTCGTGGTGGACATGGCCCATTTCGCGGGCCTTGTGGCGGCGGGCCTCCACCCCAACCCTCTGCCTTATGCCCATGTGGTGACCAGCACCACCCACAAGACCCTGCGGGGCCCCAGGGGGGGCTTGATCCTTTCGAACGACCTCGAGCTGGGCAAAAGAATCGACAAACTCATCTTCCCGGGCATCCAGGGGGGGCCCTTGGAGCACGTGATCGCGGGAAAAGCCGTGGCCTTTTTCGAGGCCCTCCAACCCGAGTTCAGGGCGTACAGCCAAAGAATCGTCCAAAACGCCAAGCGGCTGGCCGAGGAGCTTGCCGCCCGGGGCTACCGGATCGTTTCCGGCGGGACGGACAACCACCTCTTCCTGGTGGACCTCCGCCCCAAGGGCCTTACCGGTAAGGAGGCGGAGGCCCGGCTGGACCAGGTGGGGATCACGGTGAACAAAAACGCCATCCCCTTCGACCCGGCTCCGCCCCGGGTCACCTCCGGCATCCGCATCGGGACCCCTGCCATCACCACCCGCGGCTTCACCCCGGAGGAGATGCCCCTGGTGGCGGAACTCATGGACGAGGCCCTCACCAAGGGACCTGCTCCTGAGCTCAGGGAGCGGGTGCGAACCCTCGCCCTAGCCCACCCCATGCCCTAGCCCCATCTAAGGAGCCTTCTGGATCCGTATCTCTTCTTGAGATGTTCACCGATGCCAGCCTAAGCGGCAAGATAGGGAAAGGAGGCCTCGCCGAGATCCTCAGCTTTCTGGCGGACATGGCCAAGACCGGCCGTATGACCGTGGAGTTGGAGCCGGGGTTTGGGTTCACCCTCAGGCTCCAAAACGGACGGGTCGCTGCCTTGGGGGGCCCCCTTGTCCCACGCCTGGAGGACACCCTGATCCGATTGGGAACCCCCATGGGAAGGGTCGCAGAGCTTTTGGCCCAACGATCCGCTGGGGAGAAGCCCGAGACCCTGGCCCGAACCTTCCCCGAACTGAGGGCGGCCCAGGAACGAAGAGCCCTGGTCGCCCTCACCTACGCCCTGGCCAGTCCAGGGCAGTTCCGCTTCCGAGAGGAGGACCCCGCCCCCCCTCCCCCTTGGGGAGTCGGAGCCGGGGAGATTCTCCTGGAGGCCCTCAGGCGGCTGGATGAGAACCCCACCCCTCTTGACCCCCTGGACGTCTATGCCATCCCCCAAAGCCTGGGGGCCAGCCTCCAGGCCCTAAGGCAGCTCCTTCCCCAGGACTGGCAGGTGCTGGCTTCGTTGGACGGGAGAAGATCTTTGGCTCAGATCGGCACCTTTCTCGTCCTCCCTTGGGACGAACTTGCGGGGCGAATCGAGCGCCTCATGGGCCTAGGGCTAGCCGAGGCTCACCCCAAGGGGGAGGAGGCTTCGGGTTTAAACCGCCTCAAACCGGGAGACCCCGCTCCCAACTTTACCCTCTTCGCCCTGGACGGCACCCCCTTCAGCCTGGGAAGCCTAGTGGAAAAAAAGGTGCTTTTGAGCTTTTTCCGGCACGGAGGCTGCCCTTGGTGCAACCTCCGGGTCCACGAACTGATCGGGGCATACCCTCGGCTGAAGGCCCTAGGGATAGAGGTGGTGGGGGTGTTTGGCTCCCCCCTGGAAACCTTGAGAACCCGGGTGGGGCGGCAGAATCCTCCCTTCCCCATCCTGGCCGACCCCGACGATGCGGTCCATACCCTTTACGGCGTGGGGATGAGCCTCCTAGGGCTTCTGGACCCCCGGGCCCTGCCCCATTGGTTCCGCGGCCTCAAGCTGGGGATTCCGCACGGCTCCGTGGATGGGGAACTCCTGCGCATGCCCGCGGACTTCCTGCTGGAACCTGGCCTTCGGGTGGCTGAGGCCTACTACGGCCGAAACCCCGCAGACCATATCCCCTTGGAGCGGGTGGAGGAGTGGGGCCGCTCCTTGGCCCCTCCTTCGGTCCTGCGAAGACTCCTGGGCCACCCCTAACCCCCACCCCACTCGGTTCTTGGCCAAACCTCGAGGGCGGTGGCTTTAAAGCCCTTTGCCTAGAGGCCTGGAAGAGGCCAGTGCGATGCGCCCGGCGGGGTAGGGGCTGTAGCCGTCTGCGAGAAGGCTTTTTCGAAAAGAGCCCCCGAAAACCCCGGATGTGGTAGAATACCCTAAGGCGGCCGGTGGGGGTTTTCCCCACCGGCTTTTTGGAGGGGTATGCACAAAGTCGTGATCGTCGGCCGGCCCAACGTGGGCAAGTCCAGCCTCTTTAACCGCCTCCTTCGCAAAAGGAGCGCGGTGGTGGCGGACACCCCCGGGGTCACCCGCGACCTTAAGGAAGGGATCGTGGAAACAGAGACGGGCCGGTTCCTCCTGGTGGACACCGGGGGGCTTTGGAGCGGGGACCGGTGGGAGGAGAAGATCCAGAAGAAGGTAGACCAGGCCCTCGAGGACGCGGAGCTGGTCCTTTTTGCTGTGGACGGCCGCTCGGACCTCACCCCCCAGGACCTCGAGGTGGCCGAGTACCTGAGGAAAAAGGGGAAGCCCGTTTTGCTGGTGGCCACCAAGGTGGACGACCCCAAACACGAGCACTACCTGGGGCATCTCTACGCCCTAGGCTTCGGCGAGCCTGTGCCCACCTCGAGCGAGCACAACCGGGGCTTTGACGACCTGGTGGAGGCCATCTGGGCCCGGCTCCCCGTCCGGGCGGAGGAGTCTGAGCCCGAGGTGGAAGGCATCCGGCTCGCCCTCGTGGGAAGGCCCAACGCGGGCAAATCCAGCCTCCTAAACGCCATCCTGGGCGAGGAACGGGTGATCGTCTCCGAGGAACCCGGAACCACCCGGGACGCCATAGACGTAAGGATCGACCTCGGGGGGCAGCGCTTCATCCTGGTGGACACCGCGGGCATCCGCAAGCGCCCCGAGACCCTGGTGGAAGACCTGGCCATCAGGCGGAGTCTCCGGTCCATTGAGGAGGCGGATGTGGTGCTTCTGGTGGTGGATCCCTTCCAGGTGGGGGACCGGGAGCTTAAGCTCGCCAACCACGCCCTGGAAAAGGGCAAACCCGTCCTTCTGGTCATCACCAAGTGGGACCTGGTGCCCAAGGAGGAGGCCCAGGCGGTCCGGAAGGAACTGGGGTTGAAACTTGCGCACCTGGCCCACCTACCCCGCATTTACACCTCGGCGGTGAGCCGGAGGAACCTGGAGCGGATCTTCCCGGAGGCCCAAAGGCTCTATGAGCTCAACCATACCCGGATCGGGACGGGCGAGCTCAACCGCCACCTGGCCCTTTGGACCCAGAGGGTCCAGATGCCCAACTTCAAGGGCAAACCCCTGAAGATCCTCTACGCCACCCAGCCCGAGGTGGCCCCCCCCACCTTCGTCTTCTTCGTCAACCACCCGGAGTTCGTCACCCGGGCCTTTGAGAACTACTTGAAAAACCGGATCGGGGAGGAACTGGGCCTGAAGGAGGTCCCCTTCCGGCTGGTCTTCCGGGCCCGGCGGGAAGACTAGAGGAGGCCCAGGGCTTCCATCCCCTCCACCGCGCCCATCCGCAAGGAAAGCTGGGCCCAGGGGGTAAGCGGGGTGGGCTCGGGGTTCACCTCGATGAGGTAGGCCCCGGCGGTGAAGGCGATCCGGCCCAAGGAGGCCGCGGGCTCCACTTCCGCGCTCGTGCCGATGACCAGGGCCACGTCCGCCTCGAGGAAGGCCCTTTCCGCCTTTTCCCAGGCCCCTTCGGGAAGGAGCTCCCCGAACCAGACCACATCGGGCCGGGCCCTCCCACCGCAGGCCGGACAAAGGGGAGGCGGGGTAAACGCCTCCGGGAGGGGAAAGCGCTTTCCGCAGGCCTCGCACCGGGCCCAAAGCAAATTTCCATGGAGCTCTACCAAATTCTGACTCCCCGCCTGAGCGTGGAGGCCGTCCACGTTCTGGGTGACAAGTAGGAAGCTTCTCCCCCGCTTAAGGACCTGCCTTTCCAGCTCCACCAGGGCCAGATGGGCGGGGTTGGGCCGGGCCTTGCGCACCTGGGCGATGCGAAAGGCGTACCAGGCCCAGACCTTTTCCGGATCCTTCGCGTAGGCCTCAGGGGTAGCGTACTCCAGGGGGTTAAAGGCCTTCCATAGCCCCTCCGCGTCCCGGAAGGTGGGGATGCCCGAGGGCTTGGAGATCCCGGCCCCCGTGAGCACCGCCACCTTCCGGGCCTCCCTGAGCCGTTGCCGCGCCTCCTCGAGGCGGAGTTCTTCCCTCATCCCCTGTACTTTACCCTCATGGCCCCGCCGCTTTCTATACTGGGCCCATGAGGCTTTTCACCCCTCAGGCCATGCGGGCAGCGGACGAGGAAGCCGCCCGAAAAGGCTACCCCACCCTCCTCCTCATGGAATGGGCGGGGATGAAGGGGGCCAGGGCCTATCGAGACCTCTTTGGCCCACGCCCCGCCGTGGTCCTGGCGGGGAAGGGCAACAACGGGGGGGACGGCCTGGTCCTGGCCCGCCACCTCCTCTTAGAAGGGGTGAGGGCAAGGGTCTACGCCGACCAGGGGCAGAAGGGGGATGCCCTCCTCGCCCGCAAGGCTTTAGAAGCGCACACGGAAATCCGCCCCCTGGAAGCGGCCAGCTGGGGGGAGGGTGAGGTTTTGGTGGACGCCCTTTTCGGAACCGGTCTTAAGGGACCCCTTGGGGGGAAATATGGGGAGCTGGTGGAACGGATGAACGCCTCCGGCCTTCCCATTCTGGCCCTGGACCTGCCCTCGGGGCTTCCTTACCGCCCCCACGTGAGGGCCACGGCCACCGTGGCCTTCGCTGCCTTCAAGACCCTGCACTTCCTCCACCGGGAAGCCTGTGGAAGGCTCTTTCTGGCGGAGATCGGCCTTCCGAAGGATCTCCTTTTACACGAGGATCTGCCCGAACTGGCCACCCCCGAGGCCCTCGGCCCCCTCCTCCCCCGGCGCCCCCTCACCGCCCACAAGGGAAGCGTGGGCCGGGTGGGGGTCCTGGGGGGGTACCAGGGGAAGGGGCTTCGCTACGCCGGGGCCCCGGCCCTGGCCGCCCTTGGGGCGTACCGCATGGGGGCCGGCCTCGTCCACCTGGTGGCCCCAGAGGGCCCCATAGACCCCCTCGAGGCCGTCTTCCACCCCGTCCTTTCCCCTACCCTACCCCCCCTCAAGGTGGAGGCTTTGGCCGTGGGGATGGGCGGGGGGGCCTGGGGAAAGGCCTGGGCCCTGGAGGCCCTTAACGCAGGCCTTCCCACGGTGCTGGACGCGGATGCCCTCCACCTCGAGGTGGCCGAGGCCTACCGAAGGGCGGGCCTTCCCACCGTCCTTACCCCCCACGCGGGGGAGGCGGCGAGGCTTCTGGGGGCCACCCCGGAAGAGGTGGCCCAGGCCCCCCTGGAGGCGGCCAAGGCGCTCGCCCACCGAACAGGGCTCACCGTGGTCCTCAAGGGGAACCCCACGGTGGTGGCGGAAGGGGCCCGGCTATCCCTCAACCCCACGGGGAACCCCGTCTTGGCCACCGGGGGGACGGGGGATGTGCTGGCTGGGGGAATCGCCGCCCTTCTCGCGGCGGGCCTCCCCGCTTGGGACGCGGCGCGGCTTGGGGTCTTCCTCCACGGCCTGGCGGGGGACCTTCTGGCGGAGGAAAAGGGCGTAGGGCTCCTGGCGCGGGAAGTGGCCGAGGCGCTTCCCCACGCCCGCAGGCTCCTCACCGAAGGGAGGGTGCCCTTGCCCTACACCTTCCTTTGAAGAATCCCCCCGCGAATAGCGCGTATACTTCAGGAAGCCTATGAACCGCCCTCCCCGGCTTTATGTGCCCGCCACCTTGGCCAACCTGGGCTCCGGGTTTGATGCCTTGGGCGTGGCCTTGGACCTTTACCTCGAGGTGGAGGCCGAACCCTCCGCGGAAGATGCCTTCTTCTACGAAGGGGAAGGCCTGGTGGAGGGCACGGACAACCTCATCCACCAGGGCTACCGGGAAGGGGTTAAGGCCCTGGGCAAGCCCTACCGGCCCCTGGCCATCCGCGCCTTCAACCCCATACCCCTGGCCCGGGGGATGGGGAGTTCCTCCGCGGCCTTGGTGGCCGGGGTGGCCCTGGCGGACCGGTTTTACGGGGGCCTGGGCCGGGAGGGGGTCTTCGCCCTGGCG
>NZ_PSMQ01000038.1:0-15705 GCF_040290245.1 Thermus sp.
CCTACCGGCGGAGCCTCGTTTAGGGCGCATGGGGGCTTGCAACCAGCGCCCCGGCCATGCCAGAATGCCCTGCCAAAGCGGATCGGGTGGAGGCTGTGCGTGTGGTCGAGGCCCTTATTGGCCGCCGCTCATAGCGAGAAGCAGGGCTTCCGCGGTGGCAGGATTGGTGGCGATGGGGACGTTGTGAACATTGCAGACCCGAAGCAGTGCCCGCACGTCCGGCTCGTGGGGCTGGGCGGTCAGGGGGTCTTGAAAGAAGAAGACCGCCTGGACCCTGCCTTCCGCCACCCGGGCGCCGATCTGTTGGTCGCCGCCCAAGGGGCCTGAGAGAAGGGCCTCCACCTCGAGGCCCGTCCGTTCTCTCAAAAGCCTCCCCGTGGTCCCCGTGGCCAAAAGGGGGTACCGGGCGAGGACCTCCTTGTGCCTGAGGGCAAACGCCACCATCTCCTCCTTCTTCTGATCGTGAGCAATGAGGGCCAGGGCTTTCATGGGGCCAATATACTCAAGGCATGACCTACGAGCCCGACCTCGATTTTCTGGAAAAACTGCTTCTGGCTACAGGCCCCACCGGGTTTGAGGAGGAGGCGGTGGAGGTCTTCCTCGAGCGGGCGAAAGCCTTCGCCGAGGTGGAGGTGGACCAGAAGGGCAACGCCTATGCCCACCTCAACCCCGGTGGAAGCCCGAGGATCCTCCTCCTGGGCCATATTGACGAGATCGGGGTCATCGTGAGCCACATCGACGAACAGGGGTTTCTTTTCCTGAAACCCTTGGGGGGGTGGGATCCACAGGTCCTGGTGGGGCAGCGGCTAAGGGTTTTGGGCAAGCGGGGCCCGGTTTTGGGGGTGGTGGGGCGGAAGGCCATCCACGTCCTCAAGCCCGAGGAGCGGGAAAAGGCGGTCAAACTGGAGAATCTTTTCGTGGACATCGGGGCCCAGAGCAAGGAGGAGGCCTTGGCCCACCTCGAGGTGGGGGCGGTGGGGGTCTTGGACCAGCCCCCCCTCTGGCTTCTCGGCGAGCGGCTCGTCTCCAAGGCAGTGGACAACCGCATCGGGGCCTTTGTGGTCCTCGAGGCCTTAAGGCTCCTTAAGGACCTGGGTACCCAGGCCCATGTAGTGGCGGGGGCCAGCGTGCAGGAGGAGATCGGGGCCTACGGGGCCAGGACGGCCGCCCACCGGCTTAACCCCGACTATGCCTTGGTGGTGGATGTGACCCACGACGCCTCCACCCCTGGGATGGAGAAAAAGGAGGTGGGGGAGGTCGCCCTGGGCCAGGGGGTAGCTTTGGGCGTCGGGCCTTTTGTGGACAAGCAGGTCCTCCGCACCCTGCGGGCTTTGGCGGAGCAAGAGGGGATTCCTTATACTCTGCACGCCCACGGCCGCTTCTCGGGCACGGACGCGGACGAGGTGGCCTGGGTGCGGGAGGGGGTTCGGACGGGCCTCGTCTCCATCCCCAACCGGTACATGCACTCGCCTTCGGAGATGGTGGACATGCGGGATGTGAGGGCGGCGGTTTGGCTCCTGGCCCGGTTTGCACAGGAGGCCAGATGACCTTCAAGGAGGCGCAGGCAAGGGTGGAGGCCTGGATTGGGCGGTTCCAGGAGGGGTACTTCCCCCCCCTTTTGATGCTGGCCCGGCTCGCGGAGGAGCTTGGGGAGGTGGCCCGGGTTTTGGCCCACCGGGAGGGCAAGAAACCCAAGCCGGGGGAGGAGGAGGGGGATCTGGCGATGGAGCTTGCCGACCTCCTCTTCGTCCTGATCTCCCTGGCCAACCGGGAGGGGATCGACCTGGAGGAGGCCTTTTTAAAGGCCATGGACAAGTACGAGAAAAGGGACCAGACGAGGTGGACCCCCCTCTGAGGCCAGAGGGCGGGGTTAAACCTCCCCTTCCAAAAAGGCCCGCGCCCGGGGGTCCTTGGGCCCCGAAAGCACCTGGGGCAGGGGCCCTTCCTCTACGACCTCTCCTTGGAATAAAAAGAGGGCTTTTTCCGCCAAACGCCTGGCCTGGGCGGGGTTGTGGGTGACCAAAACCAGGGCTGCTCCCTGGACCTTGGCCTGCAGAAGAAGCGCCTCTACCATCCGGGTGTTGGCCGGGTCCAGGTTGGCGGTGGGCTCGTCCAGGAGAAGGACCTCCGGCCCCACCGCCAGGGCCCGGGCCAGGGCCAGCCGCACCTTCTCCCCCCCTGAGAGCCGATGGGCCCCCAGGTGGGCCTTGGCGAGAAGGCCCACCTCCCTCAGGGCCTCCAGGCCGCGCCGCAGGGCCTCCTTTCTGGCCACCCTCCTGAGCCTGAGGCCAAAAGCGGCGTTCTCTAGCACGCTTCCCCTTAGAAGAAGGGGGGTTTGGGGCAGGTAGATCCGGAACCCCCCCTCCACAAAGCCCTCCTCCGGGGCCTCGAGCCCCGCCAGGATCTTTAAAAGGGTGGTCTTTCCCGACCCGGAGGGTCCGAGGACGGCCAGGGCTTCCCCGGGGGCCACGAAGAGCCGGTCCAGGCGGAGCCGGAAGCCCGGCCAGGCCTTCTGGATTCCTTCCGCCTTAAGCATCTTCTTCCAGAATGAGGAGCAAAGCCACCACGAGGAGCGAAACCCCGAGGAGAACCCCGCCCAGGGCCAAGGCGGCCTCGAGCTCGCCCTTGCGGGTCTCTAAGACGATGGCCGTGGTCAGGACCCGGGTCTGGTGCCGGATATCCCCCCCCACCAAGGTGGCCGCCCCCACCTCGCTGATGGCCGCCCCGAATCCCGAGGCCAGACCCGCAGCCAGGGCGCGGCGGCTCTCCCAAAGAAGGGTGGGGGGAACCTGGGCCTCCCTTCCCCCCAGGCTTTTCACCAGGGTTCGCACCTCCTCCGCCCGGGCCCGGGCGCCCGCGTAGAGGAAGGAGGCCACCAGGGGCAAGGCCAAGACCGCCTGGGCGAGGACCATAGCCCAGGGCGTGTAGAGGAGGCCCAGGCTTCCCAAAGGGCCCTGGCGGGAGAGGAGGAGGTAGAGGAAGAGCCCCACCACCACGGAAGGTAGGCCCATGCCCGTGTAGAGGAGGATCCTGGGAAGACGCCCGGGGGCTTTCAGGGCGAGGAAAAGGCCCAATGGCACGCCCAACGCCCCCGCCAAAAGCGTGGCCAGCCCGGCCACGAGGAGGCTTCTCAGCGTGATTTCCCAGAGTTCCCCTGGCTCCACCTTTTCACTTCACCGGGATGAGGCAGCGGCCCCCGAGCGGTTTGAAAATCCCTCCCCTGTAGGCCCCGATGCGCTTTTGGCCCTCTTCAGAGAGGAGGAAGTCCATGAGCTTCCGCGCTTCTTCCTCCTTTACCCCCTTGACGATCAGGAAGCTGTACTGGTTGAGAAGCTCGGGGTCCTCCTTGGTGTAAAGGGCCTCGAGGCCCAGCTTCTTCCCCACGGTGAGGTAGGTGGCGGTGTCCGAAAGGGTGTAGGCCTCCTTCTCCCAGGCCAGCCGCAGGGTCTGGCCCATCCCCGCGCCGGACTCCAGATACCACCTTCCGCTGGGGCTCAGGCCCGCCTTTTGCCAGAGCTCGAGCTCTTTGAGGTGGGTTCCCGACCGGTCCCCCCGGGAGACGAAGGGGCTTTGGTTGGCGGCGATGCGCCGCATGGCCTCGAGGACGTTCCCGGCCTCCCGGATGCGGGCGGGGTCCTTGGGCGGCCCCACGAGGATAAAGGCGTTGTAGGCCAGGCAGGTGTGGGCCAGAATCCAGCCTTCCCTGATGGCCTGGGCCTCCAGGGCAGGGGCGTGGACCAAGGCGGCGTCCGCATCCCCCCGTTTGGCGATGGCCAAGGCCTGGCCGGTGCCCACCGCCAGAACCTCCGCCTGGATGCCCGTCTCCTTTTGAAAGGCGGAAAGAAGCTCGTCCAAAAGACCCGAGTCGTAGACGCTCGTGGTGGTGGCCAGTCGCAAGGCCAAGGCTGGAAAGGCGAAAAGGGCAAGGAGGACTGGACCAAACCTCCGGATGAGCATCATAGGTATAGCTTAAGGCATGGACTGGTCCGAGGCCCTGGCCCTTTGGCGGAAGGGGCGGTACTTCGAGGTCCACGAGGTTTTGGAAACGGCTTGGCTTAGGGCAAAGGGGGAGGAAAAGCGGCTTTTAAAGGGGATCATCCTTCTGGCTGCCGCGCTTCACCAAAGGGCTTTGGGCAAAAGCGGAATGCGCAACTTTCAAAAAGCCCTCCGACACCTCGAGGGCTTGGAAAACCCCTTTTTGGGAGTGGACTGGGTCTCCCTTCTGGAGGAGGCGAGGCGTAAACTTGGGGCGTGAAGGCGTACGTCCTTTCCTATCGTGGGGAGGAGTTGGAAAACCGACACCGGGTCTCCTTGGCCGTGTGGGGCCGGGAGGGGTTTTTGGGGTATGCGGGCGAGCCGGCTTTTTGCACCTTTTTGCGCTCTTCCGCCAAGCCCTTCCAGGCCCTGGCCCTTTTCCTGACGGGAGCGGTGGAGCGGTTTGGCCTAAGCAGCGAAGAGGTTGCCCTGGCCACCGCCAGCCACGACGGCACGCCCGCCCACGTGGAGGTGGCGGCAGGGTTTTTGGCCAAGCTCGGCCTGGGGCCTGAGCGCCTGGCCTGCGGGGTCCACCCCCCCTTTTCTAAGGAGGCCCGACGGGCTTTGGAGGAAAGGGGACTTTCCCCCACGCCTTTGCACCACAACTGTTCGGGGAAGCATGCGGGGATGCTGGCCGCCGCCTTGGCCCTCGGGGTTTCCCCAGAAGGGTATGAAAAGCCGGACCACCCCGTCCAAAGGCTGAACCACAGGACCCTTATGGAGCTTTCCGGGATGGAACCCAAAATCGCCACGGACGGGTGCAGCGTGCCCACCTTCGCCCTCCCCCTTTCCCGGGCCGCCCGGGCCTTTTACTTTTTGGCCCAGCCCGAGGAAGCCCCCGAAGCGTACCAGGAGCCCTTAAGGCGGGTGGGGGAGGCCATGCGAAAACACCCCGAGCTGGTGGCGGGGCCGGGGAGCATAGACACCCTTCTTATGGAAAGGCGGCCGCTTATAGCCAAGCGAGGGGCGGATGGGTACTACGGGATGGCCCTTTTGGAAGGCCCAAGGGGTCCCCTAGGCGTGGCCTTGAAGGTGGAGGACGGAAGCGCCCAGGCCCGGGAGGTGGCGGTGGTGGCCCTGCTGCGCCTTCTGGGCCTGGACCCCGGCCCCACCCCCTGGGACCGTCCCGTGCTCAAAAACCACCGCGGCCTCGAGGTGGGGCACCTCGAAGCCCAGCTCGAGCTCGTTTGGGTCTAGCTCTTCTTGCGCATCTCCTCCACCATCAGGCTGGTGTTCTCCGCCACCCGGACGAGGGCCACCACCCCCTCCAGGAGAATCCGGAGGCCAATGGCGTAAAGGAGGAAGGCCAGGGGGGCGAGGAGGAAGAGCTGGACCAGCCCTTGCAAAAAGCCTTCCCTAAACCCTCCGAGCCCCCAGGCGAGAAGGATAACCGCCATCACGGCCAGCGCGAGGGCGTAGAGCACCCCGGTGAGCCGGATGGTGATAAAGCGCCGGAAAGCCAGATCAAACAGGGCCTGGAAGAACTCCCGCGGATTCATATTCCCCCCAAGGTGCGCTTTCGCGCGATCCAGTTTTAGTTTACTCCATCAGTTGTAGTCGGTCAAGACATTTGTAGTCGGTCAAGACATTTGAGACTCCCTGGGGACCACCTCCCTTCAGTCTATCGAGGTATTCCAATGTGCTTTCGCGTAAGCGAAACACCCCCAGGCGCAAGCCCACCCAGGGCCATGTGGGGCCTTTCGGTGTTCGCTGGGTCACGGGCGTTGTGCTTTCGCGTAGCGAAACACCATTCCTTGCCCGTACCTTGACCATAGCCCCCGAACATAGCCCCTTCGGGGCTGACCCGGGGCTGACCGCGAAGCAACCGGCCGTTGTAGTGATCGAGGTAGGTGTCCAGCTCTGCCTGCAGCTCAGGAATCCGTGTGGGTAAGGGCTGGGTGTAAAACTCATCCCGGAAGGTCCGCTGCATCCGCTCTACATGCCCGTTCAGCTTGGGACTCCGAGGTTGCTTCCCCGGCAGGGGAACACCGAGCTGCTTCCCCGGCAGGGGAACACCGAGAGGAAGCACAAACAACTGGATGCCCAGCCCCTGACAGGCCGCTTCAAACTCCGCCATAAACTCGCTCCCCCCATCCACCTGAACCGCACGCACCGGAAAGGGCGCCCGCGTGCTTCCCGAAGGGAACACCCTTAAGACCAGCTCCCTCAAAAACCCCGCCGCCAAACTCGCCTTGGCCCGGCGGTGCACCTGGGCCAGAGAAAAGCGGGAGAAAAGGTCTACTGCTGAAAAGTGCTTGACCACCCCTCGGTGTTTCGCTTCGCGAAAGCAACCCCGGGCTCCAGGGTCACGGTGAGCGTATCCACCTGCACCAGGTCCCCGGGCCTTTGCACCCCGTAGGTCTTGGGCTTGCGCTTGGCAAGTGCTTCCCGAAGGGAACACCATCATTAGGGCCGCTTTACCCTGCGCTTTGCGCTATCCCTTCGGGTTCGGGCCAGAAAAGCTGCTTCGCGGAGCGAACACCGAGAGGCTACGCCCTCTACCCTCCGTGCCTTTCCAGATAGACCAGCAGCTCGATGTTCGCTCCGCGAAGCAACCGTCCCACCGTGCGCCCGCTGGTCACGGGCGAAGCCCGTACCTTGATCTTGAACCCCTCCTTGCACAGCGTGAGCCAGATGGGCCAGCGGCCCCAGGTGGGGTTTTCCTCCCGGTGTTCCCCTGACGGGGAAGCGACCCGCAGGGTTTCGACACGGATCAGGAGCTCAGGGGACCAAAAGGCCTTCTTCCTGAAGCGCTTGGGCCAATACCTGTTCGCTTCGCGAAGCACTTTGCTTTTAGGTTTAAGCCCCTTGAGCCCTTTTTGCCTCCCGGTGTTCCCTTCGGGAAGCAGCAGCTCCTTCGTCCAGCGGTGGTAGGTGGCCCGGCTGATGCCGACCCGTTGCCTAATCTCGGCCCAGTCTGCCTTGCGCTTGCGCAAGGACTGGGCCAGCTTGAGCTTCCGCAGACGTTCTTGAACGGTAGGATCACCAGCCCCAGCCTCTTCTAGCCTCTGGGCCTGCCGAGCCCCTCTCCACACCTCTTTGCCGACTGTTGTAAGCTGCATCTGTGGGGACCTCCTCTTCCTGGAGTGGTCCCCACATTTTAGCTAAGGCAGTCTCACATGTGTCTGTCCGGGTTCAGGGTCAAACGTCCATGCTACAGAAACGGGAGGTCTGGGGGGCTGTGGTGCTCCGCATCTCAACGCGGGGATACATGGACCCCAGGTCACGCGCCAGCATACTTTGGTTCTGTTCGGTGTACGTATCGTGAGTCCAGAAATGACCAAGGCCCATCGGTCGTTTTGGCCCGAAGGGCCAAACCCCAAGAGGGGGCATGGGAGCGGGTGGGGGTAAGGTTAGGTCCACATCCTGGTGGTGGGCCCTAGTGCACTAATGTGAGATCTTACCCTGTCGCTAAGATGTTCAGCTGTTGGAAACCCCTTGGCTGAGGATGGGCAGAAGCTCAGGACGGACGAGCTCGGGAGGTGGGGCCTTCCCCTCGCGCAAAAGGGCCCGGACCTTGGTCATGCTGATGGAACGGCGGGCCCCCCGGTGGCCCTCGGGGCAGGTCCTTTCAGAGGCGATGCCGCCGCAAAGGGCGCAGTGGAAGACGGCCCCCACCCTTATGATCTCGATCCCCAAAGGCGGGAGGGTGTCAAAGATGCGGTGGGCAGCGTATGGATCGTAGAACTCTCCCACGCCGGCGTGGTCCCGGCCCACCAGGAAATGGGTGGCCCCGAAGTTCTTGCGGACCAGGGCATGGAAGACCGCTTCCCGGGGCCCCGCGTAGCGCATGGGCGTGGCCAGACCAAAGAAGGCCACCCGCTCCTTGGGCAAGAACCCCTCCAGGAGAGCCTGGTAGGCCTCGACGATCACCTCGGTGGGGAAGTCGTCCGCCTTCTTGGCCCCCAGGATGGGGTGGACGAGGACTCCGTCGGCAAGCTCCAGGCCCAGCCGGATCAGGTACTCGTGGGCCCGGTGGGGGGCGTTCCTCGTCTGGAAGGCCACGACCTTTTGCCACCCGCGCCCTCGGAAAAAGGCCCTTACCTCCTCTGGGGTCTTCTCCAGGGGGCCCCTGGCCCTGGGCTTCAGCACCTTCACCTGGCCCCCTAGGGCGTAGGGTCCCTTGGCGTAGAGCCTAGCCACCCCTGGGTGGGCCTCGCTGTCCGTACCGAAGACCTTTTGGGCCAACGCCCTCAGGTCCAGCTCGTAGGCCGCCTCCACGTGGAGAAGGGCCACCCGCTCCCCCCCATGGGCCAAGGCCACGGTATCCCCCCGGCCCACCCGGGGCTTCCTTTGCAGCTGAAGGAGGATGGGAAGGGTCCAGACCTCCCCCGTGGGAAGGCGCATCTCGTGGGCCACAGAAAGGACCTCCTCCCGGGTCATGAAGCCCTTAAGGGGGTGGAAGGCCCCCGTGGCCAGGTTCTCCAGATCCAGCCTCTCGTCCTCCCCGATCTCAACCGCGTCAAGGGTCTCCACCAAGGCCTACCTCCTTAGACCAGGGCCACCGAACCGGGGACCCCTTGGGGGCGTTCGCTTCGCGAAGCGGCTTGGGCCCCTTCCGGCTCTGGGCTAGAACCGAGGACCCGCACCACCTCCCCTAGAACCCAAAGGGCGGGAGGAGCCACCTCCACCCGGCCCTCGGCCACCTCCCCAAGCGGGGCGTAGCAGCGGCGCTCCCTGGGGGTGGAGGCGTTTTCCACAAAGAGGGTGGGCTCCTCGGGGCTTCGGCCCAGGCGGAGGAGCTCCTGGGCTATCCAGACCCGGCGCTTCACCCCCATGAGGACCACCAGGGTGGGGGCCTGGGCGAAGGGCCTGAGGTCCGGGTAGCCGCCCCCCTCCAAGACCCCCGAGACCGCGGCAAAGCCGTGGGCGAGCCCCCGGTGGGTAAGCGGAAGGCCTGCGGCGAGGAGGCTGGTCACCCCGGGGACCACCTCCACGGGGATCCCGTGCCTGAGGAGGAAGAGGGCCTCCTCCCCACCCCGGCCGAAGACAAAGGGGTCACCGCCCTTGAGGCGGACCACCATGGGGTAGGCGCGGGCGTGCTCCAGAAGAAGGCGGTGGATCTCCTCCTGCTTCAGACCCTCCCCCTCCTCCTTGCCCACGTAGACCCTTCTTCCGGGGATAAGGTCCAAGATGCGCTCGTCCACCAGCCGGTCGTAAAGGACCACGGGGGCCTGCTTCAAAAGCCGGTAGGCCTTGAGGGTGAGGAGCTCGGGATCCCCGGGCCCCGCTCCCACCAGGTAGACCCTACCCATGGACCACCCCCCGGTAGGCGAGCTGGGCCCCGATGAACAAAAGCCAGAGGAGGAGGGCGACCCGGAAAGGCTCCTTGGGAAGCCGGGTGGCGGTAAGGGCGCCGAAGGCCCCGCCCAGGACCCCCCCCGTGGCCAAAGCCAAAAGCAGGCCAGGGTCCACCTGGCCGAAGAGGAGGTGCACCCCACCCCCCAGGAGGGAGAGGACGAGGCCGAAGAGGAGGTCCGTCCCCACCACCTTCTGGGGGGAAAGCCGGGTGGCGTAAAGGAGAAGAAGCGTCCCCAAGGCCCCGGCCCCCGCGGAGGAGAACCCCACCTCGAGGCCGATCCCGAAGGCGGCGGGCGGAATCAGCCAAGGCCTCTCCCTGCCCTCCGAGACCCGCCTCAGGCTCCGCCAAAGCCCCAGCCCCGCGGAGAGGATCACGGTGAGGCCCACCAGAAGAAGGACCAGCTCCTTGGCCCCCTTGAGCCCGGTGAGGAGAAGGCTGCCCAGAAGCACCCCCGGCACCCCCCCGAGAAGGAGGCGGCGGAGGGCCCCAGAATCCACCTGGCCCCTTAGGAGGTAGACCCCGCCCGCGGGCACCTTGACCAAAAAGCCGAAGAGGAGGGCGGTGCCCACCGCCACCTCCGGGGGAAGGCCCAGGAAGAGGATGAGAAGGGGTGCGGTAACCGTCCCCGCCCCCACGCCCGTAACCCCGATGGCAAACGCGATCAGAAACCCCAGGAGCAAGGCCATCTACTCCTCCTTTCCGTGCAGGTGGATGCCGCACTCCAGCTTACCCTTTCCCGCCCAGCGGCCGGAGCGGGGGTCCGAGGGGTCCAAGGGTTTCGCCGTGCACGGGGCGCAGCCGATGGAGAGGTAGCCCTCCTCGTACAGGGGGAGGTAGGGAAGGTCCTGGACGGCCAGGTAGGCGAAGACCTCCTTCAGGGTCCAGTCGTAGAGGGGGCTCACCTTCTTGAGGCGGTGGCCCGAGGGGAGGACGGCCTCCTCCACGGCCTCGAGGGCCGCCCGGGTGGGGGACTGCTCGCGCCGAAGCCCCGTGAACCAGGTGTCGTAGGCGGTGAGGGCCCGGAAGAGGGGATCCACCTTGCGGATCGCGCAGCAGCGGCCGGGATCGGTCTCGTAGAGCCTTCCGTAAAGCCTTTCCTGTTCCTCCCGGGAGAGGTCGGGAAGAAGGTTCACCAGGCGGAAGCCGAGCCTTTTTTGCAGCGCATCCCGGTAGGCGTAGACCTCCGGGAAGTGGTAGCCCGTGTCCAGAAAGAGGACGGGAAGGTCGGGTCTTTCCTGAAGGAGGAGGTGGAGCACCACCACGTCCTCCGCCTGGAAGCTGCAGGTAAGGCAGGGGCTTCGGCCTTGGGCAAGGGCCTCCCGGACCAGGTCCTGGGCCTTTTTCACCTTGTCCATTCCACCACCTCCTGCAAGGCCTCCTCGGCCTTGGCCATGGCCCTGGGCAGGCCCCCATGGGGGTCCAGGTCCAGCGCCTCCAGGGCCTCGTCCACGATCCGATACCAGAGACGCTTCCTCTCCTCAAACCGGGGGATCCGGGCCATCCTGGGGCGGAGGGTCCTCAGGTAGGCCACGAGGGCGCCGTAGGACTCGGGGAAAAGCTGCGCGAGCCGCTCCTTAAGGCGCACGGCCAAGGCGGGGGCGGCGCCCGAGGTGGAGAGGGCGACGACGAGCCCGCCCCGCCTTAGCACCGCGGGGAAAATGGCGCTCGCATGCTCTGGGTCGTCCACCGTCACCAGGAAGACCCTCTCCCGCTCGGCTTCCTCCCTGAGGAGGGGGTGGATGGCCTTGTCCTTGGGGTGGCTCACCACCAGGAAGAAGCCCCGGAGGTCCCCCTCCCGGTAGCCCCGCCGGATCCAGCGGATCCTCCCCTCCCGCTCCAGGCTTTCCAGCCCGAAGCCGTCCTCCTCCGCGAGGACCGTCAGGCGGGCCTCCGCCTCTAAAAGGGCCTGGAGCTTGGCCTTTGTCTCGGGCCCCCCAGCGAGGAGGAGGACAGGGCGGTCCTTGAGGTCCAGCATCAGGGGAAAGTAGGTCATACCGCCTCCCGGTGTTGGGAAGCAACCCCGTGTTGGCCGGGCGAAGCAACCAGGGCCCGCTTAAACCCCTGGAGGAGGCTGCCCAAACGCTCCGTCTCGTCCACGTAGAAGGGCTTTACGCCCCACTCCCTCAAGGTGTCGGCGGTGACGCGGCCCACGGCGAGGGGTCTGACCCGGGTGTTCAGGGCCTCACGAAGGGCCCCGGGGTCAACTGCCCCCTCGAAGAGGAAGTCCACCTGGATGGCGGCCACGAAGGCAACGGCCTCCACCTCCCCTCGGAGGACGGCCTCTTCCAGGCGCCGGATGCCCTCGAGCTCCGGGAGGTGGCGGTAGGGCATGAGGGGGATGACCTGGTAGCCCCTTTCCTCCAGGGCCCTTTCCAGAAGGGGCAGGGGCTTGCCGTAAAGCTGGAGGGCGGCCCGGCCCGGGCCCAAGGGCAGGAGGCTCAGGAGGCTTCTGGAGGTCCCATCCCCTATGGCGTGGGGCGGGAGGCCCGCCTCCTTGAGGGCCCGGGCCGCCTTGGCGCCCCGGGCAAGCCGGTAGGCCCTTTGCAGAGGGGTCTTGAGGTCCAGGCCCAGGGCCTCGCCCGCCTGGAGGAGGTCCCTCACCCCCACGCCGGTGGTGGCCACAAACAGGTCCACGCCCCGGCCAACCTCCTGGAGCCGGTCCTGGTACTCGGGGACGGGGAGCTTTTCCGTGGCCTGAGTGGGGAAAAGAAGGGGGACGAAGCCCAGCTTCTCGGCCAGGATTCGGAACTCCTCCTTCCGTCTAAGACCCGCGTAGGCGATGCGCATGCCCACCCCCTTAGACGGCGCACTCCCCGCGCCCCAGCTGGACGCTGAAGACCTCCCCCTCCCCCCCCAGGTCCTCGTACAGCTCGGGGGCTTCGGCGTAGGGGGGGACCTCCTGGAGGTCCTGAAGGAAGGGTTTGAAGGAGGCGGCCCCTACCCGGTCCAGATAGGCCTGGAAGCTCTCCCCTTTCTGCCGTTCCTCCTGGTACCGCCTGAGGATCCGTTCCACCGCCTCGGGGACCCGGCGGGCGGGGATGCGGCCCACCACCTGGCCGAAGCGGGCCTCCCCCTCCCGGGTCCTCCCCCCGAGGAGGAGGGTGTAGTGGGGGACCTCCCTCTCCTCCACCTTGCGGCTTGAACCGTAGAAGCCGATGTCGGCGATGTGGTGCTGGCCGCAGGAGTTGGGGCAGCCGGAGATCTTTACGCTGATGGCCTTGACCTGGGGGTCTTGAGCCAAGGGGAGGTGGACGAGATGCTCCTCTAGGGCCTGGGCCAGGCCGCGGGAACGGGTGATGGCCAGGTTGCAGGTGTCCGCCCCGGGGCAGCGGGTGATGTCCAGAAGGGTCTGGGCCTCCGCGTGGGCCAGGCCCGCCTCCAGAAGGGCCTCGTAAAGCCCCCCCAGGGCCTCCTCGGGCACGAAGCGGAGGAGGAGGTTCTGGCTGATGGCGCTCCTCACCTCGCCCGCATAGGCCTCGGCGATCCCCGCCAGGGCCCTAAGGCCCTCCGGGGTGATGTCTCCCAAGGGGAGGCGGACGAAAACGGTGTAGAAGCCCTCCTGCTTCTGCCTGAAGAGGTTGGTGCGCCGCCAGGCGTCGTAGCCCGGGGCGAGGGAGTAGGGCCTTCTGGGGGGAGTGGGGAGGCGGGGTGGAGGAGGGTCCGCGGGCGGGGCCCAGGCCTCGAGGTCCGCCCCGCTGGCCGTGAGCTTCACCACCCGCCTCTCCTCCCGCACCGCCTCACGGAAGGCGGCGATTCCCCACTTCTTCACCAGGAACTTGAGCCGGGCCTGGGTCAGGACCTTCCGGTTGCCGTGGCGGTCGAAGAGGCGGATGATGGCGAGCATGGTGGGCAGGAGGTCCTCCTCCGGGGTAAAGGGCTCGAGGAGCTCCGCGGCCATGGGGGCTGCCCCCAGGCCGCCCCCCACATAGATGCGGAAGCCCCGCCTTCCCCCCTCCAGTGCGGCCACCACTCCGATGTCGTGGATGGGGGTGCGGGCGTGATCCTCCCGGCACCCCTCGAAGGCGATCTTGAACTTGCGGGGGAGGTTCTGCCCCACGGGGTGGCGGAGGAAGTAGCGGTAGGCCCGCTCCGCATAGGGGGTCACGTCAAAGGGCTCCTCAGGGGAGACGCCGGCAAAGGGGCAGCAGGTGATGGCCCGTATGGAGTGGCCGCAGGCCTCCCGGGTGGTGAGGCCTACAGCGTTCACCGCCCTTAGAACCTGGGGCACGTCCCGGCGGTGGACGTGGTGGAGCTGGACCGCCTGGCGGGTGGTCACGTGGGCCAGGCGGTTTTCTGTGTATTTCTCCGCCACCTCCGCCAGCACCCTGAGCCCCTCCGGGGCGATCCGTCCGATGGGGAGCTTGATGCGGACCATGTGGTGCTCCGGCCGCCCCCGGATCCCGTAGATGCCGTTTTTGAGCCGGTAAACCCGGAAGTCCTCGGGGTCCTCCTCCCCCGCCTCGAGGCGGGCGATCATCCGCTCCAGGTGCCGGATCTCCGCTTCCACCACCTCGGAAAGACCAGCCATCTTCCCCTCCTTCCTTCCCCACCCCGGGGGAAGGTTGCCGGGTATGATATACCATTGAGTCTATAAAAGTCAAGGGTATTTGGCCGGCCCCGGTGGGCAGCCCCCCAGGTCCCCGGCCTGTGGTATAATGTCCGAGGCAGGCTAGGGGTGCCCTAAAGGAGGGGCTGAGAGCTGGGTTTCTCCCAGCAACCCTTAGAACCTGATCCGGGTAATGCCGGCGGAGGGAAGCCTATGCGCAGCGAATCCCCACAAAACCAAGCGCCCTCGGGCCGCATGGACCTTTTCGCCGGCCTGGAGGTGAGGGCGTGCTGGGAAGGCTGTACCTGGTGGTGACCCCAAGGCCCGGCTGGACCTTCCAGGAGGTCCTTGACCGCACCGAACGGGCCCTGGAAGGCGGGGTGGAGGTCCTGCAGCTAAGGGCCAAGGACTGGGAGGCCCGGCCCATCCTGGAACTGGGCGAGCGGATGCTGGCCCTGGCTCGGCGCTACGGCGTCCCCTTCTTCCTCAACGACCGGCCCGACCTCGCGGCCCTTCTTTCGGCGGACGGGGTCCACCTGGGCCAGGGCGACCTCACCCCTTCCGAGGCCAGGCGGTTTTTCCCGGGGATGATCGGCCGCTCCACCCACGCCCCCGAGCAGGCCCTGAGGGCCCTTGAGGAAGGAGCGGACTACCTCTCCGTGGGCCCGGTCTGGGAGACCCCCACCAAGCCCGGAAGAAGGGCGGCGGGCCTGGAGTACGTGGTCTGGGCGGCGAAGCACCTGGGGGAAAAGCCCTGGTTTGCCATCGGGGGGATTGACCTCGCCAACCTGGACCGGGTGTTGGAGGCCGGGGCCAGGCGGGTGGTGGTGGTGCGGGCCATTTTGGATGCCCCCGATCCCGAGCGGGCGGCCCGGGCCTTCCGAAGGAGGCTTTATGGTCTGGCTTAACGGCGAGCCCAAGCCCCTGGAGGGGCGGACGCTTAGGGAGGTGGTGGAGGCCTTGGGGGTGGAGCTTGGCCGGGTGGCCGTCCTTTTAAACGAGGAGGCCTTTCCCGGACAGGAGGTTCCCGATCGCGTCTTGAAGGAGGGGGACGTGGTGGAAGTGGTTACCCTGATGCAAGGAGGCTAGCATGGACACCTGGAAGGTCGGCAATCTAGAGCTCAGAAGCCGCCTCATCCTGGGCTCCGGCAAGTTCAAGGACTTCGCCGTGATGCGGGAGGCCCTCCAGGCCGCCCGGGCGGAGGTGGTGACGGTCTCCATCCGGCGGGTGGAGGTGGGGGCCCCGGGGCACGTGGGGCTTTTAGAGGCCCTGGAGGGCGTGCGGCTTCTGCCCAACACCGCCGGGGCCAAAACGGCCGAGGAGGCGGTGCGCCTGGCCCGGCTGGGCCGCCTGCTGACGGGGGAGGCCTGGGTGAAGCTCGAGGTCATCCCCGACCCCACCTACCTCCTCCCGGACCCCGTGGAGACGCTCAAAGCGGCGGAGATCCTCCTCGAGGAGGGCTTCACCGTTTTGCCCTACATGGGGCCGGACCTGGTCCTGGCCAGGCGGCTGGCCGCCCTGGGCACGGCCACGGTGATGCCCCTCGCCGCCCCCATCGGCTCGGGCTGGGGGGTTAAGACCCGGGCCCTTCTGGAGCTCTTCGCCCGGGAGCGGAAAAGCCTCCCCCCGGTGGTGGTGGACGCGGGGCTCGGCCTGCCCTCCCACGCCGCGGAGGTGATGGAGCTAGGCCTGGACGCGGTTCTGGTCAACACCGCCATCGCCGAGGCCCAAGACCCCGTGGCCATGGCCGAGGCCTTCCGCCTGGGGGTGGAGGCGGGGAGGAGGGCCTTTCTGGCGGGGCCCATGCCGCCGAAGGAGGCG
>NZ_PSMQ01000039.1:0-15676 GCF_040290245.1 Thermus sp.
AACCAGATCCTTGGGAGTAAAAGGTAGGCGCTGCATGGCTTAAGTTTGCCTTGTCGCAACCAAGAGGGGAAGGTCGTCAGTACTAAGGTATTGACTCGGTGACCACACCACCTTTAAAATTCTAGATGGGAGGTAAATAATGAAAAGAAAATTGGTGGTCTTATGGAGCGCCCTTCTGGCGGTCACCCTTGTCTTCGCTCAAGAAACACAAAAACCCATCACGTTTGAAACAGTAGAGGCCTTGCGTCAGGAAGCCAGGCGTATCTACCCGACCGGGTTTGTGGACCTCGCCCCGTGGAAGAAGGCCCTGGAGGCAGCCCAAGCCCTCGCCAGCCAAAATCCGAACGATCCAAGGGCCCTGCGGCTTCTTGCCGAGCTGTATACGGAGACCCAATGGGCTATCCGGGCGTGGGAAGCTTGGATGAACTACCGGGAAAAGGGAGGTACCTGGGACGAAGCCGCCCGTTCCGCTGCCGCCAAGGTGGCCAGAACCTTGGCCTTTTATGCCAACCAGCGAAAGGATAAAGCTGAGGCTGAGCGGTGGGTTGCCCAAGCAGAGGCTGTGGAATCTGGGCGATAGCTTTGAAAAATGGTCTTTGTGGGTTCCTCATGGGAGAGGATGAAGGAAAATCCTTCCTTCACCCCCTCCTGTGACCAGAACTCGCCCTGAGGGATGGAACTCGAGTCCATAAACCGGCCCCACGTGCCCCACATAAACCCGATCTAAAAAACCTTCTCGAAGGGCGTAAAGCCTCACCTCCCGGTCCTGGCCGCCAGAGGCCAGGTAGCGGCCGTCTGGGCTATAGGCAAGGCTCAAGACAAGGTCCTTGTGCGCATATAGGTGGGAGGGAGGGGACTCTCTAGAAGCGAAAAGGTCTACAATCCGCACCCCTCCGTCGGCCGACCCTACGGCCAAATAGCGGCCATCCGGGCTAAAGGCCAGTGCGTAAACCGGACCGCCCGGCAGCCTCACCTCTCCCCGCTTATTTACAGTGGCCAGGTCCCAGATCTCTACCCGACCCACCGAAAGCCCCACCGCAAGCAACCGACCCCCCTGGCTTAAGGCCGCAGAGAAAAGATAGGGGCTTAGAGCCTGGGTCAAAACCATCCTCCCCGTGCCGGGGTCCCAAAGGCTGAGCCGACCCCGCAACTGAAGGCCAATAAGCCGACCGCTAAAGTCAAAGCCTACTTTTAGGAACGCAGGTCCTTGACCCAAAACCCGGAGGAGACGCCCCTTGTCGTCGTAAAGGCGGACAGACCCCTCCCCTGTGGCCGCAGCCAAATACCGGCCCCCGGGGCCAAAAGCCAGGTCGCGAACATAGCTGCGAGCGCCAGTCAGGTCCACAGGGGACCGACCGGTTGGGAGAAGGCGAATGCGGCCCGTCTCATCCCCCACCGCCAAAACCCCCTGCGGGCTATAGGCCAAAGCATAAACCAGACCGCTGATCCCCCTCGCCCCGGGCAGGGCCTCCACCCGGGTGTCATACCGCACAAGCTCAGCCAAAAAGGCCTCGTCCCCACCCTCAGAGACCTCGAGGCGGGCCTCATACCCCAGATACCTTCCCTCCTCTTCCGGAAGGTAGAGCCGAAGAAGGTGGCGCCCCAAAGAGGCCTTTACCTCCAAAGGGCATTTCCCCAGATCTGTCCCGTCCATAACCACCTGGGCCGGCTTGGGTTCGCCTCGGAAACGGCATTCCAAGCGGAAAGTGGGGGCCAAAGTCTGGGCGAACGCCGGAACAAGAAGAAATATCCAGACCAAAAACTTCATCCCACCACCTCTTTCCAGGAAATAGCGGGTTTAGGGGTCACATACCCCGTGTCCATCTGAGCAAGCTGGAGCTTCCCCGAGTACTCCTCGTTCACCGCATGCCAGTAAGTGTACTCCTCCAGGACCCAGATCCCCGACTCCCTGGCCCCATTCCCACTGGCCTTCACACCGCCGAAGGGGAGGTGGGCCTCCGCCCCCACCGTGGCGTTGTTGATGCTGGTCATCCCAGCACGGATGCCCACCTTGAACAGATAAGCCCAGTGGCGGTGGTGGGTATAGATGGCACTGGAAAGCCCATAGGGGGTGCTGTTCGCCACTCGGATGGCTTCTTCAATGCCGTCCACCTGAACCAGGTTGATGGTGGGACCGAAGATCTCCTCCTCAAATTGGCGCATCCCGGGCGCAGCCTCCCATACGGTGGGCCAGCCGTAAAGCCCCGCCTCCGGGTCGCCGAAGAACAAGGGGTAGGAAGTGTGGCTCTGGATCCGCCCCTTCCCAAAAAGGAGCCTGGCTCCATCCTTCTCCCCCCAGGCATAGTGCTCGAGCCAGCGTTCAAAAAACCGCTCGTTGATGAAGGGGCCGTAGGTAACCTCGTGAAGAAGGGGGTTTCCCACCCAAGTGGCCTCTACCTTCTCCAGAAAGCGCCGCTTGAACTCTTCGTAAATGGGTTTGTCCACCAGGATATTACCCGCCGAGGTGCACCTCTGCCCACCCGTGGCAAAAGCGCTCCACCAGGCTCCCTCCACCGCAAGCTCGAGGTCCGCATCCCGCATGACCACTAGAGGGTTCTTTCCCCCCAGCTCCAAGGTGGGCCGGATGAGGTTCCGCCCCGCCACCTCCCCGATCCAGCGGCCCACCCGGGTGCTCCCGGTGAAGGCGAACTTGTTCATAAGCCCCTCGTCCATCAGCTCCACCAGCCACTGGCCCGTGGACTCCTTCCCCCCTCCGAAGACCAGGTTGATGACGCCTGGGGGAAGGCCGGCCTCCTCAAAGAGCTTCACAAAAACATAGGAAAGGGCCGGGGAATCTTCGGATGGTTTCCAAACCACGCTGTTCCCAGCCAGCACAGCAGGGATCAGCTTCCAGCTGGGCACGGCGATGGGGAAGTTCCCGGCGGTGATCATCCCCACCACCCCCAAGGGGCGGCGGAAGGTAAAAAGCTCCTTGTCCTTCATCTCGCTGGGCACGGTCTGGCCGTAAAGCCTCCGCCCCTCCGAGGCGAAGAAGAGGGCGGTGTCTATGGCCTCCTGCACATCCCCCGCCGCCTCCTTAAACGTCTTGCCCACTTCCCGGACCATGAGGCGGGTCAGGGTGGGCTTCTCCCGCTCTAGGATCTTGGCCAGATTAAAAAGGACCTGGCCCCGGATGGGGGCAGGGGTACGGGACCAGTCCTCAAAGGCGGACCGAGCCACGCGAAGGGCCCTCCTCAGGGTTTCCTTGGTCGCAATAGGAAAACGGGCCACCAGGTCCTCCCGGTCCGAGGGGTTAAACCGCTCGGACCACTCCCCTTCAAAGACCTCCTCGCCACCGAGGATATGGCCTATCTCCAAAGCATTCCCATACTTGCTGGAAAACGTCTTCATGGCTTGCCTCCAAGAGGATTTTACCCCACGCCTGAATCATACCCCTCCACCGAGGCCCTTTGCACCCTCGGCCGGTCACAGCAGGGTTAGCCATACTTGGCCTTCAAGGCCCTCAAGGTGGCCGGAGGGACGAGCTTGGACACATCCCCCCCGTAGCGGGCGATCTCCTTGACCATGGTGCTGGAAACAAAGGAGTACCGGGTGGCAGAGAGGATGAAAAGGGTCTCCAGGCCCGGCATCAGCTGACGGTTGAGATGGGCCATCTGAAGCTCATACTCGTAGTCCGAGACCGCCCGGAGGCCCTTGACGATGGCCTGGGCGCCGATCTGTTTGACGAACTCGGCGAGCAGGCCTTGGAAGCTGGCCACCTCCACGTTCGGAAGGTCGTGGATGGCCTCCCGGATGATCTCCACCCTTTCCTCCGCGCTGAAAAGGTACTGGCCCCGCTTGTTCGGGTTTTCCAAAACCGCCACCGTCACCTTGCTGAAGAGGCGGGCCGCCCGCCGGGTCACGTCCAGATGGCCATTGGTAAAGGGATCAAAGCTTCCCGGATAGACCACATGCATCCCTCACCTCCACGAGGGTTAGGGCGTTTTCCCCGTATACCCGGCGCTCGCCCAAGGGCAGAAGGAGCCTCGAGGGGTGCTGGAGGATGTAAAGCCCCCCCTCCTCCACCAGGCCGCTTTCCAAAAGAGCCCGGAAGGCCTCCACCAGGTCCATGGGATACGGAGGGGCCATGAAGGCGATGGTGTACCTCTCCCCCCGTGCCTTGGCCCTGGGCAGAAAGACTTCCACGGGCAAAGGCTCGATGCGGGCCTGCAGCCTCGTGCGGTGGAGGTTTTCCTTAAGGAGGGCCACCGCCTTTTGGTCCTTCTCCACCAAGGTGACCTCAAACCCCTCGCTGGCCGCCTCGAGGCCCACCGCCCCACTTCCCGCATACAGGTCTAAAAACCTTCCCCGCTTCGGGTAGCGGAGGCGCAGGTAGTCAAACAGCGCCTTTCTGAGCCGCACCGGGCTGGGCCGGGCCGAAGCGGGCACCTTCAAGGCCACCCCCTTGGCCTTCCCCCCGAGAATCCTCACCACGACCTTAAGCGTACACCTCCGGCACCAAGGAGGCCACCCGGTACACCCCCTGGTCCAGGTCGTCCAGGGTGATGAGGAGGTCCAGATGGGCCAAGGTGGTGGCCCTGGACTCCTGCCGGCCGGCCTCAAGGCGGAGGAGGTGGGCCCGGCGGAGCCGGTCTAAAAAAACCTCCATCTCCGGCCGGCCCTGGACCACCTCCAAAGCCAGCTCCCGGTTCCCTGTGGCCAAGGCGGTGGTAGCCCGCTCCAGGCGTCGGTAGACCCGGGCCATGGCCTCGGCCAGTTCCGCCCGGCCCTCCGGGCTAAAGGAAAGACCCTGGCCCTCTAGGCGCTCCACCTGCCTTAGGATGCGCCGGACCAGGTCGGCCATATGTTCGAGCTCACTCGCGGCCCAAAGAAGACGCACCGCTTTCTCCCCTAGACCCTTGGCCAAGTCCGCGGCGTAGAGCACCACCTCCCGGGTTAGCCGGTCCACCTTATCCTCAAAAAAGCGAACCTCTCCCTCCGAGACCGCTTCTCCTTGAGCGATCCTCCTCAGGGCTAGGCTCATCATCTCCCGCACCTGATCGCCAATCCGGCCCACCTCCCTCAGGGCCAGGCTGTAGGCCAAGGCGGGGGAGGCAAGCGCCTCCTCCGAAAGGTATTTGGGGGCCGTCTTATCCTCCTCCGGTAAGAGGGAGAAAAGAAGCCGCGTCAAGGGCCGGTCCAAAAGCGGGTAGACCAAGGCAGAGGCCAGGTGGAACCCCACATGGGCGGCGAACACCACTCCCCCCACGGGTCCGTTGGGAAGGAACGGCAGAGTCAAAAGCAGAAAAAACCCCAGAAGAAGCCGGGTAAGGACCACCCCGTAGGCCATCCGACGCCCCGCTACCCCTCGGGCGGAAAAAACCAGAAAAACCCCTGAGCCCACGCCACCCCCCAAGACCAAGGCCAGGGCCGCCTTCACCCCCATCCCCCCCAAAGCCAAGGCCAGGGCCAAGGCCGCCACCCCATTTGAATGGAGGAAAAGCCCCAGAACCCCGCCCAGGGCAAAAACCCCAAGGGGGGAAGCGGAAAGGACCTTCAGAAGGACCTGGAAAAGGGGGGCCTGCACCAGGACCTTCCCCGCCTCCCCCATCACGCCAAGCCCCAAAAGGAGAAGGCCTAGGCCGAACCCCGCCCGCCCCCAGGCCCAAAGGCCTGGCACAAGGCCGAGGAAATACCCTAGGGCCAGAAGGGGAAGGGCCAACGCCCCCAGGTTGAGGACCGCAAAAACCACGGCAAGGCTCGCCCCGGCGCCCGATGCCAACGCGAAGAGCACCGCCCAGGAAAGGGAGACCAGCCGGGCCTCGAGGAGGCCCATGGCGGAAAGGGCTAAGGCGGTCCCGCTCGCGGAGACCGCCCCCAGGCCCAGCCCCAAAATGAACCCCCGGAAGGGGGTGGCCATCCCCCAGGCCAGCCCCCCCCGGCCGAGAAGACGCCCGAGCCCCTCCCCAAGAAGGCCAAGCCCAAAAAGAAAAAGGGCAAGGCCGCCAAGAAGCTGCACGGAATAAAGTATAGCCCCCTGGAGTGCCTCCAGGGGGCGGGATGGTCGGGGAGACTGGATTTGAACCAGCGACCCCCTCGTCCCGAACGAGGTGCGCTACCGGGCTGCGCTACTCCCCGTCCCAAAGGGGAGTATACCAAAACCCTCTGCAAGCGCAAGGGCACAGGTGACCTCCTCCCCCCTCTAAAGAAGGGGGCCCAAATGTGGCCCCTTTGGGGCTGAACGGAGCTGACCCAGGGGCATCGGTTCGGACCGGTCCAGCCCTATGGCCTGACCAGGGCTCAGGCCAAGCCTTTTTCGGTTGCTTTGGTCCGGGTCGGCCCTGTAAGGGCTACCTCCAAGGCGGCGTTGTGGTCCCTATCCGATTCCGAAAAGAGGGGCGTGGGGGAGGTAATCCCCCGCCAATTCCTCGCGGGGATCCATGGACCCCCCACCTGCCCCGCAGGGACAGGTGGGATGGTGGGCAAGGAATGGGGTATCATAAGGCGGAGTGGCCCGAGCCACCAACCAAGGTGGACGAGGATGCGTAAGGCCTTTACATACCGCCTCTACCCGACCAAGCTGCAACCTGCCCAACTGGAGCGCACCCTTAGGCTGTGCCGTCCCCTCTACAACCCCGCCTTGCAGGAGCGCCGCGACGCCTGGCGCAAGGCGGGCAGGAGGGTGGGCTTCCAAAAGAAGCGCTGGCTTCCCCGGATACGGGCCGAACTCCCCGAGTACAAAGGCGTCCATTCCCAGGTCCTGCAGGACGTCATCGGGCGGGTGGACAAAGCCTTTTCAGGGTTTGCCCCTGAACCGGGGCAAAGCAACCAGGGCTTCTTCCGCCGGGTCAAGCGGGGCCAAACCCCTGGCTACCCCAGCTTCCGAGGGCAGGGGCGCGACGGCTCCTTCACCTTCCCCCAGGCCGGGACCGCCGGGGTCAGGGTGCGGGGGTACGCCCGTTTCCAATGCGCTACCCGCCAACATCGGGACGTGGCCGCTGCCATCCGCGTTCTGACTAGGGCCCGGACGGAGCCTGCGGGGATGGGTCCGGTGTGGGCCGTCCCGTGGTCACGCGGCAGCGTACCTTGAGAACCGCGAAGCCCTGTTCTGAAGAACGAGGAGTCGTCACAGAATGATCCAGGCCTTCCTTGCAGGTTATCTTCTGGGAAGCCTGCCCTTCGCCTTCTGGTTCGGGGCCCTGAGGGGCAAAAATCTGCTCGTTGAAGGCACCAAAGACCCAGGGGGGCTAAACGCCTTCCGAGTCCTGGGGCCGGTTCCAGGGATTATGGTCCTGGTTCTGGACGGGTTTAAGGGCGTTTTGGCCGTGGCCTTAGGGGAGTTTTTGGCCCAAGACCCCCTGGGGGGGCTCCTGGCGGGGGTAGGGGCCACCTGGGGTCACGCCTTCTCCCCTTGGCTCCTCTTCCGGGGAGAAAGGGCCATCGCCCCCGGCCTGGGGGTCCTCTTCGCCGTGGATCCCCGGGCCCTCCTGGCGGTCCTTTGCCTTTTTGGCTTCCTCTTCCTCGCCTTCCGCCACCCCGTTCGGGCCGCTTTTGGGGCAGCCTTGGCCCTCCCCCTCGTCACGAGCTTTTTCGGCAAGACCCCCGCCCACCTCCTCTTCGGTCTGGGCGTGGGGCTGGGGGTGGCCCTAAGAGACCTCAAGGACTGGACTCGAGGACCCTAAGAAGCACCTCCACCCCCTCCTCCAACCGCCTCAGGTCCCCCGTGTTCCAAAGGACATAGTCCGCCCGGCGAAGCTTCTCCTCCTGGGGCAGCTGGCGGGCTTCCCGGCTCAAGGCCTCCTCCCGGGAGAGGCCCGAGCGGATCTGGACCCGCATAAGCCGCTCCTCCAAAGGGGCGGCCACCACCAAAACCCGGTCCAAGGCCTTTTCCCAGCCCACCTCAAAAAGAAGGGGGATCTCCAAAAAGACGATGGGGGCCGTCTGGCGGTCCATCTCCTCCATAAGCCGTCTTCGGACATAGGGGTGAAGGAGGCCTTCTAGGGTCCGGAGCTTCTCCTGATCGGAAAAGACGATCCGGGCAAGGGCCTTCTCATCCAAAACCCCCCCGCGGCAGGCCTCGGGAAAAGCCTGGCAGATCCTCCCCGCAAGGGCCTTCCGCCCCTCCCGGGCCAGGGCATCCGCGTCCAAAACAGGGTAGCCTCGCCTTCGCAAAAGGGCGGCCACCGTGCTCTTGCCGCTCCCAAGGTTTCCCGTAATCCCCACCCGAAGCGGCATAATGGGGAAATGCTCCGTCCGATCGGAACCCTTCATCCTCCCCTTTATATCCCGGAAGGGACCATCCTGGTGGGCGGTGCGGTGCGGGACCTCCTCCTGGGAAGGCGGCCGCTGGACCTGGACCTTCTGGCTAAAGACCCGGAAAGGTCGGCCCAGGAAGCGGCCCTACACCTTTCCGGCCAGGCCTTCCCCCTGGACGAAGAACGGCGGCTCTACCGGGTGGTGGCCCGGGGTCTGACCCTGGACTTCGCCCCCCTCGAGGACCTGGAGAAGGACCTTTTAAGCCGAGACTTCCGCCTAAACGCCCTGGCCCTGGTGGGCAACCTGGTCCTAGGGCCTTTGGGAGCGGCAGAAGACCTGAGAAAGCGACGCCTTGAGCCCGTCCGGGAGGAGAACCTCTACCAAGACCCCCTCCGGAGCCTCCGGGGGGTGCGGCTCGCTGTCACCTTGAGCCTGGGCCTGGGGCCGAACGCCCGGGGCATGCTTTTAAAGCACGCTCAGCACCTTCAGGCCCACCCCGAGGCGCACCCCGCTCCCGAGCGGGTCCAGGCGGAGCTGGAAAAGATCCTCCTGAGCTCCAGGGCGGCCTATGGCTTCTGGCTTTTAAAGCGGCTGGGCCTTCTCCAGGTCTACCTCCCCGAGCTGGCCGAGACCCAGGGGGTGAAGCAGCTGGGGCGACACTTCCTGGGCGTGTTTGACCATAGCCTCTCCGTTCTTTTCCACCTCCTCTGGCTCTACCCAAGGGCCCCCCTGGCCCTCAGGCTGGCCGCCCTTTTCCACGACCTGGGCAAGGCCCTCACGCAAACCTGGGATGCGGCGCAAGCGCGCTACCGTTTCCCGGGGCACGAGCGGGAAGGCGCCCGCCTAGCGGAGACGCTGCTTGTCCGCCTCCGGTTTCCCAAAAAGGTGGTGGAGCGGACAAAGGCCCTCATCCTGGCCCACATGCACCCCTTTCCCCCCACGCCCCGGGCCAAACAGAGGTTTTTCCTTAAACACCAAGACCTTCTCCCCGATCTTCTCTACCTCCAAGCGGCAGACCGGTTGGCGCGGCAAAAGGGCGAGGCGGAGGCCTGGGCGCTTCAGGGCCTAATCCAGGAGTTTCACGCCAAACCCCCTCCGAGAAAACCCCTTCTTTCCGGAGAAGAGGTCATGGCCCTTCTAGGCCTCCCCCCGGGGCCGGCGGTGGGGCGGGCCTTAAGGCAGCTCCTTCTCGCCCAGGCGGAGGGGCGGGTGAAGGACAAGGAAGAGGCCATGGACTTCCTAAGAGGGCTATAGTGAAGGCATGCGCCTCCACGTCCGTACGCCCCAGATTACCCCGGTGGAAGGGGGGTTTATGCTCACAGACCCCTACGGGGTGTACGAGAAGCCCCTCTTCCTCACGGAGGGTGGACTCTTTCTCCTCAGCCTGATGGACGGAAGAACGTTAGAAGAGATCCAGGAAGAAGTGTTCAAGCAACACGGGATCCTGGTTCCTAAAAAGGAGTTGGAAGATCTGGTTTCGGCCCTCGAGGAATCGGGGCTCCTCCTTTCGGAAAAGGTGGAAAAACGGCTCAAGGAGGAGGAGGAACGGCTTAGATCCCGAAGGCCCATGCGCCTGGCCGGCCTCTCCTACCCCAAGGAGGAGAAAGCCGCCCGGGCTTTTCTAGATGCCTTCCGGGCAAGTTACGAAGGAGAGGCCCCCAGGGCTTTGGCCCTCCTCATGCCCCACCTCGAGCCCGGCCGGGTGCCCGAGGTCTATGGGGCAGCTTTGGCGGCCTTGGAGCGCACCCCTGAACCCGAGCGGGTCCTCCTTCTCGGGGTGGCCCATCGACCCCTTCAAGAGCCCGTCGCTGCCCTGCCTGTCCCCTTCGAGACCCCCTTCGGCCCGGCGGAGCCCGACCTGGAGACCCTGCGCCATTTGGACGCCCTCCTCCCCTTCGAGCTCTTCAACACCCCCTTGGCCTTCCGGGAGGAGCACGCCTTGGAACTCCCCCTCTTCTTCCTCAAAGGCCGTTGGCCCCAGGCCCGCTACCTCCCCCTTCTGGTCCAGCAGAGCACCCCCTTGGTGGAGGAGGCTTTGCGCCTTCTCCTAAAGGACCGGCCCTCCTTCTTGGTTTTGGCGGTGGACCTCTCCCACGTGGGGCCAAGGTTTGGGGATGCCCCCTTCTCCTTGCCTGTGGCGAAAAGGGCGAGGGAGAAAGACATGGGCTTCCTCCAGGCTTTGGCCCAAGGAAGGCCAGACGAGGCCCTTTGGTCGCTGGGCCAGAACCCCACCCGCATAGACGCGGTGGAGGTGGTCCGGGCGGCCCGGAAGGCCCTCCCCCCAGGAGGGGAGGTTCTGGCCTATCGGCTGGACCTCGAGGCCCCCACCTTAAGCGCGGTAGGGGCCGGGACGCTGGCCTTTACCGGCGCCGCGAGCGGCGCCTCTTAGGCGAAGGCAAACCAGAAGGCTCCTTAGAGCCGGTCCACTCGCCGAAGTACATCCGATGGACCGTGACCTTTTCCGGCCGGTCCTGCTTGACTTTTCCTTCAGGGGGTCCTACAACTTTTCTAGCCATCTTCTCCTCCTGCTTAGCCTTTTTGGGTTCTTCCCTGTAAGGCGCGAGGTCAACCTGCCTGGCGCGGGGATTGGCCCCCAGGATGACCACCTCCATGGGGTCGCCGAGCCGGATCCGGGCCCCCCGGGGCCCGAGAAGGGCCAGGGCCTCCTCGCTGTAGGCATAGGGGCCCAGCTGCTCGAGGCGGACCAGGCCCTCCACGCCGTTTTTCAAGGTCACGAAGGCACCGAAGCTGGTCACCCCAGAGACCGTTCCCGAAAACCGTTCGCCCACGTGGCGCTCGGCCCAGCGGGCCATGTGGTACTTGGTGAGCTCCCTTTCTGCGGCCTCCGCCGTCCGCTCCCTTTCCGAAGCGTGCTCCGCCACCTTTTTAAAGGCCTCTGCCCAGACCTCCCTCCTCCTTTGCGAAAGCCGCCTGGCCAAAAGGGCCTTCACCACCCGGTGGACCACCAGGTCCGGGTAGCGGCGGATGGGGCTGGTGAAGTGGAGGTAGTGCTCCAGGGCCAGGCCGAAGTGGCCCAGGTTCTCGGGGGCGTACCGGGCAAGCCGCAAGGAGCGGAGGAGGAGGGTGGCCACCACCTGGGCCTCCGGCCGGCCCCTCGAGGCCTGAAGGACCTCCTGAAGGGCCTTGGAGCTGGGGGTGGGGGGCAGGGCGTAGCCCAGGCGGGAAAGGGCCTGGCGGAGCTTTTCGTAGGCCTCCGCCATGGGGTCCTCGTGGACCCGGAAGAGGGCGGGCACCCCCCGGGCCGAAAGGTGCTCGGCCACGGTCCGGTTGGCCAGGAGCATCAGCTCCTCGATGAGGCTGCGCGCCCGGGGCTCCTCCTGGGGAAGGAGGTGGAGGGTTCCCTCCTCATCGATCTCCACCTTGACCTCGGGAAAGGCGAAGTCCAAGGCCCCCCCCTGGAGGCGCTTCTCCTTGAGACGGGCGGTCAGGGAAAGAAGAAGCGCAAGATCCTCGGCCAAAAAGGCGTGTTCCTCAGCCAGGCCAGACCCTTCGGCAAAGGCCTCCACCTCGGTGTAGGTGAGCCGGGCCACGCTGCGGATGACCCCCTCCCGGATCTGGTAGCGCCGGACCTCCCCCTTTTCGGTCAGGTCAAAGATCACGGAGAGGACGAGCCGGTCCTCGCCAGGCCTCAAGGAACAGACCCCGTTGGAAAGCCGCTCTGGGAGCATGGGCAAAACCCGGCCTGGAAGGTAGACGCTTGTGCCCCTGAGGTAAGCCTCCCGGTCCAGGGCGCTTCCTTCAGCCACGTAGTGGGCCACGTCCGCAATGTGAACCCCCACCCGGTACCCGGTCCGGGCCTTTTCAATGTGGATGGCGTCGTCAAAGTCCTTGGCGTCTACCCCGTCGATGGTAAAGACCCTAAGGCCCCGGAAATCCATCCGGCGCAGGATCTCCTGTTCGGGGATCTCCCAGGGGATGGCCTCCGCCTCCTTAAGGACCTCAGGAGGGAACTCGGCCCGAAGGCCGTGTTTAGCGATGACCGCCTCCGTCTCCACCTCAGGGGTCTCCGTTTGGCCCAGGAAGCGCTCCACCACCCCGTAAGGCCTGGGCCCGTACTCCACCCGGACCAAAAGCCGTGCCCCCGGCAGAAGGCCCTCCAGGCCCTCAGGGTGGAGCCTTAGGGGCGGAACCCCCGCCTCATCGGGCAGGAGGAGGGCGTACCCCTTCCGGAAGTCTAAGCTTCCCACCAGATGGGTCCGGGCCCGTTTCAAGATCCGCTCCACCACCCCCCAGGGCCGTCCGTTTTTCCCCTCTGTCATGGGCCGGGCCTCCACCAGATCCCCCGGCCAGGCGTCCAGGGTATAGCCCGGGGGGATGAAGAGGTCCTTCCCCCCTTCCACCCGGACAAACCCGTAGCCGTCCCGGTGGAGGCTGATGGGCCCCACCGCCCGCTCGGCCAGGCGGTAGGCGCTTCCCACCTTGTCCAGCAGGCCTTCCTCCACCATGGCCCCTAGAAGGCGCTTCGCCTCCCGCTTCTCCAGCTTGAATCTCCTTAAGATCTCGTTTAGGCCATGCGGCTTTGGGTTATTTTTAAAGAATTCGTACAGGATCTCCCGCATTCTATCCTAGGATGCCCTCAAAGGCCTTGCGGGTCGCTTCCAAGGCGCCCTCCAGGGCCTGGAGGGCCTGATCGATGTGGTCCTCCTCCACGATCAAGGGGGGCTCGAGGCGGACCACCTTAGGGTTGTTGAGGCCGAAGGCGGTGAGGACCCCCCGCTCAGCAAGCTCCGCCACGCACAAAGCCCCCACGTCCGCGTCCACGAACTCCAGGCCCACCATCAACCCCCGGCCCCGGACCTCCTGGATAAGGTCGGGGTAGGCCTGAGCAAGGGCTTTAAGCCCCTCTATGAGCCGGTTCCCCATCCGGAGCGCCCGCTCAGGCAGGTTTTCCTCCAGGGTCACCTCGAGGGCGGCCAAAGCGGCCGCACAGGCCAAGGGGTTCCCCCCGAAGGTAGAGGAGTGGACCAGGGGGTTTTTCTTGAAGACCTCAAAGACCTCCCGCCGCCCCACCACCGCCCCGATGGGCATCACCCCACCCCCCAGGGCTTTGGCCGAGGTGAGGAGGTCCGGGGCCACCGCCTCCCAGTCCACGCCCCAAAGCCGGCCCGTGCGGCCCAGGCCGGTCTGGACCTCGTCCGCGATCATCAACACCCCCCTCTCGCGGGTGATGCGCCGGACCTCCCGCAGGTACCCCTCCGGGGGCACCCGGATCCCCCCTTCTCCCTGGATAGGCTCCACAATGACCGCTGCCGTCCTGGGGGTGATCGCCTCCTCAAGTGCCCGGGCATCCCCGTACGGCACGGCCTTAACCCCAGGGACCAGGGGACGCACCGGGTCCTGGTACTCGGGCTTGGGCGTAAGGGAAAGGGCCCCCATGGTCTTGCCGTGGAACCCCCCCTCCGTGGTGAGGATCTCGGGCTTTCCGGTGTAGATGCGGGCGAGTTTAAAGGCGGCCTCCACCGCCTCCGCCCCCGAGTTTCCGAAGAAGACCATCTCGAGGCCCTCTGGGGTGACCTCGGAAAGCCTCGCGGCTAAGCGGGCGGTGGGCTCGGAGACCAGAACCCGCACGGACATGGGCATCCGGTCCAGCTGGCGCTTGACCGCCTCCACCACTTTGGGGTGGCGGTGGCCCAGGTTCAAGGTTCCGTAAAGCCCCAGGAAGTCTAGGTACCGCTTGCCCGTGGTATCCCAGACATAAACGCCTTCCGCGTGGCTTTCCACCCGGTCCAATCCGGTAAAGCGAAGCAGGCCTGCCAGGCCGGGGTTGATGTGTTTTTCAAAAAGGGCAAAGGAGTCCATCCGCCAAACCTACCCTGATTGTATCATACGCAACCGCTCCAAAAGCGCCGGGCTCATCCGCCCGGCCTTCCCTTGGACCAGACAGAGGTGCCGCGTCCGGCCCTCGGCCAGGACCTCCCCGCTGCGCAGGACCCGGTAGGAGAAGGAAAGCGCCCGGGGGGAAAGCTCGAGAAGCCGAACCTCCACCTCCAAAACCTCTCCAAAATGGGCGGGCTTCCGGTAGGTCAGGCTGAGCTCCACTACCGGAAAGAAAAGGCCCTGCGCCTCGAGCTCGTGGTAGGGCAGGCCCGCCTTTTCCAGAAGCTCCACCCGGGCGGCCTCAAGGTAGACCACATACGCGGAGTGGTGAACCACCCCCATCTGGTCGGTCTCCGCATACCGGACCTTAATCGGAACCCGCATACCGCCACTCCAGACGGGGCAGTCGCTTAAGGCGCACCCGGCGGTTCAGGCCGGAAAGAATCCGTTCCGAAGCCCCCGAGAGGGCTTTAAGGGCTTCCTCAGGCGCAAACAGGGCATCGATATAGACGGTGTAGACCCGGCCATCCGATGAGAGCTCCCCCCGAAGGAGGCTAACCATGAACAGCCGGGGGTCCTCCAAAGCCTTCACCTCCTCCCTAAGGGCAAGGAGGAGGCGATGCTCGAGGTGTGCCCTAGCGTGCGCCATCCAAGGCCTCCACCTCCTTTTGGATCTCCCGGGCCACCTCCTGGATGAGGCCCTGGGGGCCCTCCACCATGACCCGAAGGAGAGGCTCCGTCCCCGAGGGGCGGACGTTGACCCTTCCCTCCCCCTTCAGCTTTTCCTCAGCCCGGCGCACCGCCTCCTCGAGCCTGGGGTGGGCCATCACCCTCCTTTTGTCCGAGACCCGGACGTTCACCAAGACCTGAGGGTAGAGGGGCAGGGCCTCGTACCAGTCGGAAAGGTCTCCACCCATGGCCTTAAGCGCCTTCAGGGTGAGCAAAGCGGTGAGGAGGCCATCCCCGGTGGGGGCATGGTCGCGGAAGATCACATGTCCGCTCTGCTCCCCCCCGAGGACGAGGGCCTTCTCCTTGAGCATCTCCAAAACGTACCGATCCCCCACCGCCGCCCGGTAGAAGGCGATCCCCCTCTCCTTCAGTCGGGCCTCCAGGGCCATGTTGCTCATCACGGTGCCTACCACGCCCTCTTCCTTGCGGTATAGCGCGTTTAGGTAAAGGATGTGGTCCCCGTGGAAAAGCCGCCCTTTCCGGTCCACGAAGACCACCCGGTCCCCGTCCCCGTCAAAGGCCACCCCCAGGTCCAGCCCCAGCTCCCCCACCAGACGGCTCAGGACCTCCGGGTGGGTGGAGCCGCAGCCCGCGTTGATGTTCCGCCCATCCGGGGCGGTGAAGAGGGGAAAGACCTCCGCCCCCGCCTTTTGGAAGACCTTGGGGGCCAGGCGGTAGGTGGCGCCGTTGGCCCCGTCCACGCCTATCCTGAGCCCAGAGAGGTCGGGGGCCCGCTCCAGGAGGAAGTCCATGTAGATCCGCTCCGCCTCCCGGAAATCCCCCACGGTCCCGATGCCCCGGGTGGGGTGGGCCTCCTGCAAAAGGGCCTCGATCTCCTCCTCCGCCTCGTCGGGGAGCTTCTCGCCGGTGGGCCCAAAGAACTTGATGCCGTTGTCCTGGTAGGGGTTGTGGC
>NZ_PSMQ01000040.1:0-12130 GCF_040290245.1 Thermus sp.
GGTGTGGCCCGGGCCACTAAGGTCGCTTCTGGACCAGGGTAAGGATGGTGTAGACGGCCACGGGCTTACCCTCCTGGTTCACCACCTCCACGTCCCAGGCCACCACCCCGGTCCTCTCGTCCCGGGGGCGCTTGCTCTTCACCGTCAGGCGGGCCTGGAGGGTGTCCCCCACCCCCACGGGCTCGAGGAAGCGGAGGCTTTCCAGGCCGTAGTTGGCCAGGACCGGCCCGGGCGCGGGGTCCACAAAAAGCCCGGCCGCCGCGGAAAGGACGAAGTAGCCGTGGGCCACCCGCTTGCCGAAAAGGCTCTCCCTGGCCGCAAGCTCGTCCGTATGCGCGTAGAAGTGGTCCCAGGAGAGGTTGGCAAAGGCGGCGATGTCCGCCTCGGTGACGGTGCGCCGGTGGGTGGTGAGGGTCTCCCCCACCTCCAGGTCCTCGTAGTACTTGCGGAAGGGATGCACCCCTGCGGGCTTCTCCGCCCCCCAGGCATGCTCCCCCAAAAGGGCGGTCAGGCTTTCCGGATCGGCCTGGAGGGCCACCCGCTGCAGGTGCCGCTTGACGGCCAAAAGCCCTCCCAGCTCCTCCCCGCCCCCGGCCCGGCCCGGCCCCCCGTGAAGCAGGCGGGGCAAGGGGGAACCGTGGCCCGTGGAGGGTTCGGCCGTGCGGTGGTTCAAAAGGTGGAGCCGGCCGTGATGGGGGGCCAGGCCCCGCACCAGGGCGCGGGCCTCCTCCAGGTCCTCCGTGGCGATGGTGGCCACCAGGCTTCCCCCACCCAGGTTGGCCAGGGCCACCGCCTCCTCCAGGGTCTCATAGGGCACAAGGGTGGCTACGGGGCCGAAGGGCTCCAGGGTGTGGACCGCCCTTTGGAAGGGCTCCTGGGCCAAAAGAAGGGTCGGGGGGAAAAAGGCCCCATCGTCCACCGGATGCCGGTACAGCAAAGAGGCCCCCGCCTTCAAAAGAGCCTCCACCACCCGGCCGACCTCCTCCTTCTGCCTCAGGCTCACCAGGGGGGGTAAGGTGGTGGCCTCCTCCCGAGGGTCGCCGGCACGAAGGGTGGAAAGCCGGCGGACAATGGCCTCGGCCACTTCCTCCACCCGTTCCTTGGGCACGAGGACCCGGCGGATGGCGGTGCACCGCTGGCCAGCCTTGATGGAAAGCTCCCGGAAAACCTCCTCGGCAAACCGGTGCAAAAGGGGTTCCGTAACCCCTCTGCCCAAAAGGGCGGCGTTTAAGGAGTCCGTCTCCGCGTTGAAAAGGACCTCGGGAGGAAGCACGCCCCTAAGGCGGAGGGCCGTGGCCTGGGAGCCTGTGAAGAAGACCGAGTCCTGATAGGAAAGCCGCCCCCACAGGCCCTCGAGGCCTCCGTAGACCACCTGGAGGCTCCCCTCGGGAAGCAGCCTCGAGGCGTGAATCTGCTCCACCAGCCGCGCCGCCACCTGGGCGCTGGGCGTGGCGGGTTTGGCCAGGGTGGGAACCCCCGCCAAAAAGGCGGGGGCGAACTTTTCCAAAAGCCCCCAGACGGGAAAGTTGAAGGCGTTGATCTGGACCGTCACCCCCTCCTTGGGCACGAGGACGTGCCGGCCCTGGAAGGAACGGTCCTTGGAAAGGGGAAGGTACTCCTCCTCCGGGAGAAGCCCCCCCTCGGGAAGGTTCCGCGCCAGGCTGGCGTAGCTGAAAAGCACCCCGATCCCGCCGTCCACGTCGTACCAGGCATCCTTCCGGGTGGCCCCGGCGGTGTGGGAGGCCTCGTAAAGGGCCTCCTTGGACTGGGAAAGGTGCTCGGCGAGCGCTCTGAGAATCCGTCCCCTCTCGGCGAAGGAAAGCCTCCTTAGGGCCTGGCCTCCCTGGCGGGCGTACTCGAGGATGGCTCCAAAATCAAGCCCCTCGCCGCTGACCCGCGCCACCTCTTCCCCGGTATAGGGGTCAAAAACGGGCACCCCTTCGCCGGGGCTCTCGTGAAAACCGCCTAGGATGTAGTGCTGGAGTTTCCGTGTGGGCAAGATCTCCTCCTCTCGGTGTTTCGCTTCGCGAAAGCAACTCGGTGTTTCGCTTCGCGAAGGCAACGCGGACCGGCTCACACCGTTTTCATGGCCTCAAACACCTCTTTGCAGGCCTCGCACTGGTAGAGGGATTTACACAGCGTGGGGCCAAAGGGGTTTTTCAAAACCACCTGCCCGCTCCCGCACCTCGGGCAACGGGGCTCAGCCAGAGGCAGGGCCTCCAAGGGCAGCGGAGGGGCTATGCCATAGGCCTCTAGCTTGGCCCTGGCCGCTGGAGAAAGCTCCTCCGTGCTCCAGGGGGCAAACTCCGTCGCGATCTCCACCTCCTTCGCCCCCGCCGCCTCCAGGGCCTTTCGGATCTCCTCCTGGATGACCCGCAGGGCGGGGCAGCCCGAGAAGGTGGGGCGGAAACGGACCCGTACCCTCTCCCCCGGCCCTTTCCCGCCCTCGAGGGGAAGCACCTCGAGGCCCCGCACCATCCCCATCTCCACCACGGAAAGGACGGGGATCTCCGGGTCCATGACCCCCTTTAAAGCCTCCCAGTACCGCTCTACCATGCCTTGGCCTCCGGGTCCCAGCGGGCCACGGACTGCATCAGGACCACTAAGGGCCAGAGGTGCTCCGTGTGCTCGGACCGGCTCTTCGGGGTGTACCCCTTCTGGGGAAGCTCGAGCCCCAGGCCCTGCAAAAACCCCCTCGCTTGCGCCTCGTACTCCGGCCAAAGCGCCCTAAGGTCCGGCAGATGCCCCGCCTCCACCAAAGCCTCCTCCCCCTCCAGGGGCTGGAAGAGCTGCCGGGCATAGGGCCAGAGCTCCTCCAAGGCCCTAGCGGTTCGGGCGTGGGACTCTTCCGTCCCCAGGGCCAGCCTTTCCACCCACAAGGAGGCGTGCTTGAGGTGGAAGCGCTCCTCCTTGAGGATCCTCGCCGCGGCCTCGGCCAGGGGCAGGTAGCCGCTCTTTTGTGCCTCCTTAAGCCAGAGGTTCTCGTAGAGGTCGAAGAGGTACTGGCGGACCATGGTGTAGGCCCAGTCTCCCTTGGGAAGCTCCACCAAGACGGCGTTTTGGAACGCCAGGGGATCTTTGAAAAAGACCTCCTGGTCGGGCTCCACCCCGTCGATGGCCTTCTTCAGCTCCAGGTAGACCTGGGCATGGCCCAGCTCGTCCTGGGCCAGGTTGGCGATGGCGATGTCCTCCTCGAGGATGGGGGCATAGGAGACCCACTCCGAAAGCCGCTGGGCCAGGACCACCTCGTCGTCGGCCATGGCCCTCAGTTTCTGGGCAAGCAAAGCCTCCAGACTATCCACGCCTCACCTCCTTGGGATGCCGGCCCACCAGGCCGTAATAGGACTGGAGGCGGTAAACCTTCCCCTTGGCGGGCTCAAACCAGCTCTCCCGCACCTCCGGGCTCTCCTCGGTGCCGTAAAGGGCCTCCTCGGGAACCACCCAAAGGGCGAAAAAGGGGCCTGGAAGCTCGAGGAGCGCCTTTTTGACCGCATCCACCGGGTTTTGGGCCACCACCTTGCCCGCCAGCTCCCCGTAGATCATGCTCCGGCGGTTGGAGGCCTTCCGGTAGACCTGGTAGGGCTTCTCCGGATGGCCAGGCACCTCCACCTCCCACCCTCCCTCCTTGAGCGCCTCCTGCGTGACCATGAAAAAGGCGTCCGCGGGGGCAACGAAAAGGGCGTGAGCGGAAGGGCGGCGAACGAAGACGTGCCGGGCCACGAGGAGGGCGTGCTCAGGGTCCGCCGCGTGCACCGAGCCCAGCATCTGCAAGGGTGCGGTGGGGGTGTCCTGTTTGATGACCTCCCAGCGGGGCCACTCGGTATCCATACCGCCTCCCTTAGTCCGCGGCCACGGCCAACCGCCTCCTGCCGTAGGCCTCCAAAGCCTCCCGCACCCACCGCCCCTCCTCGTGCACCCGGCGCCGGGCCTCGAGGCGGTGCCGGTTCATGGGGCCCTCCCCCCCGATCACCTTCCAGAACTCGTCCCAGGGGATGGGGCCGTGGCTCCAGTTTCCCGTCTTTTCGTCGTAGCGAAGATGGGGATCGGGAATGGAAAGCCCCGCGTCCAGAAGCTCCGGAACATGCTCGTTTAGGAACTCCTGCCGGATCTGGTCGTTGGTCTTGGTCTTGATCCCCCAGCGCAAAAGCAAGGGCGTGTGGGGGGAGTCGGTGTCCGGGGGGCCGGCCATCATCAGGGTGGGCCACCACCAGCGGTTCAGGGCGTCTTGGACCATTTGGCGCTGCTTCCGGCTTCCGCGGGCGTAGAGGAGGACCGCCTCCTTTCCCTGCTTGTGGTGGAAGGTCTCCTCCGCGCAGATCCGGACCATGGCCCGGGAGTAGGGGCCGTAGGAGCACTGGGCCAGCATGGTCTGGTTCTTGATGGCCATTCCGTCCACCAGCCAGCCGATGATGCCCACATCCGCCCAGGTCAAAGTGGGGTAGTTGAAGATGTTGGAGTACTTGGCCCGGCCCTCGAGGAGGGCCTCCAGCATCTCCTCCCGGCTTATGCCCAGGGTCTCGGCCGCATGGTAGAGGTACTGGCCGTGCCCCGCCTCGTCCTGCACCTTGGCCAGAAGGATAAGCTTCCGCCTGAGGGAAGGAGCCCGGAGGATCCAGGCCCCTTCGGGGTGCATCCCCACCACCTCACTATGGGCGTGCTGGGAGATCATCCGGATGAGTTGGCGCCGGTACTCCGCGGGCATCCAGTCCCCGGGCTCGATCTTCTCGCCCCGGGCGATCCGGGCCTCAAACGCCTCCAGCCTCTCCTGGTAATCCGGGTCCTCCGGCTGACCTATCCTAAGCTTCACCATCCTCCACCTCCCGTGCGCCTAGGGCGTTCAAAGCCAGGCGCGCGTACTCCTCGGCAAGCTCCTTCAGGGAAAGGGGGCCGTCCTTGCGGTACCACTGGTAGGTCCAGTTGAGGGCGGAAAGGAGGAACAAGGTCGCCAGCCGGGGGTTTTCCACCCGGAAGACCCCCGCCTCCACCCCCTCCTCCACCACCCTTTGGACCAGACGTTCGTACGTGTCCCGCCAGAGGAGGACCTGCCGCCTCTTCTCCTCGGGAAGGAACTTCCACTCGTGGAAAAAGACCGTGGCCGAGGCCTGTTCCTCGGCAATGACCTCGAGGTGCTTTTGGATAAGCCGCCTCAGCTTCTCTACGGGGCTTCCGGAAAGGTCCTCTCCGATGGATAAAAACCGCTCCGCCGCCCGGCGAACGATCTCCACAAGGATCTCCTCCTTGGAGGAGATGTGGGCGTAAAGGCTCCCACCCTGGACCCCCAGGGCCTTGGCCAGGTGGCGGATGCTGGTGGCGTGAAAGCCCTTTTGGCTGAAGAGCTTGCTAGCGGCGGTGAGGATCTCCTGTTTCCGGCTCATAGCTAACGAACGATCGTTAGGATCAGTTTACCGCAGGAATGGGGAGGGGACAAGTGTCCCACCTCACACTCCCTTCCAGCGGGTCAGGAGCCTTTGGAAAAGGGCCTCCAGGCGCCCCTTAGGCAGGATGACCTGCTCCGTCCTCCCCTCCCCGATCAGATCCCCCAGCTCGTTGTAGGCCAAACAGCGGGCGTATACCCGGTTCCCCTCCGTCTTTTCATGGACCGCCACCACCCTCACCCGCATCCCCACCAGGGCGGAGGCCAGGTGCCTCGCCTCCACATAGCTTCCGATCCCATCCTCCCCCTCCTCCAAAAAGGGGAGGATGATCTTCCGGCCCGCCAGCTCCATGTGCTTGACCATCCAGTAGGTGGCGTAGACGGGGTGGACCGGGCCCAGCTCCTCAAAGTTCACCGTCATCTCCGGGGTGACCACGGTCTCAAAAACCGCCTCGTATCCCAAGGGAATCGGCCTCATCTCGGCCTCAAGTCTAAAACGCGCCTCAGCTTTCCCCCCTCGCTCCTGGGAGCCTCCCCCGGGGCCAGGAGGGTCACCTTCATCGAGACGCCGATGGTGTCCTTAATCTTGTGGGCAATCCTCTCCCGCAAAGCATGAAGCCGGTGGTCCCCTTCGATGACCTCTTCGGAAAGGACCTTCCGGTCCACCTCGTTGTAGACCGCCTCCGAGACCTCCACCCTAAGCTCCGCCTCGTCCAGGGTTCCCTCCCGCCTGAGGACGATCTGGTAGTAGGGCTCCACCCCGGGGATATCCTTAAGAACCGCCTCCACCTGGGTGGGGTAGACGTTCACCCCCCGGATGATCAGCATGTCGTCGGTGCGGCCCAGGATGGGACCCATGCGCACATGGGTCCGGCCACAGGTGCAAGGCTCATGGATGAGGAAGGTGAGGTCCCCCGTCCAGTAGCGCAGAAGGGGCATGGCCTCCTTAGTCAGGGTGGTCAAGACCAGAACCCCTACTTTGCCCTCGGGGAGGGGCTCGCCCGTGGTAGGGTCCACCACCTCGGGGAGGAAGTGGTCCTCCCAGAGGTGGCTTCCCTGCCTCTCCTCCACGCACTCGTTGGCCACCCCAGGGCCGATGATCTCAGAAAGGCCGTAGATGTTCGTGCTTTTCACCCCCAGGCCCTCGTCCACCTGCTTCCGGATGGCCTCCGTCCAAGGCTCAGCCCCCAAAACGGCATACTCGAGGGAAAGCGCCCCCGGGTCCACCCCCCGCTTCCGGAACTCCTCCGCCAGGGTCTGGGCGTAGGAGGGGGTGCAGCTGATCACCTCGGGGCGGAGGTCCTGGATGAGCAGGATCTGCCGCTCCGTCATCCCCCCCGAGACGGGAACCACCGTCATCCCCAAGGCCTCCGCCCCCCCGTGCAGGCCCAGCCCTCCGGTAAAGAGGCCGTAGCCGTAGGCGTTGTGGAGCATCATCCCCGGCCTGGCCCCCGCCGCGGCCAGGGAGCGGGCCACCACCTCCTTAAAGACCTGGAGGTCGTTCTTCGTATACCCCACCACCGTGGGCTTCCCGGTGGTGCCGCTCGAGGCGTGGATGCGGGCCACCTCCCCCCTGGGCACGGCGAAAAGGCCGAAGGGGTAATGGTCGCGGAGGTCCGCCTTTTGGGTAAAGGGGATCCTTGGGAGGTCCTCGAGGCCCCAAAGCCCCTTGGGGTCCACCCCGGCCTCGTCCAGGGCCTTCCGGTAGAAGGGGACCCGTTCGTAGACGTACTGGATGATCCGCTTAAGCCTTTCCTCCTGCAAAGCCCTTAGCTTTTCCCTAGGCAGGGTCTCGAGTTCCGGTTGGTACATCCTTCACCTCCATTCGGTAAACCGTTCCGATGAAAAGGGCTACCCTTTCTTGTTCCTCACCTAGACGCAGGAGCTCCACCTGGTAGGTGGCGGTCCTGCGGGAAAGAAACACCTCCCGGGCCACGGCCCGCACCCGTTCGCCCGGCCTCACCGGCCGGAAGAAGTCCATCCGGGTGGAAAGGCCCACCGCCGGGCCCCGGGAGTTGCTGGCCAAGGCAAAGGCGCTGTCTGCCAAGGCGTACAAGAACCCTCCATGCCCGGTGCCGTGAAGGTTCAGGTGAGGTTCCCGCACCACCCCCTCCACCACCGCCTCCCCTGCGCCCAGGGAAAGGGTCTGAAGCCCCAAGGTTTCCATGAACGGGTCCTTCATGCCTCTCCCTCGGATCCTGCCCTTACCCCCAAGTAGGCCTCCACCACCCGTGGGTCGTGCAAAAGCTCCTGGGCCTTCCCCTCCAAGACCACCTCCCCCGCCTCCATCACGTAAGCCCGGTCCACCAGGGAAAGGGCCATCCTCACGTTCTGCTCCACCACCAAAAGGGGGGTCCCCTCCCGCCTGAGCTCCTCCAAGACCCGGTAGATCTCCCGAACCACAAGGGGGGCCAAGCCCAAGGAGGGCTCGTCCAGAAGAAGGAGGCGGGGCCGGCTCATCAGGGCCCGGCCCAAGGCCAGCATCTGCTGCTCCCCCCCAGAAAGCGTCCCCGCCATCTGGGCCCGCCGCTCTTTAAGCCGCGGGAAAAGGGTGTAAACCCGCTCCAGATCCTCCCTGAGCCCCTCCCCCCGCCTGATCCGGGCGAACCCCCCCAGAAGGAGGTTGTCCTCCACGCTGAGGCCGGGGAAGAGGGCCCGCCCCTCCGGAACCAAGACCAGACCCCGTTCCAAAAGGGCCTCCGGGCTTCGATAAGGCATCTCCTGGCCCGCAACCACCACCCGCCCCAAGGCCCGGGCCAGGCCCAGGATGCCCCTCAGGACGCTCGTCTTTCCCGCCCCATTCGGACCGATCAGGGCCACCGCCTCCCCCTCGTCGAGGCGTAAAAAGACGTGGCGGGCCGCCTCCAAGGCCCCATAACGGACGGTGAGGTCCTCCACCTGGAGCACCTAGACCACCTCCCCCAGATAGGCCTCCCGCACCAGGGGGTTCCGCTGCACCTCCTGGGGGCTTCCCTCGGCCAGCTTCTCCCCGTAGTGCATGACCACCACCCGGTCCACCAGGCCCATGACCAGGTCCATGTCGTGATCCACCAGAAGCAGGGTCACCCCCTCTTCGGAAAGCCGCCTAAGAAGCCGGGCCAGCTCCCGCTTCTCCCCCGCCCTAAGACCCGCGGCGGGCTCGTCCAAGAGGAGGAGTTCAGGGGAGGCGGAAAGGGCCCGGGCGATCTCCAAAAGCCGCTGCTGCCCCGCGCTGAGCCGCGCCGCCCGTTCCAGGGCCAGCCCCTCCAACCCCACCCGCCTCAGGGCCTGGTAGGCCGTGGCCAAGAGGGCCTCCTCCTCCTTTTTGTGCAGGCCCAAAAGGATGGTCAAGACCCCCGCTCTGGCCCGGGCAAACGCCCCCAAGGCCGCGTTCTCTAAAACGGTGAGCTCGGGGAAAAGGTGGGGGTGCTGGAAGGTCCGGGCCAGGCCCAACCGGTGGATGGCCTCAGGGGGAAGGCCGGTCACTTCCCGCCCCTTGAAGACCACCCGGCCCCCGGAAGGCGCCAAAACCCCGGTGATGAGGTTGAAGGTGGTGCTCTTCCCGGCCCCATTGGGGCCGATCAGGCCCAGGATCTCCCCCCTTTTGAGCTCAAAGCTCACCCCGTTTACCGCCAAAAGTCCTCCGAAGGCCTTGGAAAGGCCCTCGAGCTTTAAAACCACCTCCCCCCGCTCCCCTCCCGGCCGGGGCAAGGCCCAAGGGCGGTCCAGGCGTGGGGGGCGGACTTGCCTTCTGGGGAAAAGGCCCTCCAAGTAGGGCCAAAGCCCTTTTGGGGAAAGAAGCAGGATGCCCGCCAGGATAAACCCGTACGCCACGCTCTCGTAGTTTCCTGCCCGGCCCAAGAGGAAGGGGAGGAGGTCCTTGAGCCAGTCCTCTAAGGCGGTGATGAGCCCCGCGCCCAAAAGCACCCCAGGGATGCTCCCCACCCCGCCCGCCACGGCCATGATCAGGTACTTGATGCTGGCCTCGAGGGAGAAGGGCGTGGGGTTGACGAAGCGGAGGAAGTGGGCGTACAGAAAGCCCGCCACCCCCGCCAAAGCCCCGGAGAGGAGAAAGGCCCAAAGCCTAAGCCGGGCCGGGCTCCCCCCAAAGCTCGCCGCCACCAACCCCTCCCCCTTCAGGGCCAAAAAGGCGCGGCCCAAGGCGCTTTGCCGCAGGTTGGATAAGGCCAGCACCGCCAGCGCCAAAACCAGGCCCGCGAAGACCGCATACCTCCGTGCGTCTTCCAGGGAAAACCCCCAAAGGCGAGGCGCGGGAAGGTCGGTCAGGCCCGTATGGCCTCCGGTGAGGCCCACCAGGTTGCCCGCCAGAATGAAGACCGCCACCTGCCAGGCGATGGTGGAAAGGGGCAGAAAATGGCCCTTAAGCCGCACCGTTACCCCCCCCAGGACCAGGGCAAACCCCAGGGCCACCAGCACCCCGGCCATAAGGCCCAACCAGGGGGAAAGCCCGAGGCGTACCGTAAGAAGCCCGGTGGTGTAGGCGGCAGCCCCCATGAAGGCCGCCTGGCCGAAACTGGTCATCCCGGCCAGCCCAGTAAGCAGGTAAAGGGAAAGGGCCACCAGGCCCCCGATGGCGAAGAGGACATAAGGGGTCAGGTAGGAATGGGGAAGGACCAGGGGGACCAAGGCCAGGAGAAACCAGAAGGCCCTCATTCCTCCCCCTCCAGCGTCCGCACCCTGAGGCTTTGGTAAAAGAGGGCGGGCAGAAGCAGCAAAAACACCAAAGCCTCCTTGTATGCGCTCGCGTAGAACGAGGCAAAGGACTCAAACAAGGAGACCAAGAAGGCTCCAAAGAAGGCCATGGGGTAGCTGACAAGCCCCCCCAGGATCGCCGCCACGAACCCCTTGAGCCCCAGCATGAAGCCCATGAAGTAGGCGGCGTTGGTCAAGGGGGCAAGGAGGAGGCCCGCCACCCCCGCCACCCCGCTGGCCAGACCCACCGCCACCCTCCCCCCTTCCTCGGGCCGGATCCCCAGGAGCCGGGCCCCAACCCGGTTCTGGGCGCAGGCCAGAAGGGCTTTGCCATACAGGGTCCGGAAGAAGGAGTAAAGCCCAACCACCACAAGAAGGGCGAAGCCGTAAACCAAGAGGGCCTGGCGGGAAAGCCCCACCACCACCTCCCCCTTGAGAAGGGGGTCGGGCCGGTACTGCTCCGGGCCGAAAAAGACCAGGCCAAGGCCCTGAAAGGCCACGTGAAGCCCCACGGCCATGATCAAGTAGGAAAGCACCGTCCCCTCCCGCATGGGCTCAAAGAAAAGCCTGTAGGTGGAAACCCCCAGGGCCAAGACCAGGGCCAGGCTGGCCAGATAGGCCAAAAGGGCAAAGCCCTTGGCCAGGAAGGAAAGGAGGAAAAGCCCCACCCCTAAACCGAGGATGCGGACCCCAAGCCGAGGGAGCCGCCTTTCCAGAAACGCCCAGACCCCCAAAAGGGCCAAGGTGAGGTAGAGCGTCCCGGGAAGCTGCCCCTCCAAGAGCCAGACGTAGGACAGAGGGGCAAACATCATCAGCTCCCCGATGGGGACGAGGATCACCCGGGTCACCGCGAAGACCAGAACCAGGGCCATCGCCAAAAGCCCGTAGACGACCCCGTTTTGCAAAGCGTCCAGGAGGAGGAAGAAAAGGAGGGTGGCGTCCATGGCTTAGCGGAAGGTGCGGATGAGCTTCCAGCCTCCGGAGACCACCTGGACCATCACCGCCGCGTCCTCAAACCGCAGGCCCAGGTGGTCCTCCCGGCTAAAGGAAAAGACCCCATGGGTGGCCACCAGGCCCTTGGTCACCTCGATCTCGTCCCTGAGGGCGCTCCGGAAGGCGGCGAGATCCTTTTCAGGGTCGGCCTTTTTAAGCGCGCGCTCCAGGGCCGGCCTCAGGATCAACCAGGCATCCCAGGCATGGGCCCCAAAGGTGGAGTAGCTCCCGATGCCATACCGGGCTTCGTAGCGCTGGATGTAGTCCAGAGCCACCCGTTTGGAGGGGAAGGTGGACGGAAGCTGCTCCGCCACCAGGATAGGGCCGGCGGGCAGAAAGGTCCCCTCCACATCCCTTCCGCCCACCCGGAGGAAGTCGGGGTTGGCCACCCCGTGGGTCTGGTAGATAAGGCCCTGGTAGCCCCGCTCCTTCAAGGTCCTCTGGGGGAGGACGGCCGGGGTCCCGCTCGCGCCGATGAGGACGGCATCGGGCCTCTTGGCCAAGATGCGGAGGATCTGGCCGGTGACGGAGGTGTCCGTACGGTTGTACCGCTCGCTCTGAACCACCTGCAGCCCCTTGGCCTTGGCCTCCGCCTCAAAGAACCGGGCCCAGCCTTCGCCGTAGGCATCGTTGAACCCGATGTAGGCCACCTCCTTCACCCCCCTGGCCACCATGTCGGCCACGATGGCCCGGGCCATGAGCTCCTCCGTCTGGGGGGTCTTGAAGACCCAGAAGCGCTTGGCATCCACGGGGTGGATGATGTCCTTGCTGGCCGCCAGGGAGATCATGGGCACCTTGGCCTCAGCCACCACGTCGATCATGGCCAAGGAGGCGGGGGTGGTGGTGGTGCCGATGACGGCCACCACCCCTTCCTCCACCAGGCGCCGGGTGTTCCGCACCGCCTGGGTGGTATCCGAGGCATCGTCCAAAATCGTGAACTGGACCTTCCGCCCCGCCACACCGCGCGTACGGTTTAGGAGCTCCTCCAGGATGAGGAGGGTGTTCCGCTCAGGGATCCCCAAGGAGGCCGCGGGGCCGGTGGCCGAGACCACCACCCCCACCTTCAGGACC
>NZ_PSMQ01000040.1:12153-15604 GCF_040290245.1 Thermus sp.
AAAGCCGCTGCCGTTAGGACCAGAAGCGCTGCCAAAACCCTTTTCATTTCCGACCTCCTTCTGCCTTTGCCCGGCCTCCCGGGCCAGGGCCAAACGAACAGCCGTTAGGCGTTTTGCTGCAAGTTTATTCAGGGGGATCCGTCCCGTCAAGACCCGGGGTGGAACCGGGCCTAAGAGGGTTCAGATCACATGCTCCGGAAGACCCTGGAGGGGGGAGGGGCGGGTGGAGAGGGGGGTGTCCTCCAGGGAGAGGAGCAGGCTTCCCTCCAAGAACCAGCTCTTGGGGGTCTTATGCCCCCAGAGGGTTTGCCGCCGGGGATCGTTCAGGCTCCATCGGAGGGGCGGATGGTCGGGGTCCACGGTCAGGTAGTCGGAGGTGTAGAGCTCTATCCGGTGACCGTCGGGATCCTTGAGGTAGAGGAAGAGGGCGTTAGAGATCCCGTGCCGGCCCGGTCCCCGTTCGATCCGGTCCGTCTGGACCGCCCCTGCCAGGATATCCGCTGCCTTTAAGATGGCCATGGGGTCGGGAAGCCAGTAGGCGAAGTGGTGAAGCCTGGGTCCTTCCCCGTTGGTGAAGGCGAGGTCGTGAACGTTCCCCTTGCGGTGGAGCCAGCTTGCCCAAAGCCGCCCTTCCTCGTCCTCGGTGTACTCGGTAAGGCGGAAGCCCAGCCTCTCCCGGTAGTACTGGGTGGCCTTCCCCACCTCCGGAGAGAAGAGGTTAAAGTGGTCCAGGCGCAAAACCCCAGGCCCCCGGTACTCGTGGTAGCGCTGGAGGACCCGCTCCAGCTTCTGTGCGCGGTGGTAGAAGGCCAAGGGGTAGCCGAAGGGATCCTGTACCCTAAGGATCTCGACCCTTCCCCAGTCCGCCTCGAGGCGGAAAGGAAGCCCCTCGGAGCTGGCCCAGGCCTTTAGGGCCTCTAGGTCCTCCTCCTTTTCCACCTTGAAGCCCAGGCTCCTCACCGCAGCCCGGGGGGCCTGGGTGAGCTTCAGGCTCCACTCCAGCTCCTCATACCCCCGCAGGTAGGCACGCCCCTCCTCTTGCCGCTCGAGGCGGAAACCTAAAAGCCCCTGATAAAAGGCCAGGCTGGCCTCGAGGTCCCTGACCCAAAGCTCGATGAACCCTACCCGAACAATCCCCATCCTGCCCTCCTAACAAAGCCGCCGGTATGCCCGGTGGAAGTAGGCCAGAGGAGGCCCCATCTCCCCGAGGTGGACCTCCTCCACCCGGCCCACCACGATCCGATGATCCCCCCCTGGGTAATGGGCCTCGAGGCGGCAGACCAAAGCGGCCAAGGCCCCTTTGACCCGGGGGGGCTCCCCTTCCAGCAGGGCTTGGCCCGGCGAGAAACCCACCCCCGAAGCCCGGCCTGCGAAGTGGTCCGCCACCCCCTCCTGCCCTTCCCGTAGGAGGCTCACGGTAAACCGGTCCGCCTCCAAAAGGGCGGGCAGAAGCCTGGCCCTTTCGCTCACCCCGAGGGCCACAAGGGGAGGGTCCAAGGAAAGGGAGAAGAAGGCGCTCGCCGTCATGCCCCGCTCCCCCGCAAAGACCACCGTCACCCCGGCCGCGAACCGGCTCATCGCTTCCTTGAAGGCCTCCCTCATGCCCCCTCCAAAGCAGGGATCGTTTCAAGAAGCGGCCTGAGAAAGGCCCGGATCCGCTCCTTGTAGGGCTCCTTGTCGTAGACGTTGTAAAGCGTCTGGTACATCCGCACCGGGTCGCCGAAGAAGAAGCGCTCGTAAAGCTCCTGCCTCGCCCCAAAGCCGGAGAGGGTCATGTCCCAGGCCAGGCGGAAAAGGGCCACCCGTTCCCGGGCGGATAGGGTCGCCCCCTGGAGGAATTTCTCCAGGTGGGGCCGCAAGGGGCCCTTGAAGTCCCTTTCCGAAGGCAGGGTGATGAGGCCGCTCGCCCCGATCTGCTGGATGATCTCCCGGATCCTGGGGTAAAGCCGGGGGTAGAGGTTCCGGGCCCCGTCGATCGCCCCCCGGTCGGGAACGAGGAGGCCGTACTCGTTCAGCTTCGCCATCTCCTCGGCCCGGGTCCAGAAGGCCCGCATGGCCTCGAGGTAAACGATGATCTCCGCGACCTTCTCCTGGACATGCCCGTACTGGTCCGCCCCGATGCCCTCGGCAAGAAGGGCGGCCACCCCTAAAAAGGCCTCCGTCTTGGCCGTCTTCAGCACCACCACCTGGTGGGCCATGTGGTGAAGGGCCCCCGTCTGGGCGTAGGCGTTGTTGCACCGCTCCACATCCCCCAGGATGAAGACCCGTTCCCAGGGTACGAAGACCTCGTCGAAGATCACCAGGGCATCCATCTCCTCCAGACGGCTGGAAAGGGGGTGGTCAAAGGGGGAGTCCCCCGCCAAGCCCTCCCGGCAGAGGAAGTGAAGCCCCGGGGCGTTCGTGGGAACGGCGAAGGCCACGGCGTATTTCTCGCTTCCCGGGCCCTCCTTCAGAAGGGTGGAGGGAAAGACCAAAAGCTCCTCCGCCAAAGGAAAGGTGGCGGTCATCCGGGCCCCCCGGACCACGATCCCCTTCTCCGTCTGCCGGACGATGCCCACGGGGATGTAGGGGTCGGGCTGGCCCGAGGGGGGTTTGGCCCGGTTCACCTGGGGGTTGGTGAGGGCATGGGTGGTGGCCAGGTCGTTGTCCCTCAAGTAGCGGTAGTAGGCCCGGACGTTTTCCGCGAACTCGCCAAAGTAGGGGGCGCTAGCCGCGTAAGCCATGACCACCGCGTTCAGGTAGTCCGGGCTCCGGCCCATCATCCCCAGGGTCTGGTCGGCCCAGGCCTTGTAGGCCAGGCCCCTCTTCCTCAGGTCCTCCTTCGTTTTGGGAATGAGGAAGCTCGTCCCGTGGAGGTGGCCGTCCTCCTCATAGGTCAGGATCTCCCGGTACCTCGGGTCGTGCTGGAGGTCGTAAAGCCGGGCCATGGTCTGGGCCGCCCCTCGGAAAACGGGGTGGGCGGTGGGGTCTTCCACCCTCTCCCCCTTGTACCAAAGGCTAGGGGGAGCCTTCCTAAGGGCCTCGAGATAGTCCTTTCCTGTACGCATCCTACCCTCCCTTCCCAAACTTGGGCACGTGAGGCGGCACCAGGGGCACCGCCACGTTCTTCAGCTCGGTGTAGAACTCAAAGGCGTAGAACCCCCCTTCCCGGTGGGTCCCGCTCTCCTTCACCCCTCCAAAGGGGGTGGGAAGGTGGCGGACGTTGTGGCTGTTCACCCAGACCATCCCCGCCTCGAGGCCGAGGGCCAGCCGGTGGGCCCTTTCGAGGTCCCGGGTGAAGACGTAGGCGGCCAGGCCGTACCGGGTTGCGTTGGCCTTCTTAAGGGCCTCCTCCTCGTCCTTGAAGGGGATGGCGAGAAGCACGGGGCCAAAGATCTCCTCCTGGGCGATCCTCATGTGGTTCTCCCCCACGAACAAGGTGGGCTCGAGGTAGTTCCCGGCGGAGAGGTCC
>NZ_PSMQ01000041.1:0-2592 GCF_040290245.1 Thermus sp.
GCGGGTACGTGCTCCTGGCCTTCCTTCGGCGCGACTTCGTCGAGCGGCTGGGCTGGCTCACCGACCAACAGCTCCAAAGGCGCGGTGGCCGTTGGCCAGTTTACCCCGGGGCCACTCTTCACCACGGCGACCTTTGTCGGGTGCCTGGTGGCCGGGTTGCCGGGTGCCCTGCTGGCCACGCTCGGGATCTTCCTGCCCTCCTTCTTCTTCGTGGCCGCGGTAGCGCCTTTTGTGCCCCGGCTTCGGGCCTCCCGGTGGACGGCGCCTTTGTTAGACGGGGTGAACGTGGCCGCGGTGGCGCTGATGGCGGGGGTCTTCTGGCCGATCGGCCGGGAGGCGATCGTCGACCCGATGACGGCTGCGCTGGCCCTGGCCTCGCTCGTGCTCCTCCTGCGCCTCCGGGTGAACTCGGCCTGGCTGGTACTCGCCGGCGGGGCGGTCGGCCTTTTAACGCACACCCTTATGGGGTGATGCCCGCAGGGCTTGGCCAAAGGCCTTGCGGAGGGGTATGCCTCCTTCTTGACACGACCAAGCCTGGTGGCTTCGGATAAAGTGGGGGGGATGCGGGCGCTTCTTTCCGTTTCGGACAAGCGGGGGCTTTTGGAGTTCGCCCGGGGGCTTTTGGAGCTGGGCTTCACCCTTATCTCCACAGGGGGGACCTACCGGGCCCTGAAGGGGGCGGGGATCCCCACCCTTCACATCTTTGAGGTCACCGGGTTTCCCGAGATCCTCGAGGGTCGGGTCAAAACCCTTCACCCGAGGGTCCACGCGGGGCTTTTGGCCAAACCCACTCCCGAGCACGAGGCCGAGCTAAAGGCTCATGGTATAGAACGAATCCATCTCTTGGCGGTGAACCTCTACCCCTTCCGGGAGGCGGTGGCTCGAGGGGTTTCCTTTGAGGAGGCCCTAGAGCAGATCGACATCGGGGGGCCGGCCCTGCTCCGGGCGGCGGCCAAAAACCACCAGGCCGTCCTCCCGGTGTCTGACCCCGAGGACTACCCGGAGGTGCTCAGGGCCCTCAAGGAAGGGGTAAGCCCAGAGTTCAGGCGGAGGCTTGCCCGGAAGGCCTTCGCCCACACGGCCCTTTATGACGCCGCGATCGCCGAGTGGCTTTCTGGGGAAAAGTTCCCCGAGGATAAGTTCCTGGTCCTGCGAAGGGAGGCCCCCTTGCGCTACGGGGAAAACCCCCACCAGGAGGCGGCTTTTTACCGGGTGGTGGGCGAGGAGGGCCCCCTTCTTGAGGCCAGAATCCTCCAGGGCAAGGCCATGAGCTTCAACAACTACCTGGACGCGGAGGCGGCTTGGAACCTGGTCTCGGAGTTCGAGGAGCCCGCCTGTGTCGCCATCAAGCACCAGAACCCCTGTGGGGTGGCCCTGGGACGGGATGCCCTCGAGGCCTATCAGAAGGCTTACGCCGCGGACCCCATCTCCATCTTTGGGGGCATCGTGGCCTTTAACCGGGTGGTGGAGGGCCAGGTGGCCGAGGCCATGCGGGACGTCTTCCTCGAGGTGGTCCTGGCCCCGGGCTTTACCGAGGAGGCGCTTAGGGTCCTGGGCCGGAAGAGGAACCTGAGGCTCCTCGAGGTCCCCAGGCCCGCCAAGGGGGCCTACCTGGACCTGAGGCGCCTTAGGGGCGGGGTGCTCCTCCAGGATGCGGACACCCAGGACCCCGTAACCCCCAAGGTGGTGACCAAGAAGGCACCCGCTGAGGAGCTCTGGGGCGAGCTCTGGTTCGCCTGGAAGGTGGTGAAGCACGTGCGCTCCAACGCCATCGTGGTGGCCAAGGGGGGACAGACCCTGGGGATCGGGGTGGGGCAGACCAACCGCTTAAGCGCTGCCCGCCACGCTCTAGAGCAGGCGGGCAAGCAGGCCGAAGGGGCGGTCCTGGCCTCGGACGCCTTCTTCCCCTTTGACGACGTGGTGCGCCTGGCTGCTCAGCATGGCGTTGCCGCCATCGTCCAGCCCGGGGGAAGCCTGCGGGACGAGGAGTCCATAAGGGCGGCGGACGAGCTCGGCCTGGCCATGGTGTTTACCGGAGTAAGGCACTTCCGCCACTAGCCGATCCCTGGGAGCGCCCTTTAAGGCCCCGCTGCATCCGCCGAAGAAGGGGGGCCACGTCCTTGAAGCCCACCAGCTTCCGGCTCTCCTCGTCGTGGAGGTGCATATCCGCGAAGGCGATCTTGAAGGCGTCCTTCAGGGTGACCGTGGGGGCGGCCTTGACCAGGTCCACTTCTTTTTGTACCTTTTCCAGGTTATAATTGGGGATCCTGGGGGCCAGGTGGTGGATGTGGTGGAAGCCGATGTTCCCGGTAAGCCACTGGAGAAGCCTGGGCAGTTTCAGATAGGTGCTCCCCTCCATGGCCGCCTTCAGGTACTCCCAGCGGGGGTCGTGCTCCCAGTAGGCGTCCTCGAACTGGTGCTGGACGTAAAAGAGGAAGATGCCGATCATCCCTGCCAGGTACTGGATGGGGAGATAGACGAAAAGAAGGGTCTTTGCCCCAAAGAGAAGGACGATGCCCGCGAGGAGAATGGCGATGCCCAGATTGGTCAAGGCCACGCTGTTTCGAAGGTGTGGCTTGTCCGAGCCATATA
>NZ_PSMQ01000041.1:2789-15064 GCF_040290245.1 Thermus sp.
GGCCTGCCAGTAGTGGTAGGGGACGAGGGTTAAGACCCCGCTTAAAAAGCCTAGGAGGTCATTGGCCCAGCGCCTAGGGAAGAAGGAGCCGTGGCCCACATCGTGTTGGAGGATAAAGAGGCGGACCAAAAAGAGGGCGGCCACAAGATCCAAAAGGAGGGTGAGGGCCAAGGAGACCTCGAGGGCCTTATGGGCTAGAACGAAGACGGTGAAAAGGGGAACCGCGGTGTTTGCCACTTGGCGGAGGCTCCGCCAGAGGTTGGGTTTGGCGTAAGGCTTGATGAGGGGAATCCAGTCCTTAGGTTCGACGGGGGTCCTTTGGCTCATGCTTTCCACCCCTTTGCAGGGATGCTCAAGCTTAAAAACGAAGGGGATGAGAAACGTGAGGCTTAGGGTCTCGTGCGGTCCTTGGAGTCTAAGAGGAGGGTTACGGGCCCCTCGTTCACCAGGTGGACCCGCATCTCGGCCCCGTAGACGCCCGTCTCCACGGGGTGGCCCTGGCCCACCAGGTGGTCGATGAAGACCTCGTAAAGCCGGCGGCCCTGGTCGAAGGGGGCGGCCTCTAGGAAGCTCGGCCGGTGGCCTTTTCGGGTGTCTGCGTAAAGGGTAAACTGGCTGACCACCAGGATCTCCCCGCCCACCTCCTTGAGGTCCAGGTTCATCTTCCCAGCCGCGTCTTCGAAGATTCGGAGCCTTCCCACCTTCCGGGCCAGGTACTCCGCGTCCATGGGGGTGTCCTGACGATGGACGCCCAAAAGGACCAGAAGGCCGAGCCCAATCCGGCCCACCACCTCCCCCTCCACCTCCACAAAGGCTTCTGAGACCCGCTGGACCACCGCCCGCATGGCGTTACTCTACCTTTGGCCCGGCGAAGAGCGCCACCGTGCCTGGCCCGGTGTGAACGCTCACCGCCGCGCCCGCCTGGCGGACGGATAGGATCTCCTCCTCGAGAAGCTGCTTTAGCGCATGAGCGGCCTCGAGGTTTCCCGCGTGGGCCAGGTGGACCCAGGCCCCTCGAGGGAATTGGGTGCGGAAGAGCTCGGCCATCTTTGAAAGCCCCTCCTTGAAACCCCGCACCCGGGGTCCCGCCTGGACCAACCCCCCCTTGACCTCCAAAATGGGCAAGAGGTGGAGCAGGTTTCCCACAAAGCGCTGAAGCCCTCCGATCCGTCCCGAGCGGTGGAGGTAGGTGAGGGTTCTGGGTAGGACCAGGCCCCGCACCTGGGTGCGGTAAGGCGCCACTGCCTCTAAAAGCCGCTCCCAGGCCACCCCTCTTTTTAAAAGCCTTCTCGCTTCGTCTAGAACCAGGTGGAGCCCCCCGTTCAGGCTCCAGGAGTCCAGGACCAAGACCCTTTGGCCAAAGGCCCGGGCCACGCTTTCCGCCGTGGAAAGAGTTCCGGAAAGCCTTCCCGATACGTGGACGGAAAGGACCCGGTCGTGGCGGCAAAGGAGCCCCTCGTAAGCAGCGTAAAGGTCGTTCGGGGCCACCTGGCTTGTGGAAAGCCTCTTGCCCTGAACAAGGTGGTGGAGGACATCCTCTTGGGAGATGTCCAGATAGTCCCGGAGGCTTCTCCCCTCCAGGACCACCTGCTGGGGCACCAGGTGGATGCCTTGGGCCAGGGCCTCTTCTGGAGGGAGGCCTAAGGTGGAGTCGGCGACGAAAGCGATCCTCACAGGCTGTAGGCGTAAACCCCGTAGGTCCCAGGCCCGGTGTGGCTGGCGATCACGCTTCCCAGCTCGCTGGTGAGGCCCTCTTCTACGGGGAGGCCCGAGGCCAAAACCATGCCCTTGAGCGCCTCCACCGCCTGGCTGTCTGCGCTATAGAGGAAATAGGCCCGGATCCGCCCCCGGCCTTTGCCCCAGGCCAGGAAGTCCTTGAAGATCTGTTCCCTTGCCCCCTTCTCCCCCCGGGCCCGCCCCGCGGTCTCCACCCGGCCCGCCTTGAGGGTCAGGACCGGCTTGACGTTTAAAAGGGTGCCCAGAAACGCCTGAGCGCCGCCAATCCGACCCCCCCGGCGGAGGAACTCCAAGGTGGCCATGCTAAAGCGGACGAAATGGTCGTCGCGAATCCGTTCGAGCTCCTTAAGGACCTCTTCCAAGCCCTTTCCCTCCTGGAGGAGTTCGTGCGCCCTGAAAAGCATCATCCCGATCCCCAAGGAGGCGGCCTGGGTGTCAAAGAGGGTGACCCGGCCGGGGAAGGTCTGGGCGGCGAGCTTTGCAGACTGAAGCGTGCCGGAAAGCTTGCTGGAGATGTGGATCGAAAGCACGTGGTCCGCTTCCTGTAAAGCCTCGCGGTAGGCTTCCTCAAAGTCCTTGGGGGAGGGTTGGCTGGTGCTGGGAAAGGCCACCCCCTGGCGGACCTTCTCGAAGATCTCCGTGGGGGTGATTTCCGTCCAGTCGCGATAGACCCGGCCCCCCAGGTGGACGTACAGGGGGACCACCCGGGCCTTTAGGCGTTGCCTTAGGGACTCCGGCAGGTCCGCGGTGGAGTCCGTGACGAGGGCTACCTTCATACGCTGGGCCAGTATACCACTGCCTTGTCCCAAGGAGGCGTGGGTGCTACCTTTTGGCTATGTGGCGGATCCTGGTCACGGATGAGATGCGCCTAGGGGAGGTCAAAGGGGTTAGGGCCCAGGTGGACTACCGGCCCGGGCTTTCCCGGGGGGAGCTTTTGGAGATCATCCCTGCCTACGATGCCCTCATCACAAGGAGCCGAACCCAGGTGGACCGGGAGGTCCTGGTCCGGGGAAAGCGGCTTAGGGTGGTGGGCCGGGGCGGGGTCGGGGTGGACAATGTGGACCTCGAGGCGGCCAGCCGCCTGGGCATCCTGGTGGTCAATGTTCCCGAGGCCAACACCCGCTCCGCCGCCGAGCTCGCCTTCGGACTCCTTTTGGCCGCTGCCCGGGGGATCGCCGACTCGGACCGGAAGATCCGGGAGGGGGTCTGGGACCGGAAGGTTCTGGGCCTCGAGCTGAGGGGAAAGACCCTGGGGATCCTGGGCCTGGGGCGGATCGGAAGCCAGGTGGCCCGGTTCGCCAAGGGCTTCGAGATGCGCGTTTTGGCCTACGACCCCTACATCCCAAGGGCCCGGGCGGAAAGCCTGGGGGTGGAGCTTGTGGAGGAGCTGGAGGACCTCCTCCGCCAGAGCCACTTCCTCACCGTGCACACCCCGCTTACGGAGGAGACCCGGGGCATGATCGGGAGGCGGGAGCTCTACCTTCTGCCCCGGGGGGCGGTGGTGGTGAACGCGGCCCGGGGCGGGATCGTGGATGAGAAGGCCCTTTTGGAGGTGCTTGAGGAGGGGCACCTCTTCGCCGCAGGGCTGGATGTCTTCGCCGAGGAACCCCCGCCCAAGGATCATCCTTTGGTTCACCACCCCAGGGTGGTCCACACCGCCCACCTGGGGGCGAACACCTTTGAGGCCCAGGACCGGGTAGGGGAGGCGATTTTGGACCGGGTCCTCCGCACGTTGGAGGGGGACCTTGCCTACGCCCTGAACACCGGTTTTGACCCCGAGGCCCTGGAGGCTTTAAGGGGCTGGCTCCCCTTGGGGGAGTCCTTGGGGAAGCTTCTGGCCCAGATCACCCGGGGCCGGCCCGAGGTGCTGGAGGTCTCCTTCTTCGGGGTGTTTGAGAAGAACCCCGAACCCGTGGCCACCGCGGTGGCCAAGGGGTTTTTGCTAAGGGTTATGGGAAGCGAGGGGGTGAATTTGGTCTCGGCCAGACCCCTGCTGAAGGAGCGGGGTGTGGCCCTTTTCACACGGCACACGGAGGAGACCCAGGGGTATAGCCGCCTGGTGGAGGTTCGGCTCCGCACGGACCAGGAGGAGCGGCGGGCCCGGGGCGTGGTGATGGGGGGGAGGCCGCGGCTTGTGGGGATCGACGACTACGCCCTCGAGGTCGTCCCGGAAGGGTACATGCTGGTCTGCGTCAACTACGACCGCCCTGGGGTGGTGGGCCAGGTGGGGACCCTCCTGGGAGAGGCGGGGGTGAACATCGCGGGGATGCAGCTGGGCCGGGACGTGCCGGGGGGGCGGGCCCTTTTTGTCCTCGCCGTAGATGAAAAACCCGCCCCAGAGGTCCTGGAGGCCCTACGGAGCCTTCCGGTTCTGGAGCGGGTGGACCTGGTGGAGCTCTAAGCGGCCCTCCGCCTGGCCAGGCGGTTCTTCCAGAAGACCACCAAGGCGGAGACGATGTAGATGGAGCTATAGGTGCCCACGAGGATGCCCACCAGGATCGCGAGCGAGAAGTCCCTAAGCACGCTTCCGCCCAGGAAGAGGAGGGCCAGGATGGGCAAAAGGGTGGTCAGGGAGGTCATCACCGTGCGGGAGAGGGTCTGGTTGATGGAGCGGTTGACGAGCTCCCTGTAGGGGGTGCCCCGGAGGAGCTTTTGGTTCTCCCGGATCCGGTCTGAGACCACGATGGAGTCGTTGATGGAGTAGCCCACGATGGTGAGGAGGGCGGCGATGGTGGAGATGGAGAACTCGAGGCCCAGGAGGCTGTACATCCCGGCCACGATGGCCACATCGTGGGCCACGGCCAAGACGTTCGCCACGCCGAACATCCAGTCAAACCGGAAGGCCATGTAGATGAGGATGAGGCCCAGCCCCACCAGAACCGCCATGACCGCGTTCCGCCTTAGCTCCGAACCGATGGCGGGTCCCACGGTCTCGGACTGGAGGACGGTGGCCTTAAGGTTCTCTCCCATGAGGCCCTCGAGGGCCAGCCGTTTTTCCTCGGAGAGGGGCGGAAGCTTCAGGCTGTACTCCCGGTAGCTGGCCGCCGGGGCCTGGACCTCGGTGATGATGGCCTCCTTGGCGGGGTAGCCGTTCGCCTCCAAAAACCGCCGTAGGGCATCCACTTTGGTCTCGGGCGCGGTGCGCACCAGAAGGGCAGTCCCGCCGGTAAAGTCTATGCTGTAGTTGAACCCCTTGGTGAGGATGATGCCCCCGCCCAGAAGGGCCAGGATCAGGCTTAAGGTGGTCACCACCGGGGCGATGCCCATGAAGTTAAACCGGGGATCCACCAGCCACATGGGGGGTTTGATCTCCCGCCTTACGGCGATGACGTCCAGGAGATACCGGCTGAAGACCAGGTTGGAGAAGACGCTGGCCACCACGCCGATGGCCAAAACCACGGCAAAGCCCCGCACGGGTCCGGTGGCGTACTGATAAAGCGCCGCCGCCGCCAGGAGGTGGGCGATGTTCACATCAAAGATGGTGAGGGTGGAGTGGCGGAAGCCTTCGGGGATGGATTTGCGAAAGGTCTTGCCCGAGCGGAGCTCCTCCTTGATCCGCTCGAAGGAGAGGACGTTTCCGTCTACCGCCGCCCCCAGGGTAAGGACCAGGCCTGCGATGCCGGGGAGGGTCAAGGTGGCCCCCAGGCCGGAGAAGAGGCCCAGGATGATGAGCGAGGTGTAAAGAAGGCCCAAGGAAGCCACCAACCCCAGCCAGAACCCGTAGTAGACGAAGATGAGGAGGAAGATGGCCAGGCTTCCCAGAAGGGCGGCCCGGATGCCCGCCTCGATCGCGTCCTGGCCTAGGGTGGGGCCGATGGCCCGGATCTCCACCACCTTCAGGGGGACGGGCAACGAGCCTGAGCGTAGGACCAAGGCGACCTCACTGGCCTCCTCCACGCTGGAGAGGCCTTCGATGACCGCCTGGCCTCCGGTGATGGCCTGCCGGATCACAGGGGCGGTGTAGACCTTCCCATCCAAAACGATGGCAAGCCGTTTGCCCACGTTCTGGCGCGTGACCTCTTCAAACTTCCTCGCCCCTTCCGGGGTGAAGGTGAGGGAGACCTGGGGGCGGCCGAACTGGTCAAACACCGCCCGGGCGTCCGCCAGATCGGCCCCGGTGAGGAGGGGTGGGCCCAGGTCTTCGGGCTTGATCAGGCCCTTTTCCAGGTCCTCCCGCTTGAGCCTGGGGTTTTCCCGCAGGGCCTGGTTGATCTGGGAGACGGTGGTGCCCGTGGCCCCTTCTTTGAGGATGCGGAACTCCAGGACCGCTCTTTGGCCGATAAGTTTAAGGGCTTTTTCCTGGTCGGCCTGCGAAAGGCCGGGAAGCTCCACCACGATCCGCTTCTGCCCTTGGATCTGGATCAGGGGCTCGGCCACGCCCAGGGCGTTGATCCGGTTTTCCAAGACCGTGCGGGCCTTTTCCAGATCATCGCGGGTGGGGTTGGGGACATCCGCCTGGAGGACGATCCTTAGTCCTCCTTTTAAATCAAGCCCCAACCGGATCCTGGGCTCGGCCTTGGCCCAAGGTTTCCATAAGAACAGAATCGATGCGAGGAAGACGAGAAGAAGGAATACACCCGTCCAGGTTTTTTTCATGCCACACTCCTTTCATCGAAACGCCCTGCCTTCCCTTATTTTTTCGCAACGCACCTATCCGGTTAAAACCTAGACCGCCGGGGGCGCGTTTAACCCCCTTCCAAAAGCAGGTGACGGTAGAGGAGAAAAAGCCTTTCGGGGGGTCTCGAGGGAACCTTTCCCCGGTATGGAGGGCGTGGCCTGGGGGCTCCGGGTTGGAGGGAGGTCCTTAGGGTCTCGGGCGGGCGGAGGGAAATGGGGAAGAGGTTGGGGTTGGGCCGCCCCCAGATGGGGAGGCCTATGGGCTTCTCCCCGAGCCCGGAGGCCGGGACGGCCAGATCGAAAAGCGCCTTGGTGGCCACCTTGCCTTGGGAAAGGGGCCTTTCTCCAAAAAAGGAAAGGGCCAAAGCCAGGGCGAGAAGAAGCCGGCCGCTTCCCCAAAGGGATGGGTGGATGCCCTTCATCCGCCTATAGAGGAGGCCTCAGGCGGGCACCTCAACCATCTGGTACGCCTCCACGATGTCCCCTTCCTGAAACTCGTCAAACCCCTCGAGGCCAAGCCCGCACTCGTACCCCTGGGCCACCTCCCGAACGTCCTCCTTAAACCGCTTTAGGCTGGCGATCCGGCCCTCCCATATGGGCTCGCCCTTCCGGATGACCCGCACCTGGGCGCTCCTTAGGATCCGGCCCTGGGTGACCATGCACCCGGCCACCTGCCTGCCCGTGGGAAGACGGAAGATGGCCCGCACCTCGGCCCGGCCCAGGACCTCCTCCTTGTACTGGGGCTCCTTCTGCCCCCTGACCATGTTCCGTACCTCGTCGATGAGCTCGTAGATGATGCGGAAGGTCTTGAGAAGGACCCCCTTTTCCTCGGCCTTCTTCTTGACCGAGCCTGGGGGGTTCACCCCGAAGGCCAAGATGGCCGCGTCCGCCGTGGAGGCGAGGAGGACATCGGACTCCGTGGGGGCACCCACCTGGGCGAGGAGGACGTTGATCTTTACCTCCCCGCTGCTTTCCCGCGCCAAGATGGCCTGGATGGCCTCGAGGCTCCCCTGGGTGTCTGCCCGGAGGATGAGGTTGACCTCTTTTTCCTCCTTCTCTTCCAGGGCTTGCAGCAGGTCGGCCATGGTCTTGGGTCTTTTGCTCCTCTCCTCCTCTTCCCGGCGGAGCCGCTCCGCCTTCCGTTCCTCCGCAATCTCCTTGGCCGCCTCCTGGTCGGGGACCCACTCCACCGTGTCCCCGGCGTGGGGAAGCTCGGAAAAGCCCAGGACCTGGACGGGTTTGCCCGGCCCCGCCTCCTGGAGGCGGTTCCCGTCCGAATCGGTCATGGCCCGGATGCGGCCATAGACCTCTCCGGCCACCACGTAGTCCCCCACCCGGAAGGTCCCCTCCTGGACCAGCATGTTGACCAGGACCCCCGCCTGCTTGTCCAGCTTGGACTCCAGGATCACCCCCCGGGGCTCCGCGTTCGGGTCGGCCCGGAGGTCCTCGAGTTCCGCTAAGAGGAGGATCATTTCCAGAAGCTCCTCTACCCCCTGGCCGGTCTTGGCGCTTAAGGGAACGAGGATGGCCTCCCCCCCGTACTCCTCAGGAACGAAGCCCATCTCCATGAGCTGGCGCTTGACCTTCTCAGGGTCCGCCTGGGGGAGGTCGATCTTGTTGATGGCGAAGATCATCTTCGCCCCCGCGGCCTTGGCGTGGGCGATGGCCTCCTTGGTCTGCGGCATGACCCCATCGTCCGCGGCGATGACGATGACCGCGATGTCGGCTACCTTTGCCCCCCGCTGGCGGATGGTGGTGAAGGCCTCGTGCCCAGGGGTGTCGATGAAGACGACGATCCCCTGGGGGGTCTTGACTTCAAAAGCCCCTACGTGTTGGGTGATGCCCCCCGCCTCCTTTTCCGCCATCCGGCTCTTGCGCAGGTAGTCCAGAAGGGTGGTCTTCCCGTGGTCCACGTGACCCATGATGACCACCACGGGGGGGCGTTTGGGCAGGGCCTTGCGGGCCTCCTCCTCCTTGCGTTTGGCCTCGAGGCCTCGCTGCTCCCGGACGATCTCCCGCACCGCCTCCGCGTCTTCCTCGCTCAGGGTGGAGGCGTGGGACTTGTAGGCCACCCCCATCTGGTCCAGGAGCTTCAGGAGGCCCTCGTTCTCCATGCCGAGCTCCTTGGCCAGCTGGTAAATCCGTACTTTCGCCATGCGCACCTCCTTATGCTAAAAACGACTGGAGCGCTTCGGAAAGCGCCTTGGCCCTTGCGCCCGCAAAGCGGCGGAGCGCTTTCTCCTGCCAACACCCCGGGGAGTCTTTGCAGACATAAGCCCCCCGGCCGGGTTTTTTGCCCGTGGGGTCTATCTCCACTCCGGCCTGCCGCAGGAGGAGGCGCAGCAGCTCCCCTTTGGGCCTCCTCCTGCGGCAGGCCACGCACATGCGCTCCGGGACATGCTTACTCATCCTTGAACAGCCGTTCAAAGGCCTCGGCCATCTCCTTTTTCTTAGACTCCTCCTCCTCCAGGGCCGCTTTCCGGATGGCCTCGTCCAGGTCGGAGACCTCCGCCTCCTCAAACTCGATCTCAAACCCGGTGAGCTTGGAGGCCAGCCGGACGTTCTGCCCCCCCGTACCGATGGCCAGGGAGTGCTGGTCCTTGGTGACCCGGACCTTGGCCTTTTTCTTCTCCAGATCCACCTCGATAGAGCCCACCTGGGCGGGAGAAAGGGCGTTGCGGATGAACTCCTTGGGGTCCTTGGCCCAGAGGATGATGTCCACCTTTTCCCGTCCCAGCTCAGCGGAGACCGCCTGGATGCGCTGCCCCTTGTGCCCGATGCAGGCCCCGATGGGGTCCACGTTGGGGTTGTGGCTCGTCACCGCCACCTTGCTGCGGCGGCCGGGTTCACGGGCGATGGCCTTGATCTCCACGATCCCCTCGGCGATCTCCGGCACCTCCTGCTTCAGGAGGTGCTCCAGGAGCTTCTCATGGGCTCGAGAGACCAAGAGGGAAGGCCCCTTGGCCGACTTGTCCACCTTTTTCAGGTAGACCTTGATCCGCTGGCCGGGGTGGTACCGTTCCGTGGGGATCTGTTCGCTCTTGGGAAGGTAGGCCTCCCCTCGGCCCAGCTCCACGAAGACGTTGCCCTTGTTGTCCACCCGGGTGACCTGGCCGGTGAGGACCTGGCCCTCCTTGTCCTTGTATTCGTTGTAGATGCGGTTCCGCTCCGCCTCCTTTAGCCTTTGGGTCAGAACCTGGCGGAGGTTTTGGATGGCGATGCGGGAGAACTCCTTGGGGTCAATGGGGAACTCCATCTCCTCGCCCACCTGGACCTCGGGGTCGTACTGGAGGGCCTCGGAAAGGGCGATCTCCTTGTCCGGGTCCTCCACCTTCTCCACCACCCGCCGGACCTCCACCATCTCGATCTGTCCGGTCTGGGGGTCCAGGTAGACCTCTACCAGCGGGCCTTTACCTTCCTCCACCTGTTCTTTGCTGAGCTTCTTCTCCCTGAGGAGATAGGCCTTTTTCAACGCGTCCTCAAAGGCGGAAAGAAGCTCGTCCATGCTCACGCCCCGTTCCAGGGCCACCTGCTGCATTGCTTCCACAAACTCCCGGTTCATGTTCACCTCGGTGTTTCCGGCCACTCGGCAAGGTTCGCCTTGAACGTGCCCAGTTCCAGTCTCTTTTCCTCCTGGCCCACCTGGAAGACCACCTGGGTTCCCTCCACCCGGAGGATCCTCCCGGTAAAGCTTTCCGGCCGGGCCTCCCCTGGCAGAGGGGTAAGGCTCACCACCTTGGCCTTAAGGCCTTGAAACCGTTCAAAGTGCCGCCGGGTAAGGAGGGGGCGCCGGGGTCCTGGGGACTCCACCAACAGGCGGTAGCTCCCCGGGATGGGGTCCTTTTCGTCCAGAACCCGCTCGATGGCCCGGCTGGCCGCCTCGAGGTCCTTTAGGGTGATGGGGGCCTCGTCCTCCCGCTCCAGGCGGACGAGGACCTCCCCCCTTCCCAGGCTTACCTCCAAAACCACCAGGCCCAGGGGGTGAACCGCGTCCCGTACCAGGGCTTCCAGATCCATCCTCACCTCCTCCACCGAACAGGGGGTGGGACTCACGCCCACCCCCCGCCCTTGGGAGCACTGGCTTTAGTCTACACCGGCCGGCCCTTGACCACAAGGGCTTGAGCCTGCTATACTCAAGGCTAGTCCGGTCCGAGCCCGGACGAGCGGCGTGGGGGTGACCCGGATTCGACGGGGGCCTCCGAAGGTGCGGCTGCGCGCCGAGGTGCGGGTGGCCTCGTAAAAACCCGCAAAAGAACAAAGGCCAACAAGCCTGCTTACGCCCTCGCGGCTTAACCCGCGACCCCGCCCCTAAGCCTCGCCGGTGGCTCGAGGGCGCGGGGACACAAAACCGGCTAGCCGAGGGCAAGGTCCCGTAGCCTTCGGCGAACCTCAGACGGGACTTGCTCCAGGCCGCCCGTCCGCGGGCTACGCCTGGGGGAGTTCTAAAACGCGGACTACGCGCGTAGAGGCCCACCGTAGGGACCTTCGGACGGGGGTTCGACTCCCCCCACCTCCACCAGACGGGCGCCATAGGGGCGCCCTTTCTTTTTTGGGCCTCTTCAAACCCCTCTCGGCCTTCTGGGCCGACCGGTCTTGGGGCCACCCTTGGGCTAGGCGGGGTTTTCCAACCTCGGATCGGCCTGGGGTTTGGTAAGATGGAGCTGGTGCCTTCAGGCACCTCCTTCGGGGCGGGGTGGAAGTCCCCACCGGCGGTGAAAGCCCGCGAAGCCCTTCGGGGCCCGACCCGGTGGAATTCCGGGGCCGACGGTGAAAGTCCGGATGGGAGAAGGGGGGCCGTTTGCGGGAACTGGACGAGCGCTTTCTCCGGAGAGCTTTACAGCTGGCGGAACGTGCCCGAGGCCACACCTCCCCTAACCCTTTGGTGGGGGCGGTGGTGGTGAAGGACGGGGTCATCGTGGGGGAAGGGTACCATCCGCGGGCGGGGGAGGCCCACGCGGAGGTGTACGCCCTCCGCCAGGCGGGGGAGCTTGCCCGCGGAAGCACGGTTTACGTAACCCTCGAGCCCTGCGACCACTTCGGTCGCACCCCACCCTGTTCTTTGGCCCTTTTGCAGGCCGGGGTGGCCCGGGTGGTGGTGGCCGCCCGGGAGGTGAACTCCGTGGCCCAAGGGGGGCTTGTGCGGCTGAGAGACGCGGGGGTGGCGGTGGAGGAGGGGCTTCTTTCGGAGGAGGCCCGGGCGCAGAACGAGGCCTTCTTCACCGCCCAGAAGAAGGGGTTGCCCTTTGTCCTTCTCAAGGCGGCCCTGAGCCTGGACGGCAGGGTGGCCACGAAAGGGGGGGATGCCCGCTGGATCAGCTCTTGGCCGAGCCGCCGGGTGGCCCACGCCTACCGTCAGTGGCTGCCCGCGGTGGTGGTGGGGGTGGGAACGGTTCTCCAGGATGATCCCTCCCTCACCGTGCGTGAGCCCGACTTCCGCCCCTTCCCTCATCTCCTCGAGCCCCCGCCCCTGAGGGACCCCTGGAAGGTGGTGCTGGATACGGAGGCCCGCACACCCCCCAGCGCTAGGCTTTTCCTTAAGGGCCCCCGGGGGGAGGCGGCGCGGGTCCTCATCCTGGTGGGAAGAGGCGCGCCGGCTTCGCGCCTTAAGGCCCTGGAGGAACAGGGGGCGGAGGTGGTGGAGCTGCCGCGGGAAGGGGGGCGGGTTTCCTTGGAGGCCGCCCTTCTCCACCTCCTTGAACGGGGTCTGAACGGCGTGCTTCTGGAGGGGGGGCCGGTTCTTTCGGGGGCTTTTGTGGAAAGGGGTCTGGTGGACAAGTTCGCCTTCTTCCTTGCCCCCAGGCTTCTGGGGGAGGGGCGGGGGGTTCTGGAGGGGTTCGGGGTGGAAAGGGTGGCCGAGGCGAGGCGGCTTCGAATTGGGAGGAAGGAGTGGCTGGGGGAGGACCTCTGGCTCGAGGCCTATA
>NZ_PSMQ01000042.1:0-14973 GCF_040290245.1 Thermus sp.
TATGCCACCCCGGCTTGCCGCAGGAGCCCGTCTGTGGCCCGGTAGCCGATCTGGACCAGGACAAAGTCCACAAAAAGCCGTTCCTCTACTCCGTCCCTTTCCAGAAGGACCGCCTCCTCGCCGATGGCCAGGACGCGGGAACGCATCCGTACCTCGATGGCCCCTTCCTTCACCCGGTTTTCAAAATCGGGCAGGAGCCAGTACTTGACGCTGGGCCGCACCCACTCCCCCCGGTGGACCAAGGTCACCTGGGCCCCGGCGCGGAAGAGGTGCAAAGCGGCCTCCACCGCGGAGTTAGACCCCCCCACCACCACCACCTTCTGCCCGCAGAAGGGATGAGCCTCTTCCCAACGGTAAAAGACGTGGGGGAGGTCCTCCCCGGGCACCTCCAGGCGGTTGGGGGTATCGTAGTAGCCGGTGGCCACCACCACAAACCGCGCCTCGTAGACCCGTTCCCTGCCCCTTTTCCTCGCCAGGATCTGGAAGGCTCCCTCCTCCCCCTCGATGGCCAGGGCCTCGGTATAGGTCTCGATGGGCAGCTCCTCCGCCTCCGCCACCTTGCGGTAGTAGGTGAGGGCCTCCTGGCGGGTGGGCTTGGACCCCAGGGAGACCATCGGGTGGCCCCCGATTTCAATGTTCTTGCTCTCGGAAAAAAAGGCAATCTCCCGGGGGAACCGGTAGACGGTGTGGGCCACGCTTCCCTTGTCCAAAAGGAGGACGGAAAGCCCGCGCCTCTTGGCCTCTATCCCCGCCGCAAGCCCCACCGGGCCCGCCCCCACGATCAGGACATCCACCCGCCCCATACTCCTTAAGGTACACTCTTCCCCGTGGACTGGCTGACGAATCCCGAGGTCTGGACGGCCCTGCTCACCCTGACCTTCCTCGAGGTCATCCTGGGCGTGGACAACGTCATCTTCATCAGCATCCTGGCCAGCAAGCTCCCCAAGGAACTTCAGGACAAAGCCCGGATCACCGGGCTTTCCCTCGCCGCCTTGACGCGCATCCTCTTCCTCCTTTCCATCTCCCTCATCCTGGCCTTGAAGCACCCTCTCTTCACCCTGCTCGGCCACGAGGTGACGGGCAAGGACCTGGTCCTCCTGGCCGGGGGGCTTTTTCTCATCTACAAGGCGGTCAAGGAGATCCACGAGCGCCTCGAGGGACCAGGCCACGCCCCAAAAGCCCGGGCCACCCCAAGCTTTGGTGCGGTCATCGCTCAGGTGCTTCTTTTAGACATCGTATTTTCCATAGACTCCGTCATCACCGCGGTGGGGATGACCCAGTACGTGGGGGTGATGGTGGCGGCCATCCTGCTTTCCGTGGCCATCATGATCTATGCCTCCAAGGGCATCTACGGGTTCGTGAACCGTCACCCTACGGTGAAGATGCTCGCCCTGAGCTTCCTCCTCCTCATCGGCTTCACCCTGGTGGCGGAGGGCTCCGGGGTGCATATCCCCAAGGGGTACATCTATTTCGCCATGGGCTTTGCCGTCTTCGTGGAGTGGCTGAACCTCCGGGCCGGGCTGCGGGCCACGCCCGTCCACCTCAAGAACCCCTACCTGCTGGAAGTTGCTTCCCCGCCAGGGGAACACCGAGAGGAATAAACTGAGCGCTGGAGGTGGACCGTGGAGTACCGGATTGAACGGGACACGATGGGGGAGGTTAAGGTTCCCGCGGACAGGTACTGGGGGGCCCAGACCCAGCGCTCCCTGGAGAATTTCAGAATCGGCGGGGAGCGTTTCCGGATGCCCATCCAGGTCATCCGAGCCTATGGAATGCTCAAGAAGGCCGCGGCCCAAGCGAACCTCGAGCTGGGGGAGCTCCCCCTCGAGATCGCCCAGGCCATCATTCAGGCGGCGGAGGAGGTCATCCAGGGCAGGCTGGACGACCACTTCCCCCTGGTGGTCTTCCAGACGGGAAGCGGCACCCAGACCAACATGAACGTGAACGAGGTCATCGCCAACCGGGCCTCGGAGATCCTGGGAAAGCCTTTGGGAAGCAAGTATGTCCACCCCAATGACCACGTGAACCGGGGGCAGAGCTCCAACGACACCTTCCCCACGGCCATGTACGTGGCGGTGGCCCTGGAGCTCAACCGGGTGCTCTACAAGGCCGTGGAGGGGCTGATCGCCACCTTTGAGGAAAAGGCCCGGGCCTTTGACGGGATCGTCAAGGTGGGCCGGACCCATCTCATGGACGCGGTCCCCATCACCTTGGGGCAGGAGATCGGAAGCTGGGCCGCCCAGCTTAAGTACGCCCTTTCCGCCCTTCGGGAGATGGAAAAGGGCCTGTACAACCTGGCCATCGGGGGTACGGCGGTGGGCACCGGCCTGAACGCCCATCCCCGGTTTGGGGAACAGGTGGCCAGGTACCTCGCGGAGGAGACCGGCCTGCCCTTCAAAGTGGCGGAGAACCGCTTCGCCGCGCTGGCCGCCCATGACGAGCTCACCAATGTGATGGCGGCCGTCCGGACCCTGGCCGCGGCCCTCATGAAGATTGGAAACGATGTACGTTGGCTCGCCTCTGGGCCTTATGCGGGCATCGGGGAGATCCTCATCCCAGCCAACGAGCCTGGAAGCTCCATTATGCCGGGCAAGGTCAACCCCACCCAGGTGGAGGCCCTGACCATGGTGGCCGTCCGGGTCTATGGGAACGACCTCACGGTGAGCTTCGCAGATAGCCAGGGCAACTTCCAGCTCAACGTCTACAAGCCCGTGATGGCCCACGCGGCCCTGGAGGCCATAGACCTCCTGGCGGACGCGGTGAACTCCTTCAATGAACACCTGGCCGTGGGCATCGAACCCAACCTCGAGCGCATTGAGGAGCACCTGCAGAAAAACCCCATGCTGGCCACCGCTCTCAACAAGGCCATCGGGTACGACAAGGCGGCGGAGATCGTCAAAAAGGCGCTCAGCGAGAAGAAGACCCTGAAGCAGGCAGCTTTGGAGCTCGGCTACCTCAGCGAGGAGGAGTTCGACCGGATTGTGGTGCCCATGAAGCTGGCCAAGCCCCACGCGTGAACTGGCTCACACCCTGGGGCTTCCCACGGGATACACTGGAGTTTGGAGGTGTGTTATGCCGTATCCGTTCAAGCTGCCCGAACTTGGCTACCCTTACACGGCCCTCGAGCCCCACATCGACGCCCAGACTATGGAGATCCACCATCAGAAGCACCATGGGGCTTATGTGAACAACTTAAACGCCGCCTTGGAGAAGCACCCCTATCTTCACGGGGTAGAGGTGGAGGTGCTTTTGCGGCACCTGGCCGCGCTGCCCGCGGAGATCCAGACTGCGGTGCGCAACAACGGGGGTGGGCATCTGAACCACTCCCTCTTCTGGAAACTCCTCACTCCGGGCGGGGCCAAGGAGCCCGTAGGGGAGCTCAAAAAGGCCATCGAGGAGCAGTTTGGGGGCTTCCAGGCCCTCAAGGAGAAGCTCACCCAGGCGGCCATGGGCCGGTTTGGCTCCGGCTGGGCCTGGCTGGTCAAGGACCCCTTTGGGAAGCTCCACGTCCTCTCCACCCCCAACCAGGACAACCCCGTGATGGATGGCTTCTCCCCCATCGTGGGCATTGACGTCTGGGAGCACGCCTACTACCTGAAGTACCAGAACCGCCGGGCGGACTACCTCCAGGCGGTCTGGAACGTCCTGAACTGGGAGGTGGCGGAGGAGTTCTTCAAAAAGGCCTAAACGGGGATGAAGGCCAGGGGGGTTTAGCCCCCCTTTCTACCCCTTTTGCAAAAGGGAGAGGAGGGCGGCTTCCAGGGCCCCCAGGGCCTTTCCCACCCGCCAGGCCCGTTTATCCCGGATTCCGGCCAGGTTGGAGACCGCCCGGAGCTCCGCCCCCGGGACCCCCAAGGCGAGGCAGGCCCGGGCAAAGGCCGCCCCCTCCATGCTCTCCACCTGCCCTCCCCAGCGCTTGGAAAGAAGCCGGGCCTCCGTGGGGGTTTCCGAGATCCGGTCCCGGGTAAGGCCCACCACCACCTTCAACCCCCAGGTTCGGGCCAGGCCTTCCGTCAGGAAAGGATCCAGGGGGAAGCGGTTGTAATAGCGCACCCCTTCTTCCTCCCAGGCGGGAAACCCCAGGGGCTTTAGGCCCGCCTCGAGGCCCAGGTCCGCCTCCACCTCCTCCCCCACGAGCACGGCCTCCCCCAGGTCCAGGCCGCTTCCCTCGTAGGCCCCGGCGATGCCAAAGAGCAGGGCCCTTTCCACCGGGTTTTCTGCGGCCCAAAGGGCAAGGGTAAGGGCCGTGTTCACCTTGCCAACCCCGGTTTCCAGGTAAACAAAACCCTCTCCCCGAAGCCCCCTTCTCCCCAGAAAGGAAAAGGCTTCCCCCCTAAGGAAGGGGGCCTCGAGGGCCGTAGGGGAAAGGAGGAGCCACATCCTGCGGCTATTCCACCACCTTGAAGCCCAGGGCCTCGGCCCGCTCCACGAAGAACTGGATGTTCTCCGCCTTCACCTCGCCGCCCAGACTCTTTCGGTCAAAGGCCCCCTCGGCGGCCAGGATCATCGTCTCCGCGAGGCAGGCGGGAACCTGGTCAGGCCCGCCGAAGTGAAGGTCCAACGTGGAGCGGGCCTCTCCGGGAAGCCGCACCACCCCGCCCGGGATCACCCGCACCCCAGGCACCTCCCGAACGGAAGGGTGGACATCCGGGGGGACCCCCTCGTCATAGATCCAAGCCCCAGGCTTGACATGCTCGGGGTAGATGACGGGGTTGGGGTCGCTGGTGGCGGTAAAGACCAGGTCCGCCTCCCGGATGGCGGCGATCTCGGTGGTGACCAAAAGCTCAGGCGGCTGACCTTTCCGCTCCAGGTTTTTCCGGAGGCTCTCCGCCGCCCGGCTCAGGCGCTCCAGGTTCCGCCCGACCAGGATCAGCCTCCCCACCAAAGGGGCGATCTGCCGGGCGATGCCGAAGGCCACCACCCCGTTCGCCCCCACCACCGCCGCCGTGGCCTCCTTGAGCGGCCGGCCGCTGGCCGCAAAGTGGGCCAGGATGGACGGGATGGCGGCCTTCACGGTCCCCGCGGTGTAGGCCCCGCCGTTCGTCACCTCTATCCCTGGGACCGCCTCCTGCACCGCCTTCCCCTTATCCCCCACCACGCTCCAAAAGGCCCCCAGCCCCACCACCGTGGCCCCAAGCTCCTGGGCCAGCCTTGCCCCCTGGATGGCCCGCTGTAGGGCGAGATGAGGCTTGCCCACGATCTGGTGGGGAAGAAGGGGGGCCGAGAGGAGGTGGCAGAGGACCTCCCGTCCGTCCAGAGTCCTCACCCCCCGCACCTCCCCCACCTTCATGGGGCGGAAGCGCTCCGCCAGGCCCTCTATCCAGGAGAGTTTCAAAAGACCCCGGTCCACCAAGGGCTTAAAGGGGCGGAAACGGGGGCTCTGCCAGAAGTCCTCCACGGTAAGGGGGTGGATCAGGAAGGCACAGACCACCTGCCTTTCCGAAGGAAGGGGCAGGGGATCCCCAAGCCTGGGCTCCGTGCCCTCGAGGAGCCGCCCCAGGTTTTCCTTAAACCGCCATAGGGCCAGGAGGAAAAGCCCCCACCCTGCCCAGGCCGCCCCTGGAGGGTAAGGGCCGAGGGTCAGAAGGAGGGCCAAGCTTAAAGGCAAAGCCAAGGCCGCCAGGGCGTAGGAGCCCGTGAGGGCCAAGGCCGCCAGGGAGGCCACGAGGGGCAAGGCCCCGTGAACGTAGGGGATGGGCAAGGCAAACAACACCCCTAAGAGCACGGCGAACCCTTTCCCCCTCAAGGGCCAAGGCTCGCGGAAAAAGGGCAGGGGATAGAGGTGGCCCAGGTAGGCGAAGAGGCCGAACCAAAGGGCCTCCGCCCCAAAGCCCCGGCCCAGGAAGACCGGCCCAAACCCCTTGAGAAAATCCAGAACAAAAGCGGCCAGAAGCCAGCAGCCTACCTTCTTCCAGGCGGCCTCGAGGCCCAAAGCGTAGACCGAGGCCGACCGGGCATCCAGACCCCGGGCCTTGAAGAGCCATTGCCCCAGGGGCAGGGCCCCCAAAAGATAAGAAAGGAGCGCAAGAAAAACGCCCACGACCTCCCTCAGAGCTTCTTTAGACCCGCCGCCACCCCCGCGCTCGCTAGGCCCACCAAAACCCCAGCCGCCCCTACCCCCAAAAGGATGGCGGGAAGGGCGTACCGCTTTTTAATCCCCAAAACCACCGCAAGAACGCTTCCGCTCCAGGCCCCCGTTCCGGGCAGGGGGACGGCCACGAAGAGGAAGAGCCCCAGGGCCCCCAGCTTTTGGACCTGCCCCTCGCCTTTAAGCCGAACCCGCCTTTCCAGGACCTCCCAGCCTCGGCGGAAAAGGCCCCAGCCGGATAAGCGTTCCACCGCCCAGGGCAAAAGCCAAAGGAGGAGGAAGACGACCAGCAGGTTGCCCAAGGTGGCCCAGAAAACGGCCTCCAAGGGAGAAAGCCCTAGGGCAATCCCCAAGGGGACCCCGCCCCGAAGCTCCCCCACCGGGGCCATGGAGACAAGGGCCACCCAAAGGCCGGTCAGGTGCTTGCCGGTCATGTACCTAGACAAATGGCCCCACACCGAACCCTCGGGTGGGGCCGTTTGCGCCTCATCCTCAGGCCGTAGCCGCCCTGGCCTTCTCCACCAGGGCCTGGAAGGCCTCGGGGTTGCGCACCGCGAGATCGGCCAGGACCTTCCGGTCCAAGGCAATGCCCGCCCTCTTAAGCCCGTTCATGAAGGTGGAGTAGTTCATCCCGTGCTGGCGGGCGGCGGCGTTGATGCGGACGATCCAGAGGCGGCGGAAGTCCCGCTTCTTGCGCTTGCGGTCGTTGTAGGAGTGAATGGCCGCGCTGAAAAGGGTCTCCTTGGCCTTGCGCACGCTTTTGGAGCGCAGGCCCCAGTACCCCTTGGCCATCTTGAGGATCTTCTTGTGCTTGCGGCGGCGGACAACCCCGGTCTTGGCGCGCGGCATCCCCTACCTCCCCTCGTAGGGCATAAGCGCCCGGATGCGCCGGGCCTCCGGTTCGGCCAGGGTGAACTTCCTTCCCTTCTGCCGGATGGTCTTGCCCGACTTATGCCAGTTCAGGTGCCGCTTGCCCGTCTTCATGGCCACCACTTTGCCAGAGGCGGTGATCTTGACCCGCTTCTTGGCGCCCTTATGGGTCTTCATCTTCGGCATGTCTCCTCCCCTTGGGAAGCGCCCCCGAGGGGGTCTTTGCTGCTCCCCAAGCTCCAAAAAGTATAGCACTAGCCCACAGGTTTTGCCACCGGGGCCAGAAGCATGTTCATGTCCCGCCCCAGGATCTCGGGCCTCATCTCCACCACCGCCAAGCTTTTAAGGTCCTCCGCCACGCGGTTTAGGATCCTCTCCCCCAGCTCGGGGTGGCTCATCTCCCGGCCACGGAACATGATGGTGACCTTGACCTTGTGCCCTTCCTCGAGGAAGCGCTTGATATGAGAGAGCTTGGTCTGATAATCGTGCTCGTCGATTTTGACCCGGAACTTAATCGACTTGACCTCGGTTCTTTTGGCTTTCTTACGAGCCTCCTTCTCGGCCAGCTGCTGCTCATAGCGGAACTTCCCGTAGTCCATCAGCTTGGCCACGGGCGGGTCCGCAGCAGGGCCCACCAAGACCAGGTCCAGCTCCTTCTCCTCCGCCAGACGCAAGGCCTCCTGGGTATCCATAATTCCGATCTGCTCCCCGTCAGGGCCGATCACCCTCACCTTGGGCATCCGGATTTGCTCGTTGATTCTGTATTCCTTGATCCGACACCACCTCCTTCGCCCTTAAGGCTAAGGGCAGTTTAGGGCAAACCGGAGGGAAAGCGCAAGGGCGGTCTGTAGAATAAAGGGGATGGTACGGAAAGAAGCGGGCCGGATATACCGCATCATCCTAGCGGATCCCGCGCGGCGAAACCCCCTCTCCCCAGCCATGGTGGAAGGGATCCTCGAGGCCTTGGAGGAGGCGGAAACCGCCCCCGAGGTCCGGGTGGTGGTCCTCTGGGGGGAAGGCCCCGCCTTTAGCGCGGGGGCGGATCTGGAGTTCTTAGGGAAAGTCACGGAGATGGGGGCGGAGGAGAACTACCGCCACTCCCTGAGCCTCATGCGCCTTTTCCACCGCCTTTACACCTTTCCCAAGCCCACCCTCGCCGCGGTCAACGGGCCAGCGGTGGCAGGGGGGGCGGGGCTGGTCTTGGCCACAGACCTGGCGGTGATGGAGCCCACGGCAAGGATCGGCTTCACCGAGGTCAGGATTGGCTTTGTGGCCGCCTTGGTATCGGTGCTCCTCCTCAGGAGCGTGGGCGAAAAGGCCGCCAAGGACCTCCTCCTTACGGGTAGGCTCGTGGAGGCCCAGGAGGCCAAGGCCCTAGGCCTGGTCAACCGGATCTCCGCACCGGGCAAAGCCCTGGAGGAGGCCCTTGCCCTGGCGGAAGAGGTGGCCCAAAACGCTCCCACCTCCTTGCGCCTGACCAAGGAACTTTTGATTGCCCTTCCGGGAATGGGCCTCGAGGACGGCCTCCGCCTGGCCGCGTTGGCCAACGCCTGGGTGCGGGAGACGGGGGAGTTGAAGGAGGGCATCCAGGCCTTCTTTGAAAAGCGTCCACCGAACTTCTAAAGGCTAACCCAAGGGCTTAAGATGAGCTCATGGAGCGGCATATACCCCCGAACTTCATCACCGAGATCATCGATCGGGACCTGGCCGAGGGGAAGTACCCAAAGGTGCGCACCCGCTTTCCCCCTGAGCCCAATGGGTACCTGCACATCGGCCACGCGCGGAGCATCGTCTTAAACTTCGGCCTAGCCTTGGACTACAAGGGGGAGTGCAACCTTCGCTTGGACGACACCAACCCCGAGACGGAGAAGGAGGAGTACGCCCGGGCCATCGAGGAGGACGTCCGCTGGCTCGGGTACGAGCCCGACCGGGTCCTTTACGCCTCGGATTATTTTGAAACGATGTACGCGTGCGCCCTCCAGCTCATCCGGGAGGGAAAGGCCTATGTGGACGACCTCCCGGAGGAGGAGATGAGCCGGCTTAGGGCTGAGGGGAAGCCCAGCCCCTACCGAAACCGGGGCGTGGAGGAAAACCTCGAGCTCTTCCAAAGGATGCGTCAGGGAGAGTTCCCCACGGGAAGCCGGGTTCTTCGGGCCAGGATCGACCCCGCCCATCCCAACTTCAAGCTCCGGGACCCCGTGCTTTACCGGGTGGTCCACGCCCGGCACTACCACGCGGGGGAGTGGAAGGTCTACCCCCTGTACGACTACGCCCACCCCCTGGAGGACCTCATCGAGGGCATCAGCCACTCCCTTTGCACCTTGGAGTTCGAGAACAACCGGGCGATTTACGACTGGGTCATTGAAAACCTCAAGGGGAAGTGCGGTCTCCCCGAGGAGCCCAGGCCCCACCAGTACGAGTTCGCCCGCCTCGAGCTGGACTACACCGTGCTCTCCAAACGCAAACTCATCCAGCTGGTGGAAGGGGGGTATGTCCAAGGCTGGGACGATCCCCGGCTCCCCACCCTACGGGGCCTAAGGCGGCGAGGGGTGCGGCCTGAGGCCATCCGGGAGTTCGTGCGAAGGGTCGGGATCAGCCGAAACGAAGGGGTGGTGGAGACCGCCCTCTTAGAGGAGGTGATCCGGGACGACCTCAACCCCGTCGCTCCCAGGGTCCTGGGGGTCCTGGACCCCTTAAAGGTCCTCCTCGTCAACTACGAGGGGGAGGAGTGGATCCAGGCCCCCTACTGGCCCTGGGACATCCCTAAGGAGGGTGCACGGCCCCTTCCCTTCTCCAAGGAACTCTACATCGAGCGTGCCGACTTCAGCCTCACCCCCCCCAAGGGTTGGAAACGCCTCGCCCCCGGCCAGAGGGTGCGCCTCAGGCACGCCTATGTAATGGAGCTCGAGGAGGTGGTGGAGGAAGGGGGGAAGGTGGTGGCCCTCAAGTGCCGCGTCCTCCCCGAGACCCTGGGGCAGAACCCCAAGGACGGGGCCAGGCCCAAGGGGGTCATCCACTGGGTCTCCGCGCGCCACGCCTTAAGTGCGGAGTTTAGGCTGTACAACAGGCTCTTCCTCACCAAGGACCCCGAGGAGGGTGGGGAGTTTATCAAGAACCTCAACCCCCAGGCCCTGGTGGTGAAGCGGGGCCTGATAGAGCCCTCCGTGGCCCAGGACCCTCCGGACACCCGGTACCAGCTGGAACGCCTGGGCTACTTCTGGCAAGACCCTGTGGAGAGCCGTCCGGACCGGCTGGTTTTCAATCGCATCGTCCCCCTTAAAGAAGGTTTCTGAGCGTTGTACACTGGGATTGTGGGAGTTAACCAGCCCGGCGCGCAGCCTCGAGCCTTCCACCCAAACGGGGGGCTCCGGGAGGACTTCCTGGGCCACCCTGTCCTTGGGAACGGGAAAGGCGGCTGGTTTGAAGCCACTTCCCGGACCCCAGGGGAAAGGCCCCCCCGATTCGTAGATGGCGTGGGAAACCAGGGGCAAAACCCGCTTTTCATATGGGCCGACTCGGTGCGCGGCGGCCGCGGGCCGATGGACCTGACCCGAACGCCCCCCTGCAGCCAGCGGCCATGAGGTACCGGATCGCCCTCCGGCCCACCCTTCCCTATCCGGGGGAGCGGGAGAGGAAAAGGCCTGGCCTGGGAGGGGAGTTTTACGAGCTCAGGGGCTATGCCCCGGGGGACGAGCTGAGGCGGGTGTACTGGCGGGCCTACGCCCGGACAGGACGGCTGTACACCCGGGTGGAAACCCCTTTGGAGCGGGTCCGGTTCACGATCTTCCTGGACTCGAGCCCCAGCATGGACCTCTGGGGAAAGCGGGCCTACGCGGAGGAGGTGGCGGGCCTTCTCTTGGAAATCGCCCGGTTTGAGGACAAAAAAGCCCGCCTCCTTCGGGGCCTACCCCAGGAGGCCCCAAAAGGGCGGGGCCTGGTCCTCCTCACGGACGGGCTGGACCCCCTCCCCTGGCCCCGGCTGTTGCCGCGCCACTCGGCCGTGGTCCAAATCCTCGCCCCGGAGGAACTGGACCCCCCCAAGGGCGCTGCTCTCCTTCAGGACGTGGAGACCCAGGAGCGGCTAAGGGTGGACGACGAGGCCCGCACCGCCTACCTCGAGGCCCTGGCCGAGCATTTGGCCAACCTTTCCCTCCTGGCCCGGCTTCGGGGCCGGTACGCCCTCCTAAGAGTGGGGGAGGCCCCGCTCAAGGCCCTCCTACGCCAGGGCGTCCTGGAACTCTTCTAGGCCCACCTCCTTAAGCCGCTCTAGCCGGGGAACCCCCTTCTCCCAGCCCATGAGTTCGTAGTAAGCGGAAAGGGCCTGCCGGAAGGCCTCTTGATCCAGGAAAGCCTCCGGGCTCCCCTTGCGGAAGGGCTTGAAAAAGCGCTCGGGAAGCCGGTCTTCCTCCGGAGGGATCCCCTCCCGCAGGTTGAAGAGTCGGGTGATCTGAAGGGTCCTTTCCCCGATCTCCTGAATGTCCTTAGGGGTAAGCCGGAAGCCGGTGGCGGCATAGACCGCCTCCAGCCACTCCTGGACCTTCCAGGGGACGAAGTCGCACATGACCAGGCTGTTGACAAACCCCCGCTCCTTGGTCTTGGCGGCGAGCATCCGCATCTTGTCCCGGGAGAGGTCGTGGATGGGAAGAGCGGGGAAGTCCCCGTAGAGGCGAAGCTCCTTCAGGGCCTCCGAACCCTCCTTGGCGAAGGCGGTGTCGTGCAGGTTGTGGTTGTGGTCCGCCCCCGTGGGGCTTACCGCGTACCCCACCCCCAGGGCCCGCTTGTACCGGGGGTCGTGCATAGGCACCTCCTGGCCCTTAACCTGCATGGCCAGCTCCGGATGGCCGATCTTCTCCGCCATCCGCCTCGAGCCCAAGGCGAGAAGCTCCCCCAGGGGGCCCTCCCGCCGGGCCATGAGCTCGAGGGCCCGGATCAGAGCATCCCCACTCCCAAAGCGGAGGCCGATCCCTCCGTCATCCAGATACCCCTTCTCCACCGCCTCCATGGCCATGGCGATCGTCACGCCCGCCCCGATGACGTCCAGGCCCAGCTGGTTGCACAGGGTGTTGGCCTTGGTCACCGCGTAGGGGTCGGTCACCCCGCAGGAGCTTCCCAAGGCCCCTAGGCCCTCATACTCGGGTCCGCCGTACTCGGGCCGGACATCGTACTTCCCCGTACCCTCGATCCGGACCACCTGCTTGCACCGGATGACGCAGGCGTAACAGGTGTCCCGGCCGATGCGGATGCCCGTGGCATCCAGGTTGGTCCCATCCAGGGCTTCCGCCCCTTCCAAGACACCGTCCAAGAAGTTTTGGCTGGGCAAGACCCCCCGGAGGTTGAAGGGCTTGACCGCCCCCACCGTACCCATGGTCACCAGTCCCGCCGCCCGGTCCATCCGCTCCTGGGCCATCCGCCGGGCGAGGGTCCTGAGGAGCTGAGGGTCGTGGTAGGGGGGCATGGTCTCCTTCTTGGCCCGGGCGGAGACCGCCTTGAGCCGCTTGGCCCCCATCACCGCCCCCAGGCCGCCCCGGCCCGCGAAGTGGGCAAGGTCGTGGATGACGTTGGCCAAAAGGACCTGGTTCTCCCCCGCCAGGCCGATCTGGGCCACCCGGGTGGAAGCCCCGTGGGAGGCCTTGATCCGGGCCTCCACCTCCAAGGGGTCCTGGCCCCAGAGGTGGAGGGCGGGGAGGATCCGGACCTCTCCATCCTCTACGTGCAGATACACGGGTTCCTCGGCGCGGCCCATCACCACCAGGGCATCCAGGCCCGCATTCTTCATCTCCGCCCCGAAGAATCCGCCCGCCTCTGCCTCCCCGTAGGCACCGGTGAGGGGGCTTTTGGCCGCCACCGTGTTCCGCCCCGAGCCGGAGATGGGGCTGCCTGTCAGGACCCCTGGGGCGAAGATGAGGAGGTTTTCCGGCCCTAAAGGGTCAGCCCCCCGGGGCAGGCGCTTCAAAAGCAGGTAGGCCGCGAAGGCCCGCCCCCCTAGGTACGCCCTCCAAAAAGCCTCGCCGTAGGCCTCGTACCAGACCCGTCCCGAGGACAGGTCCACGAACGCCACCCGATCGTGATACCCCTTGGGCATAAGGCGAGTATACTCCCTGGTGTGTGGGTCCTGGGCCTAGACACGGCCACGCCCCACCTGACCCTGGGCCTTTGGGACGGCCAAAGGGGGGTGGAACGGGTAATGAAGGTGGAAAAGGGGCATGAAAAGATGCTTTTTCCTGCCCTGGAGGGCCTTTTGGCCGAGGCGGGTGTGCGCAAAGAGGAGATCGGCCTCATCGCCGTGGGCCTGGGCCCCGGCTCCTACACTGGGCTTCGCATGGCCATCGCCGCGGGGGAGGGGCTTGGCCTAGGCCTTTCGGCCCGGGTGGTGGGGGTGAGCTCCCTCTTGGCCGCGGCCTGGCCCCACCTTAAGCCTGAACCCCTCACCGTGGCGTTTCGACTGCGCAACGGCCTCTTTTACACGGCCACTTACCAGAAGGAGGGAAAGGAGGTGCGGGTTTTGAAGCCGGAGAGGAAGGTCCAGCTCCTCCCCCCGGGCCCTCTCCTTCTGGACCCCCCACCCTCAGGCCTCGCCTTGGCCCAACTGGGCCTCGAGCGGGGCGGCCCTGTGGAGCCCGTCTACCTGTAAGGGGGGGGCAGGGGCTTTGAACTCCGCCCCCTTAAGCCTCTCGGCCATCTCCACCAGGTTCCACCCCGCCCGCTTTGCATCGGGGATGGCCTCCGGGTCGTCCGCCAGGGTCTTCCGGCCCCGGCGGTGGGTATAGACCAGGCCCATGGGGGCGAGGACGAACCCCATGTAGCTCAGGGGAAGGAGCATCTGGGAAAGGGCCTGGGCGGCTCCATCCTCCTCGGCCACCGCCACCAGGGCCATGGGCTTCCCCAGGTTCCAGATCCCCTGGTTTTCCAAAGAAGTCATCCGCTCCAAAAGGGCCTTCATCCGGGCCGAGAGGCTGAACCAGTAGACCGGGGTGGCGAAGACCACCGCGTCCGCCCAGGAAAGCCTTTCCGCGATGTGGCCAAACCCGTCCCACGGCCCTTGGAGGCAGACCTCCGGGCCGCAGAGGCCGGGGTCGTGGGAGTAGTTCCCCGCACAAAAGGGAAATGGGTGCCGGACCAGATCCAGCCGTTCCGTTAAGGCCCCCTTTTCCGCCGCCGCTTTTAAAACCTCATCCAGAAGCTCCGCCGTCCAGCCGTCGGTGCGCGAGGAAGCGTTCACGCCGAGAACGCGTAAACCCATACCTATCACCCATCCACTAAACCTCTTTTAGTATATCAAGCTTAGCCTAAGGCCGCCAAGACCCCGCCACAAACTCCCCCATCCCCTGGGCCAAAACGGGCTGTCCCTCCAGGCTTCCCTCCCCCAAAACCGGCCCCTCCCAGTAGGCCACCCGGGTGGTGCGGGAGAGGATCTCCCCTTCTAAAAACCGGGGTCGAAGGGTTAGACGAAGCCCCGGCCCCTCCAGAAGCCAAAAAAGGGTGTACCTGCGTCCGGAGGGGGAGGTCCAGTCCCCTAGGGGCTCGAGCCGGACAGGAAAAGGCCTGGCCACCCGGTCCACCAGGCTTCCCAGAACCTGGACCACCTGGCCTTGGGCGTCCTTCACCCGGTAGACCATGAGCTCCTGGCCCGTGGAAAGGTGGAGGCCGAACCAGTCCCAGGTGGCCTGGAGGCCGGGAAGCTGATCCCCCCACTGGTGGTCCAGCCAGGCCTCTCCATACGCCTTTTCTCCTCTGACCTGGCCCTGGGCCAGGACGCGGGTATAGGACTGGTAGTACATCCGGCCGGTCCTTTCCGTACCCGAGTAGCCCGGAGGGTGGACCACCGGCGGCTTCAAAGGGTAAAGGTCCAAGTCCAAAAGCCCCGCCTGGAGCCGGAAGGTGGGGACCCGAGGGTCGCCTTCCGGGGCAAAGGCTGCGAAGAAACGAAAGCCCGCGAGCTCCAGGCTTGGCCCCGGGTCGAGACGGCCCTCCCCTTGGGGGAAGTCCGAGGCCTCGAGGAAGGTCCGTTCCCCTGT
>NZ_PSMQ01000043.1:0-2500 GCF_040290245.1 Thermus sp.
GGTGGCCGAGACATAAAGGGGCGCCTTGGGAAAGGCGGAAAGGATCTCCCGCACCGCCCGGGAAGGGAGGGCCACCAAGGCCAGGTCCGCCCCTTCCAGGGCCTCCTCCGCCTCCGAAGTGGGCCAGACCAAAGCGGGGAGGGCCACCCCGGGCAGGTAGGTGCGGTTCTCCCGGTAGGCCCTGAGCTCCTCGGCAAACTCCCGCCGCCGGGCCCAGAGGTAGACGGGGACCCCCTTGGTGGCCAGCAGAACGGAGAGGGCCGTCCCCCAGGCCCCCGCACCGATCACCGCCACCTTCACCCCTTCCCCCCCAGGAAGAAGACCACCTCCACCGCCTCGTAAACGGCCGCCCAGAGGAGGACGAAGGCCCCTAGGTAGCCCAGGAGGAGAAGCCGCCTGAACCCCTCCCGATACCCCTCCCGCCTTAGCAGGCTCTGCAGGAGCAAGACCCCCCCGAAGGTGCCCAGGATGTAGGCCTGGAGCTCCAGAACCAAGGTGGGGAGGTGCAAGAGGTACTGAGGGCCGGGAAGTAGGGCCGGGGAAAGGGCAAAGCCAAAGAGGAGGTACCGGAAGGCGTTGAGAAGAAGGGCGGGAAGGCCTAAGAAAAGCCCGGGAAGAAGGGTGGTAAGGACGAGCCCCTGGGTCAGGTTCCAGTAGTAGATGGCCCCCATCAGGGGAAAGACCCCCCGGGGAAGGACCTCCTCCAGGCCCACGGCCTCCAACGCCCCCCCGAGGCCCTTCTGCAAGGCCCGGGCCAACTCGGGCTCGAGGAAGGCCAGAAGGGATCCCAGGCCGAACAGCCCGTAGAGGAAGAGGTTGAGCCCCAGGTAAACCCGCCTTTCCCGGCTTAGATGGGCCAGGGCCTCCCTAAAAAGCCGGGCGAGGACCCCCCGGCCGAGGAGGGCCGAGGCCCAGTACACCCCGAAGAGGAGAAGGAAAAGCCCCCCGGCCTCGCTCTTGGCCAAGGCGGGGATCCGGTCTCGTTGGACAAAGGCCACCCGCTCTACCCTCTCCCCCTGAAGGTACACCACCACCTCCCCCCCCTCCTCCCCCAAGGCGGCGGGAAACCGGACCCGGCCCTCCTCCACCAGGGGGGCCTCCAGGTTCACCCGTAGGTTCCCCGGGGGGGGAGGGTAGGCGAAAAAGCGCTCCAAAGCCTGAGGAAGGGCTTCTGGTGGTGAGCTCAAGACCTCTTCCAACGAGGGTGAGGCCTTTCCGGCAAGCCACTGCTTTACAAACACCCGGGCCACCTCCACCGAGGAGGCCAAGGCGAAGGAGGAGGCCAAGAGGAAAAGCCACAAGGCGCGCACCTACACCTCCTCCAAGGCCACCCCCGCCCGGCACAAGGGGCACGCCTCCGGGGGGTAGAGGGGGGCCTCGAGGGCGAGGAGGAAGCGGAAGGGCACCCCGAACTCCACCCCACTTCCCCGGTGCACGATCGCCCCCACCCCCACGGGCACCGCCCCCAGGGCCTGGGCGGCCCGGATCGCCTTCCGGACACTCTCCCCTGTGGTCACCACGTCCTCCACCGCGATAAACCGGTCCCCCTCGTTCACGGTGAAACCCCTTCGGATGAACATCCCCCCCTGCCCATCCTTCTCCGCGAAGAGGGCCCGCGCCCCCAGGGCTTTAGCGGTGACGAAGGATAGCACCACCCCCCCGATGGCAGGGCCCAGCACAAAATCCACCCGCTCGTCCTCAAACTGCCGGGCCAAGGCCTCCCCCACCGCCTCCGCGTAAAGAGGGTGCTGGAGCAGCGCTGTAGACTGGAGGAAGTACGGGGAGTGAAGGCCGCTTCGCAAAACAAAATGACCCTCCAGAAAGGCCCCGGTCTTCTTGTAAAGCTCTAGGATGTCCATCCTCATCACTATACGAAAGCCTCCGCCGCCTTAAGGGCCGCCTCGAGGTCGGGCCGCCCCCCGGGGTAGTAAAGGGCCCGGCTGGCGGCGTTGAGTACCCCCTCCTCCCGGAAAAACCCTCCCCCTTGCGCGCCCAGGCCCGGCACCAAAAGGGGAAAGGCCGGCGCCAAGGCCCGGGCTCGCCGCACCGCACCGGGGTACGTCCCCCCCACCACCCCTCCCACCCGGCTCCAGGAACCCTCACGCGCTTTCCCCAGGGCCGCCAAGGCCTCGAGAAGGTATTCCCAAAGGGGTCGCCCGTCCACGGGCAGGTCTTGCAAAAAGCCCGAGCCCGGATTGGAGGTCTTAAGAAGGACAAAAAGGGCACCCCTTGCTCTATCCGCCGCTTCGACAAAAGGCATAAGCGCATCCAGGCCCAGGTAGGGGTTGACGGTAAGGGCGCTACCCGGGAAGGCCTCGAGGTAGGTGCGGGCATAGGCCTCCGCCGTGGAACCGACATCCCCCCGCTTTCCATCAAAGATGACGGGAAGCCCCATGACCCGGGCCCCGCTGGCCAGCTCAAAGAGGAGTTCCATTCCCTTAGGGCCGAGGGCTTCAAAAAAGGCCAGCTGAAACTTCACCGCGGCCAGCTTTCCCGCCAG
>NZ_PSMQ01000043.1:4869-14838 GCF_040290245.1 Thermus sp.
CCCGTCACCCACCGGCTGCGGCTGGACGAGGAGGCCCTGGCCAGGAAGCTTCGGGCCATGGCCCAGTACAAGACGCAGGCGCTTTCCGTGCTGGCCTTCATCGAGCGGGCCCCCGAGCGGGTTTGGACCGAGACCTTCCACGAAGTGGGAAAGGAGGCCGGATGGGTGGGGAAGTGGTGGTGACCCCGCTGGACCACACCGCGGAGGTGGGGTTCCAGATCGAGGCCAAAACCCTGGAGGGTCTCTTCCAAGGCGCCATGCAGGGCCTTCTCGAGGCAATCTTCGCCCACCCCCCCAAAGGCGGAAGCCAAAGGAAGCGGCTCCGCCTGGCCGCTTCGGACTTAGAGACCCTCCTGGTCCGGTTTTTAAACGAGCTGATCTACCTTATCCAGACCAAGGGCTTTGTTCCGGGAAAGGCCAGGATCCGGATAGAGGAGGGGGAAGAGGGCGTGGTCCTTTCCGCCACCCTATGGGGGGAACCCTTCCAGGCGGCCTTCGGCTTCCTGGGGGAGGTCAAGAGCGCCACCTTCCACGGCCTGGCCATCCGGAAGGAGAAGGGAAGGTGGCGGACCCAGGTGATCCTAGACGTGTAGGGCCTGGACGGCGGCGCGCACCCGGTCCAAAAGCCCCGCGCCGACCAGGGCGTGCGCCCGTTTTAAAGCGTTTTCCACCGCCCGGGCATCCGCGGAGCCGTGGCCGATGAAGACCGCCCCCTCCACCCCCAAAAGGGGCATGGCCCCATAGCTGGAAGGATCCACCCGGGCGTACAACCGCTTGAGGGCAGGCCGGGCGAGAAGCCCCCCGATCCGGGCGAGGAGGGTTTGGGAGAGCGCCTCCTTGATCCAGGCGAAAAGGACCTGGGCCTCGCCTTCCGCGAGCTTCAAGACCACGTTGCCGGTGAAGCCGTCCGTCACCACCACCTCCGCGGTGCCCAAGAAGATGTCCCGCCCCTCCACGTTGCCGTAAAACCGCTCTTTAAAGGCTTCTTGAAGAAGAGGATAGGCCTCCAGAACCAGGGCGTTGCCCTTTCCCTCCTCCTCACCGATGGAGAGGAGGCCCACCCGCGCCTTCACCCCGGAGGCCTCGGCGTAGGCCAGGCCCATGGCGGCAAACTGGACGAGGAAGGCCGGCCGGCAGTCGGCGTTCGCCCCCCCGTCCAGGAGAAAGGTCCGCCCCTTCTGGCTTGGGAACTCCACCAGAAGGGCGGGCCGCTCCACCCCCTTTACCCGGCCCAAAACAAAGAGGGCCGCAGCCATGGCGGCCCCTGTGTGCCCCATGGAGACCACCGCACTTACCTCGCCCCGCTTGAGGAGCTCCATGGCCACCACGATGGAGCTTCCCCGCCTTTTGCGCACCTCGGTGGCCTGCTCGGCCATGCCGATGGCGTCCGGGGCGTGGTGAATGGGCAAAGCCTCCCGGACCAAGGGGCGGAGCCTGGCCTCATCCCCTACGAGGAGGACGGGAACCCCCGCCCTTTGCGCTCGAAGCGCCCCTTCCACCGTAACCTGGGGGGCACGGTCCCCCCCCATGGCGTCCAGGGCGATGGGCTTCATGCCTTGGCGGGCAGGTGCTTCTGGATGCGGGCTTCAAAGTCCCGCTTGGGCCTTGCCCCCACCAGGGCCTCTACCGGTTCGCCATGCTTAAAGAGGATCACGGTGGGGATGCTCATCACCCGGTAGCGCATGGCGGTCTTGGGGTTCTCGTCCACATCCAGCTTGGCCACCAGGAGCTGGCCTGCATACGCCTGGGCCAGCTCCTCCAGAATGGGCGCGATCATCCGGCAGGGAGCGCACCACTCCGCCCAAAAGTCCACCAGGACCAGGGGGTTATCCCGCAGGATCTGGTCAAAGGTCTGGTCGGTCACCTCCAGGGGCTTCGCCATAGCGGCTCCAGTTTACCAAAAAACCCCCCCGTGGGATTGGGGGGGGTTACAATCCCACAAGGACCGAAAAACGCCTAGCGGCGCTTCTTTCCGCCCCTCCCCTTCTTCTTCTCCCCAAAGCCCCCCGAACCCCTGAGGAAACTCTTGAGCTTGTTCTCAAACTCGGGGGCTTGGCGGGGAAGCCGCCTCGGCCTAGGCGGCTCGGGGTTTTCCGGGGGAGGCAGTAGCTCCTTGATGGAAAGGTCCAGCCGCCCCTTAGGGTCCCGGCCCAGGACCATGACCTGGACGATGTCCCCCTCGTTCAGGAAGTCCCGGACGTTCTTGACGTACTCGTGGGCGATCTGGGAGATGTGCACAAGACCCGTCTCCCCTCCCGGAAGCTCCACAAAAGCCCCAAACTCCATCACCCGCGTGACGCGGCCCTCCACGATTTCTCCTGCTTGCACTCCCACGCTCATTCTCCCGCGCGAGGCTGGCTCGCGATGCCCCCACTATAGCACACGCCGGATGCCCTGGGTGTCCAGGCCTTCAAGGAGGGCCCGGAAGCTCCGGCCCAAAACGGGGTGGATGGCCTCCGGGATGAGATCGCACAAGGGGACGAGGACGAAGGCCCGTTCGTGTAGCCGCGGATGGGGGAGGGTGAGGCTAGGCGAGGAGAGGACCAGCTCCCCATAGAGGAGGAGGTCCAGATCCAGCGTCCTGGGGCCCCATTTCTCCCGCCGCAGTCGGCCCAAAGCGCGCTCGATTTCCAGGAGAGAGGCTAGGAGGGCCTCAGGGGGAAGGCCGGTTTCCAGCTCCGCCACCTGGTTCAGATAGAGGGGCTGGGGCGGCCCCACGGGAAGGGTCTCGTACACGGAGGAGAGCCTGAGGAGGCGGGTTTCGGGAAGCCGGGAAAGGCGGGCCAGGGCCTCGAGGAGATGGAGGGCCCGGTCGCCCAGGTTGGAGCCCAGGGCCAGATACGCGCGCGCCACGCCCCTAGAATAAGGGGCGGTATGTTCCAGCTTAAGCGGCATCCCGCCAACCCCATCCTGCTCCCAAGACCCGACTCCCCCTGGCAGGCGCTCAACGTTTTTAACCCCGCGGTCGTCTTCCACCGGGGCCTCTTCCACATGCTCTACCGGGCCCAGGGGCTGGACTACGTCTCTCGGATCGGGTACGCGGTCTCCGAGGACGGGGTGCGGTTCAGCCGCCTCGAGGACCCCGTCTTCTGGCCAGAGGCCCCCAAGGAGGCCAGGGGGGTGGAGGACCCCCGGGTGGTCTTTTTGGAAGGCCGCTTCTACATGACCTACACCGGCTACTCCGCCCAGGGCATCCAGCCCTTCCTGGCCGAAAGCGAAACCCTCCTGCGCTGGAGGAGGCTGGGGGAGGCCCTTCCGGAGATGGGCAACAAAAATCACGTCCTCTTTCCCGAGAGGTTCGGCCACCGCTACGCCATGCTCCACAGGCGCCCCCCCGCCATCTGGGTCGCCTTTTCCTCCGACCTAAAGACCTGGGAAGACGACACCCTCCTCCTCCCTCCCCGGCCCCACCTGTGGGACAGCGTCCGGGTGGGGGCGGCCGGTCCTCCCCTCCTCACCCCCAAGGGCTGGCTCCTCCTCTACCACGGGGTGGACCACGGAAACGTCTACCGGCTGGGGGTGGCCCTCCTGGACCGGGAGGACCCCCGCCGGGTCCTCCACCGGCCCGAGGGGTTCATCCTCCAGCCTGAGGAGGTATGGGAGATCCGGGGGGATGTGCCCAACGTGGTCTTCTCCTGCGCAAACGTGGTGGTGGGGGAGGAGGTGTACGTGTACTATGGGGGGGCGGACCGGGTGATCGGCCTGGCCACCGCGCCCTTGGCCGCGCTTTTGCGCTACGCGGAGGAGGGCTGATCCAGAAGGCGCACGAGCTCCCGCACCTCCCGTACCCGTTCCTTATCCGCCACCAGCACCTCCTGCCCCTTTTGGGCGATCACCAGGCCAGAGACCCCTAGGGTGGCCACCAGCCCCCCCTCGGTGTAGACCACGCATCCGCGGGTGTCCAGCCCCAGGTGCCGCCCCGAGCCCAGGACCACATTCCCCGCCTCGTCCGGCTCGAAGATCCGCTCGAGGGCCCGCCAGGTGCCCACGTCGTCCCATGGGAACTGGCCCAAAACCACCCGGATATGCTCCGCCTTCTCCATGACCCCGTAGTCGATGGAAACCTTAGGAAGGCTGGGGTAGACGGCCTCCGGCCGCAGGCCCGAAAGAAGCCCCTCCAGGGCCTGGGCATGGGCGGGAAGGTGCCTTTGGAAAAGGCTGGCCATGGTCCTTGGGGTGAAGGCGAAAACCCCCGCGTTCCAGAGATACCCCCCCTTGAGGTACTCCAGCGCCCTCGCATAGGGGGGCTTCTCCACAAACCCCTCCGCCCGGTACCACCGCCCTTCCCAGCCCCCAAGGCGGATGTACCCGTACTCCGTCTCGGGCCGGGTGGGCTTTAGGCCCAAGGTCACCACATACCCTTCCTCCGCGGCCTCGAGCATGGTGGAGACCGCCTCCCGGAAGGCCTCCTCATCCCCCACGTAGTGGTCGGCGGGAAGGACGAGGAGCCGGTCCGCCCCCTCCTTAAGGGCCCAGAAGAGGCCCAGGAAAATGGCCCCGGCGGTGTCCTTGGCCTCAGGCTCGAGGAGGAGGCGGGCCCTATCCCTAAAAGGGCGCACCGCCTCCTCATGCACTTTCCGCACCACCAGGAGGGTTCTTTCCGCGGGGAAAAGGGGGGCGATCCGGTCCAGGGTGGCCTCGAGGAGGCTTTTCCCTTCAAAAAGGCGCAGGAAGGGCTTGGGCAGCTCCTCCCGGGAAAGGGGCCAAAGCCTCTCCCCTCGGCCTCCCGCCATCACAAGGGCGTATGCGTTCGTCCTCATCGCCGTTCTTCCAGCACCTTGCGGTACAGATCCAGGTAGTCCCGGGCCATCCGCTCCCGGCTGAAATGGGCCTCCGCATAGGCCCGGATGGCCGATCGGTCCATCCTGAGAACCCTATCCAGATGCTCCAGGGCCTCCTCCCAGCTCTGGACCAAAAACCCCGTCTCACCGTGCCGCACCGTCTCCCGAAGGGCCCCGAGGGGCCGGGCCAAGACGGGGACCCCGCTCATCATGGCCTCCACCGGGGCAAGCCCGAAGGGCTCCGGGAAGTTGACGAAATGCAAAAGGGCCACCGCCCCTCCCAGAAGCGCCGCCCGCTCCTCGGGGGTGACCGGGCCCAGGAACTCCACCCCCTCCCCCAGAAGGGGAAGGATCTCCTCCTGGAAGTACGCCTGGTCCTGGACGGGACCCGCAATCCTTAGGGGCAGCCGGGCCCGCCGGGCGAAGAGGATGGCCTCCCTTATTCCCTTATCCGGATGGATGCGGGAAAGCACGAGGAGGTGGCGCCCCCCAGGGCCCAAGGGATAGCGGCCCGGATCCACCCCGTGGTGGACCACGCCCAGGTAGGGAAGGGTGGGGTCCTGGTCCGCCTGGGAGATGGCCACATAGTGGACGTGGGGAAGGGCGGCGTAGCGGCGGTAGACCTTTTTGATCTTTTCGCTGGAAAACCCGTGGATGGTGGTGAGGATGGGGGTCCTCACAAAGGGGCTGAAGTACAGGGGCATGAAGTCGTAGTGGTTGTGGACCAGATCGAATTCCGCCGCCTCCTCCATGCCCCGGGCAATGTGCAAAAACTCCTCCACCTTCCAGTCCGCCTCCGGGTCCTCCCAGAGGGGCCTTTGCGCGGTGTAGCGCAAGGGGGCCCGGGTCTGGGCATCCTTGGTGGCGTAGAGGACCACCTCTACCCCCAGGTCCAGAAGGGCCTCCGTAAGGTCGTAGACCACCTGCTCCCAGGGGCCATACCGGCGGGGGGGGACCCGCCAGGCGATGGGGGCGAGCATAGCCACCCGCATGCCTCACCCCCCAAGGGCATAGACCCGGCCCAGGGCCATCCCCTCCTCCACCCGGGGGAAGACCCCCTGGACCAGGTCCTGCCAGGCGAGGAGGTAGGAGAGGAGGGCCTCCGCCCCACGGTTCCGGTTGGGGCCATGGGGGGTGAGGCCGTCCATAGGGCCCAGGGGATCCACCAGGGGTGCGGAGAGGCGGTTTCGCCCGTGGAACCAGAGGAAGGCGAACTCCGCCTTCTCCCGCTCCCCAAAGCGCAGGTAACAGGAAGCAGCCGCCTTGGCCTCGAGGGGCTGCTGGTCGAAAAGGGGTTTGGCCTCCCCCTTGTGCATAAACCGGTTCCCCACGGGGTCGAAAAGCCCCCCAAGAAAGTAGAGGCTATCCAGAAAAGCTAGGGCCCGGCGGGCAAGGCGCAGGGCCTCCCGGTCCCGGAAGGCCAGGGCGTAGGCGTAAAGGGCCTCCACCGGCCGGTGGTTGGCGTAGGTGAGGGCATCCGGGAAGGGCCAGTCGGGGTCGGTCTCCCTAAAAGCCGCCAAAAGCCCCCTTCCCAGATGGTGGGCGGCCTCGAGGAAGTCCTTCCCCCCTTCAGCCGCCCCAGCCAGAAGGCCGAGCAGGGCATACGCCCTTCCCCTGAGGGAGGTAAACCCCACCACCCTCTCCACCGAAAGGCGAAGGGCATGCCGCGCCGCCTCCCCGAGCTCCTCGGGCAGATGGGCCGCGGCCGAAAGGGCGAGAAGGGCCCGGCCTGAGGGGTCTTCCGCTTCCCCTTCATCCTCAAACCGGCCGTTCGCGGAAAGGCCATTCCGGAACCGGCCGTCCTCCTTCTGCATGAAGAGGAGAAACCCCAGGTAGGTCCGGGCCAGGTCCAAAGGCCGCCCCCCCTCGGGAAGGCGGGCCACGTAGAGGAGGGCCCGGGCATTGTCGTCGGTGGTGTACCCTTCGGAAAGCAGGGGAACCCCGTTTCTAGCGTGCTCCAGAAGCCCTCGAGGGTCGGTTCGTGCCCTAAGCCACTCTACGCCGAACACCCTCCACCTCCAAAAGCCGCCGGTAGGCCAGGCCCACCCGGGGCCAGGTGAAGGCCCGAGCGTAGGCGTAGGCCCTTTCCTCCAGCTCCCGGATGCGGCCCGGGCTTTCCGAAAGCTCCAAAATCGCCTGGGCCCAAAGGGAGGCCTCCAAAGGCAGGACCACCCCCCGGCCCTCGGCCAAGGCTACCTGTGCGTGCCAAAAGGGGGAGGAAAGGATGGCCTTGCCCAGGGCCAGGGCGTAGGAGAGGGTTCCCGAGGAGGCCTGCTCGAGGTTGGGGTAAGGGAGGAGGAAGAGATCAGCCGCCCCCACCACGCGGTAAAGCTCCTCCTCAGAGAGGTACCCCTCCCGAAGGAGAAGGGCCCGCCGCACCCCCAAGGCCTCCGCCTTTTGCAAAAGCGCCTCCAGAAACCGGCGCCCCTCCCGGCGCTCCAGATTGGGGTGGAGCCGGCCCGCGACCAGGTACAAGACCCGCGGGTTTTGCCGGAGCACCCGGGCGAGGACCTCGAGGGCCCATTCCAGGCCCTTTCCCGGCCCTAAAAGCCCATAGCTCACCAGAAGAAACCGGCCCTCCAGACCCAGGGCCCGCTTTAAAGCCTCCCGGTCCGGACGGGGCAGGTCAGGCACCCCGTGGGGGATATGGACCACCCGCGTGGTGACCCCAAGCCCCTTCAAGACCCCTTCCCCTTCCGGATGGAGGCTGACCAAGGCCTCCGCCTTTTGGGCGATCTCCGCAAGGAGGCGGCGCATAAAGGCGAAGTCCTCCGGACCGATCCCCGGGGGTGGGGCCTTGAGGAGGGTGTGGAGGACCACCACCCGGGGCCCTCCCCCCTCCAGAAGATCCAAGACCCACTCCCCCCACCGCCCCCCATAGAGGCCATACTCGTGCTGGAGGATAACCGGCCCCCTTAGCCTTCTGGCCAGGTCCAGATAGGCGGGGCGGTCCTCCTTCGAAAGGACGGCCTTGACCTCTTCAGGAAAGGCCAGGCGCGTCTCCTCCGGGTGGGCCACCACGGCCACCTGGGCCTCGAGGCCCGCCCGTAAGAGCCCCTGCCGGAGATCGCGGTTAAACGTGGCGATGCCACAGCGGATGGGCGGATAGGTTCCCACCAGGTTCACCATCTCCACCTCCTGCCCGCCGTAGGGCAATGCTCAATAAAATTGTAGCAAAACGCTCAGCATAACTCATTTGAAGCACTATTGGGGATAACGCAGGCGGTGAGGGACGGGTCCTTAAAGGATTGACGCCCGCCCCCCTCCCCTCTACCCTGAGGGGGAAGGAGGGCACCGTGGTTCAGACCGACTGGAAAGCGTTGCTCGAGGCGGAAAAGCGCCTAGACTCGGGGGTTTACACCAAGCACGACCTCCTGATCGTGCGAGGCAAAGGGGCCCGGGTCTGGGACGCGGAGGGCAACGAGTACATAGACTGCGTGGGAGGCTACGGGGTGGCCAACCTGGGCCACGCCAACCCGGAGGTGGTGGAGGCGATCAAGCGGCAGGCGGAGGTCCTCCTCTCCATGCCCCAGACCCTTCCCACCGAGGCCCGGGCCCGGTTCTACCTGGCCCTGACCTCCATATTGCCTCCGGAGCTCAACCGGGTCTTCCCCACCAACTCGGGCACCGAGGCCAACGAGGCGGCCCTTAAGTTCGCCCGGGCCGCCACAGGGCGGAAAAAGTTCGTGGCCGCCATGCGGGGCTTCTCCGGCCGGACGATGGGAAGCCTCTCCGTCACCTGGGAGCCCAAGTACCGGGAGCCCTTCTTGCCCCTGGTGGAGCCCGTCTCCTTCATCCCTTACAACGACGTGGAGGCCTTGGAAAAGGCGGTGGATGGGGAGACGGCGGCGGTGATCCTCGAGCCCGTCCAAGGGGAAGGGGGGGTGCGGCCAGCCACCTTGGAGTTTTTGCAGGCGGCCCGGAGGCTGACCCAGGAAAGGGGGGCCCTCCTCATCCTGGATGAGATCCAGACCGGGATGGGGCGCACGGGGACGCGGTTTGCCCTTGAGCGCTACGGCATCGTTCCAGATATCCTCACCCTGGCCAAGGCCCTAGGGGGCGGGGTGCCCCTGGGGGCGGCGGTGATGCGGCAGGAGGTGGCGGAGAAGATGCCCAAGGGGGGGCATGGCACCACCTTCGGCGGAAACCCCCTGGCCATGGCCGCGGGGGTGGCGGCCATAGAGTATTTGGAAAAAACACGGCTTTGGGAGCGGGCGGAGCGGCTTGGGCGCTGGTTTATGGAGGAGCTCCGCAAGGTGGACTCGCCCAAGGTGCGGGAGGTGCGGGGGCTGGGGCTGATGGTGGGCCTCGAGCTCAAGGAGAAGTCCGCCCCCTACATCCAGCGGCTGGAGAAGGAGCACCGCGTCCTGACCCTGGCCGCGGGGCCCAACGTCATCCGTTTCTTGCCGCCTTTGGTCATTGAAGAGGAGGATCTCGCCCGGGTGGTGGAGGCGGTGCGGACCGTCCTATGACCCTGGACCCGGTGGAGTTCCTGAAGGGGGCCCTGGAGATCCCCAGCCCTTCGGGGGAGGAGCGGCTGGTGGCCGAATACCTGGCCGAGGGGATGGAGCGGCTCGGGATGCGGGCCTGGGTGGACGAGGCGGACAACGCCCGGGGCCAGCTCGGGGAGGGTCCGGTCCAGGTCGTGCTTTTGGGTCACATCGATACCGTGCCTGGCCGGGTTCCGGTGCGCCTCGAGGGGAACCGTCTTTTCGGCCGGGGAGCCGTGGACGCCAAGGGGCCCTTCGTGAGCTTTATCTTTGCCGCGGCCAGCCTCCCTAAGGAGGCCCTAAACCGCCTCACCCTCCACCTGGTGGGGGCCACGGAGGAGGAGGTGCCGAGCTCCAAAGGGGCCCGGTTCGTGGCCCCAAGGCTTGCCCCCCATCACGTGGTGATCGGTGAACCCTCCGGATGGGAGGGCATTACCTTGGGGTATAAGGGGCGGCTTTTGGTCAGGGTCAGGCGGGAAAAGGACCACTTCCACTCGGCCCACCACGAGCCCAACGCCGCCGAAGAGCTCATCAGCTACTTCGTGGCCATAAAGGCCTGGGCCGAGGCCATGAACGTGGGCCAAAGGCCCTTTGATCAGATCCAGTACACCCTTCGCGACTTCACGGTCCACCCGGCAGAGCTCAAACAGGTGGCGGAGATGTTCTTTGATCTCCGCCTCCCCCCAAGGCTGCCCCCG
>NZ_PSMQ01000044.1:0-14834 GCF_040290245.1 Thermus sp.
TTCCATGCTTGGGCGCAATGGCCATAGCTATGCGGTAACCGATTTTCAGCTGAGGCCTGATGGCTTCGAGCGCATAGTGGTGGCGTCCGCAAGCACCAGCGAGACCCGGGCAGGCCGGATCGCCGCGCGGCCTTTGGAGCTCGAGGCCTACCGCATGATGGCCCTAAGGGGTCTGCCCATAGCCCGCAGCCTGCTCAACATGTTGAACCTGGCGGAACGGGATCTGGCCCGCATCACCAGCGAGATCCAACGCTCGGCCCGCCCTGACCAGGAACTCCTCGAGGAGCCCACGGCCTTGGCTGCCCAGGTGGAGCACATCATCGCCGAGAACGGTTCCCGCTTTTCGGCCAGCAAGGCCTACCAAGGCATCGTGGAGGCTCGCCTTTTGGAGCTGCGCGAAAGCCCCATCCCGGCCACCCAGACCATCGGGGAATTCTTAAAGCGTCGTTTTGCCCCAGCCATGGCCACCATAGACGCCACAGCCCAGCGCCTGGCCGCCCTCTCCCAGCGCATTGAGCGGGCCGGCGGGCTTTTGCGCACCCGGGTGGATATCGCCTTGGAGGAGCAGAATCAACAACTCCTGGCCAGGCTCAACCGGGGTCAGGAAGTCCAACTTCAGCTTCAAAGCACGGTGGAAGGCCTCTCCGTGGCGGCCATCTCCTATTACGTGGTAGGGCTCCTCTACTACCTGGCCAAAGAGGCCGAGGTGGAAGGGGAGCGGCGGGGAGGTATGGGTGGAACGCGGACAGGCTAGGACCATGGATGCAGGCCTCAGCTCGCTTCGCTTCCTGGCACACCATACCCCTCAGGGGGTGGGGTATACCTACCGCTATAGCCCGGAGGGTCAGGGCTGGATTACCCATGGGCGTGAGCTGCACCTCTTGCCTCAGTACCGGCAGGAAGCCCTTCCCTTAAGGCCATCGGCCCTAAGCTGGCAGAGGAGGCGCACAGAAGCCACATGGAAGCCTTTGCCCCCTGCCCAGCCCTTTGAAGCCGGGCTGAAGCCCTGTCCGGAGGGGCCCTTTGAGCACCCTGGCGGCAGGGCTATTCGGTTCTTGACACAACGGTATAGTGAAGGCCATGGTGAAGCCCGACTGGTGGATCCGGGAGATGGCCAAGAAGGGGATGATTGAGCCCTTTGAGGAACGTCTGGTGGGAGAGGGGGTGGTGAGCTATGGGCTTTCCTCCTTCGGCTACGACCTCCGGGCGGCCCCCGAGTGGAAGATCTTCACCAACGTCTTCTCCACCGTGGTGGACCCCAAGCGCTTCGACCCCAAAAGCTTCGTGGAGTACGAGGGGAAGGAGGTCATCATCCCCCCGAACTCCTTTGCCCTCACGAGGAGCCTCGAGTACATTCGCATGCCGGAAAACGTCATCGGCATCGCCCTGGGCAAGAGCACCTACGCCCGGTGTGGCATCGTGGCCAACGTCACGCCCTTAGAGCCCGGCTGGGAAGGGCACGTCACCTTAGAGATCTCCAACACCACCCCTTTGCCCGCCAAGGTCTACGCGGGGGAGGGGATCGTCCAGATCGTCTTCCTGGAGGGCCCCCGGCCCGAGGTGACCTACAAGGACCGAAAGGGGAAGTACCAGGGCCAGCGGGGGGTTACCCTGCCCAAGGTATAAGGGGATGAGGCCCGAAGGCACCCGGTTTTACCTTCCCCCCGAGGCCAGGCTCCGCCAGGAGCTCTTGGAGCGCTTGAGGAGGCTCTTTTACACCTGGGGGTATGAGCCTGTGGAGCTTCCCGCCCTCGAGGCCCATGACCCCAATCACCCACTTTCACAAAAGGCTTTCAAACTTGTTGACCGAAACGGGGAGGTCATCGCCTTAAGGAGCGAGTTCACCTTTGCTCTGGCCCGGATGCTCCAGGCGGAGCCCCCGCCCTTTCTCCCGGTCCGCTACCAGTACGCAGGCACCCTCTGGCTTAGGGAGCGGGACCCGGAGCTCGGCCGAATGCGGGAGTACACCCAGGTGGGCTTGGAGTTCGTGGGGGCCTCGGGGCCGATGGCGGACGTGGAGGTGCTGGCCCTGGCCCTGGAGGCCCTCCGGGCGATTGGCCTAAAGGGTGTCCTGGAGGTGGGGCTGCCCGGAGTCGTGGGGGAGGTGCTTAAGGCCACGGGCCTGCCCAAGGAGGTCCAGACCCGGCTCCAGGCGGCCATCCACCGGAAGAACACCCCTGAGCTCCAAACCCTCCTCCGGGACCATCCCACCCCCTGGGCCAAGACTCTCCTGGCCCTGCCCGACCTTTACGGGGAGGAAGAGGCCCTCGAGGAAGCCTTGCGCCTCGAGCTTCCAGAGAAGGCCCGCGCCCAGCTCTTGGCGCTTAGGGAAACCCTGGAGCACCTTGGCGAGCCGGTTCTTCTGGACCTGGGCATGGCCCGGCGCTTCGACTACTACACGGGCCTCTTCTTCCGCGCCTACACCGAGGGATTCGGCCTTCCCCTTCTGGGCGGGGGACGGTACGACGGCGTCCTTCTGGAAAGGGCCGCGGGGTTCGCCCTGGGCCTCGAGCGGGTCCTGGAGGCCCTCCGGCCGGAAGGGACAGAGGCTCCCCCGGACGCTTTGGCCCTGGACCTCCCCACCCTAAGGAGCCTCCAGGCCCAGGGCCTCCGGGTGGAGCTGGCCTGGACGGAGGACCGGGAGACCCTTTTGGCCTATGCCCGGCGGCGGGGCATAAGGCTTATCGGGGAAAAGGGGGAGGTGAGGCCGTGCTGACCTTAGCCCTGCCCAAAGGGCGGATGTTCCAAGAGGCCTACCAGGCCCTAAGGAGGGCGGGCCTTCCCCTGCCTGAGGTGGAGGGGGAACGGGTCCTCCTCTTCCAAGGGGAGGTGACGCTTCTTGAACTCCGCAACAAGGACGTGCCCGTCTATGTGGACCTGGGCATCGCCGATGCTGGGGTGGTGGGGAAGGACATCCTTTTGGACACGGAGCGGGACCTTTACGAGCCCGTGGACCTGGGCTTCGGCGCCTGCCGCCTTTCCCTCATCCGCCACCCCTCCTCCACAAGCCCCATCCGGCGCATCGCCACCAAGTACCCCTTCTTCACCCAAAAGCTCCTCCGGGAGCGGGGCTGGGCGGCGGATGTGGTGGAGCTTTCTGGCAACATCGAGCTTGCCGCCCTCACCGGGCTGGCCGACGCGGTGGTGGACGTGGTCCAGACCGGGGCCACGCTAAAGGCGGCCGGACTGATCGAAGTGGAGGTCCTGGCCTACTCCACCGCCCGCTTTGTGGTGAACCGGCAGGCCCTAAAGCTCAAGCGGGCCCTCCTCAAACCCCTTATCCAGCGCCTGCGCGAGCTTTCCCGCTAAACTATGGCCGTGCCTGAGCGTACGCCCGAGCGCATGGCCCGGATCCGGGAGGTCCTGAGCCGGAGGCAGCCGGACCTCACAGTCCTTTTGGAAAACGTCCACAAGCCCCATAACCTCTCCGCCATCCTCAGGACCTGCGATGCGGTGGGCGTCCTGCGGGCCCATGCGGTCAACCCCACCGGTGGGGTGCCCACCTTCAACGAGACCAGCGGGGGCAGCCACAAGTGGGTGGAGCTCCAGGTCTATCCGGACATCCAAAGCGCCATCGCCCACCTTAAGGGCCAGGGCTTCCAGGTCCTGGCGGCCCACCTTTCAGAAGGAGCCTTGGACTTCCGGGAGGTGGACTACACCAAGCCCACCGCGGTCCTCCTCGGAGCGGAGAAATGGGGGGTTTCGGAGGAGGCGGCGGCGCTTTCCGATCTCCACATCAAGATCCCGATGATGGGCATGGTCCAGAGCCTGAACGTCTCCGTGGCGGCGGCGGTGATCCTGTTTGAGGCCCAGCGGCAAAGGATCCGGGCCGGTTTTTACGACGTTCCCAGGCTGGAAAAAGAGGCTCTCGAGGCCCTCTTTCAGGACTGGCTCAAACGGTGATTAGACGTAGGTCAGCCAGTGCTCGTACTCCGGGCGGCGGCCGGTTGCGGCCTCGAGGTAAGCCTGGCGGAGCTTGAGGGTGACCTCCCCCGCCACGCCCTTCCCAATGGGCCGCCAGTCCAGCATGGCCACCGGGGTCACCTCGGCGGCGGTGCCGGTGATGAAGACCTCGTCGGCCATATAGAGCTGGTCCCGGGTGGCCCGGACCTCCCGGACCTCATAGCCCAGGTCGCGGGCGATCCGGATCACCGAGTCCCGGGTGATGCCCTCGAGGTTGACCGAGTGCTCGAGGGCGTAGATAACCCCGCCCCGGACGAAGAATAGGTTTTCCCCACTCCCCTCGGCCACAAACCCCTCCTCGTCCAGGAGGAGGGCCTCATCCGCCCCCGCGCTCACCGCCTCCATCTTGGCCAAGGCGGAGTTCACGTAGTTGCCTCCGATCTTGGCCTTACCCGGGAGGACATTCGCGGGAAACCGGGCCCAGGAGCTGGTCACAAGCCTCGCCCCCTTCCGCACGGCCTCTTCTCCCAGGTAGGCCCCCCACTCCCAGGCGGCCACCATGACCTCGGCGGGGTTGTTGGGCAAGGGGTTGACGCCGAGCGTCTTCGCCCCCATCCAGGCCAGAGGCCGAATGTAGCAGCTTTTATAGCCGTTTTCCCGAACCACCCTCCGGATGGCCTCCGCGACCTCTTCTTTGGAAAAGGGGATCTCCATGCGCAGGACCTTGGCGGAGTTAAAGAGGCGGTCCACATGCTCCTTTAGTCGGAAGATGGCCGCCCCCTTGGCGGTCTCATAGGCCCGGATGCCCTCAAAAACGCTGGTCCCGTAGTGAAGGGCATGGGAGAGGACGCTGATTTTGGCCTCCTCCTGGGGAACCATCTCCCCGTTGAACCAGATCAGGCCTGCCTTGATGCGGACATCCCCGCCTTTGGCTTGGGTTTCTGTGGCCATGGGCACCTCCTCGCCTCATCATAACGGAAAAAATGGAGGAAGCGCTTTTGCGTTACTGGTACCGCTCCTCTGGGGGCAGGCCCCGAAGCCCCCTATGCACCTCCCCCACAAGGAAAAGGCTTCCGGTCACCACCACCCTTGGCGCAAGGGTCCGCGCCCGCTCTATGGCCCGGAAGGGGTCCTCCTCCACCAAGGCCCCGGGGAAAAGGGGAAGGAGCTCCGAAGGCGGCATGGACCGGCTCGAGGCGTACCGGGTGAGCACCACGGGGCCGAGGCCCCGGAGGGCCTCGGCCATTTTCCGGTGGTCCTTCTCCCGGCTGAAGGCGAGGACAAAGGCGACAGGCAAAAGGCCGTGGTCCAAAAGGGCCCGCCGTAGGGCAAAAGCCCCTTCTGGGTTGTGGGCCCCGTCCAGGATGAGGTCGCCCAGACGCTCCAGCCGGCCCGGGTTTTCGACCTTGGCCAGGCCCCGTTCCACGCTCGCCCAGGAGGCCCCAAGGAGCCGGGCGGCCGCGGCGGCGAGGGCAAGGTTCTCCGCCTGGTGACGGCCAAGGAGGGGGGAAAAAAGCCGCTTTTTTCCCCCAAAAACCAGGGTAAAGGCCACCCCTTCCTGAAGGGGTTCCACCTCTTCCAGGCCTATCCCCTCCCCAAGCACATAAAGGGGGGCCTGGAGGCGGTCTGCTTCTTCCTTCAACACCTCCAAAGCCTCCCCCTTAGCCCCCGTAAGGGCCGGGCGGTGGGGCCGGAGGATCCCCGCCTTTTCCCGGGCTACGTCCCGCAGGGTCGGGCCCAGGACCTCGAGGTGGTCGTGGCCTACATTGGTGACCATGGAAAGCTGGGGATCTAGGGCGTTTGTGGCGTCCAGCCTTCCCCCTAAGCCCACCTCGAGGACCGCGAACTCCACGCCCTGACGGGCAAAGTGGAGAAAGGCCAAGGCGGTGGTGATTTCAAAAAAGCTTGCCCCCACGGCCTCCGCATGGGGGCGGAGCTCTGCAAGGAGGGCCTTTAGGAGGGCGTCCGGGATCTCCTGGCCATCCACCACCACCCGCTCGTGGAACCGGAGTAGGTGGGGGCTGGTGTAAAGCCCCACCCTCAGACCCTCCTCCCGCAGGATGGCAAAAAGGGCCCGGGCCACACTCCCCTTGCCGTTCGTTCCCCCCACCAGGGCGGCGGGAAAGGCCTCTTCCGGATGGCCGAGCCGGGAGAGGAGGGCTCCCATCCGCTCAAGCCCCGGGGTGAAAAGGGACTGCCTTGCGTAGAGCCAGTCCAGCATCTAGCCCCGAAGCGACCGGCGGCACTCCGGGCAAAGGCCCCGGTAGGTGACCTCCACGGACCGGACCTCCAGATCCGGATGGGCGAGGCGAAGGGGGGTGAGGAGGTCGGGAAGCCCCACCTCGAGGTCCACAAGGGCCCCGCACCCCTCGCAGACCAGGTGCAGGTGGGGGTGGGTGTTGGCGTCATACCGGGTGGCCTCCCCCGCCCGGGTGATGGGGATGAGATGCCCCTCTTCCACCAGGGCCTCGAGGTTCCGGTAAACCGTCCCCAGGCTGATCCGGGGAATCCGCTTGCGCACCTCCTGGTAGATCCAGGCGGCGTCCGGGTGGTTCTTGGCCTCCCGGACCACCTCGAGGACGGCCTTCCGCTGCCTAGTCAGCCTCCGCACGGGTCTCACTATACCACAACCCCCCTGTAAACCCAAGTACTCCGCTCAAGTTTCAAAGGTGGGGTTGCAGAAACGCCCTCCCGCCCTGAACCAGCACATCCTGGGCCAGCTCCTGCCCGAGCTCCTCCGCCTCGGCGGGCTCGCCCTCGATCTCCGCGCGGATGTAGCTCTTTCCGTCCTCGGTAAGGAGGATGCCTTGGAGGTGGAGGGTCCCGTCCTCCAGCACCTGGGCCAAGGCCCCCACAGGGGCCAGGCAGCCTGCCCCCAGGCCCTTTAAAAAGGCCCGCTCCGCCTGGACGCGGGCAAAGGAAAGGGGGTCGTGGAGGGAGTAGGCCAGCTCCTCCGCCAGGTCGTCGCCCAGCCGGACCTCCAGGGCCAGGGCCCCCTGGCCCGGGGCGGGAAGCATGACCCCGGGGTCCAGGAGCTGGTCTATGCGGTTCCTAAGCTCGAGGCGGATCAGGCCCGCCGCCGCGAGGATGATGGCGTCAAACTCCCCGCCGCCCAGAGCGGAAAGCCGCGTGTCCACGTTGCCCCTGAGCTCCCTCACCACAAGGTCGGGCCGGTAAGCGAGAAGCTGGGCTTTCCGCCTTATGGAGCTCGTTCCCACCACCGCCCCCTCCGGAAGGTCCTCCAGCCGCTTGGCCGTGCGACCCAGAAAGGCATCCCTGGGGTCCACCCGCTTGGGCACGGAGGCCAGCTTAAGGCCCTTGGGAAGGACCGTGGGGAGGTCCTTTAAGGAGTGGACGGCGATGTCGATCTCCCTTCGCAAGAGGGCCTCCTCGAGCTCCTTGACGAAGATGTTCTGCTCCTTGGGGGAGGCCCCCTCGTCCCCCCGGGTCTTGATGGTCTTGATCTTGAACTCGGTCTCGGGCCAGTTCTCCTTGAGCCGCTCCACCACGAAGCGGGTCTGGGTGAGCGCCAGGGTGCTCCCCCGGGTCCCCACGACGATGACGCGCATGCCCCCTATTATACTTGGCGTAAGATGTGGGAGGAAGCCTTCCAAGCCATCCGAAAGGCCCCGGACCTCGAGGCCTTGAAACAGCTCAAAGCCCGCTACCTGGGCAAAAAGGGCCTCCTCACCGAGGAGATGAAGCGGTTAAAGGAGCTGCCCCTAGAGGAGAGAAAGGCCAAGGGCCAGGCCTTGAACGAGGTCAAGGCGGCCCTGGAAAGGGCGATTTCCGAACGGGAGGCGGAGCTCGAGGCTTTAGCGCTGCAAGAGGCGCTGGAAAAGGAGCGTCTGGACCCCTCCCTTCCCGGCTACCCCTTTCCCAAGGGAGGGCTCCACCCCGTGACCCTGATCGAGCGGGAGCTGGTGGAGATCTTCCGCGCTTTGGGCTATCAGGCCGTGGAGGGGCCGGAGGTGGAGAGCGAGTTTTTCAACTTTGATGCCCTGAATATCCCCGAGCACCACCCCGCCCGGGACATGTGGGACACCTTTTGGCTCGAGGGGAGTTTCACCCTCAAAGGCCCCCTGGGGGAGGCGCACCCCGGCCGCCTCCTTCTCAGGACCCACACCTCCCCCATGCAGGTGCGGTACATGGTGGCCCACACCCCGCCGTTCCGCATTCTGGTCCCGGGCCGGGTCTACCGGTACGAGCAGACGGACGCCACCCACGAGGCGGTCTTCCACCAGCTCGAGGGCCTGGTGGTGGGGGAAGACATCCGTATGGCCGACCTTAAGGGGGCGATTTTAGAGCTCGCCTACGCCCTTTTTGGCCCCGAGTCCCGGGTGCGCTTCCAGCCCATCTACTTCCCCTTCGTGGAACCGGGGGCCCAGTTCGCCCTGTGGTGGCCGGAAAAGGGCCGCTGGCTCGAGCTCGGGGGAGCGGGAATGGTCCACCCCCGGGTCTTCCAGGCGGTGGATGCCTACCGGGAGGCCCTGGGCCTAAAGCCCGCCTACCGCGAGGCCACCGGCTTCGCCTTCGGGCTCGGGGTGGAGCGGCTGGCCATGCTCCGGTACGGGATTCCGGACATCCGATACTTCTTCCAAAACCGGCTCGCCTTCCTAAAGCAGTTCAAAGGGGTGTAAGATGCGCGTACCCTTCTCCTGGCTCCGAACCTACCTGCCCGAAGCCCCTCTGCCCGAGCGGCTGGAGGAGCTTCTGGCCCAGCTTGGCTTTGAGGTGGAGGCCATCGAGACCCAACCCGCCCCGCCCCAAGGGGTGGTCTTCGCCCGGGTCCTCGAGGCTTTTCCCATCCCCGGGACCCAGCTTAAGCGGCTAATCCTGGACATCGGCCAGACGGTGGAGGTGGTCTCGGGGGCGCCCAACGCCCAAGGGGGCATGGGGGTGGCTTTGGCCCTGCCGGGCACCGAGCTCTTTGGGGCCCGGATCACAGAAAGGCGCATCCAAGGGGTGGTCTCCCACGGAATGGCCCTTTCCCCCAAGGAGCTTGGGGTGGGGGAGTACGGCGGGGGGCTTCTGGAACTCCCCCAAAACGCCCTCCCCCCTGGGACCCCACTTGCGGAAGCCTGGCCGGAGGAAACGGTCCTCGTGGTAGAGGTCACCCCCAACCGGCCGGATGCCCTGGGGGTGTATGGCCTGGCCCGGGACCTGAGCGCTTTGGGCCTCGCCCTCCTCCCTCCCGAGACCCAGTTTCTGGGGGAAAAGACCCCCTTGCCCTTCCGGGCTGAGGTGGAGGACGAGGAGGGGGCTCCCCACTTCACCCTCTCCTACGCCTGGGGCATCCGGGTGGCCCCAAGCCCCCTTTGGCTTCAGCGCTGGCTTTTCGCCGCGGGAATGCGGCCCATCAACAACGTGGTGGACATCACCAACTTCGCGATGCTAGAGCTTTCCCAGCCCATGCACGCCTTCGACCGCCGCCAGGTTGGAGAGGGGCTTAAGGTGCGGCGGGCCCGGCCAGGGGAACGGCTGGTCACCTTAGACGGGGTGGAGCGGGTCCTCCAGGAGGAGGACCTCCTCATCACCGCCCTTTTGGGGGAGGATTCCATCCCCGTTGGGCTTGCGGGGATCATGGGGGGAAAACAGAGCGAGGTCCAGGAAGACACGGAAGCGATCGCCCTCGAGGTGGCCTACTTTAACCCCGTACGCATCCGAAAGACCTCGAGGCGGCTGGGCCTGCGCACGGAGGCGAGCCACCGGTTCGAGCGGGGGGTGGACCCCCTGGGCCAGGCCTTCGCCCAGAGGCGGGCCCTCCACCTCCTGGAGAAGGTGGCCCAGGCCAAGGTGGCTCAGGCGTTTATCGACCTGGGCCAGCCAACCCCCCCCACCCCCATCCGGTTCAGGCCGGAGTATACCAACCGACTCCTGGGAACGAACTACCCCGAGACCACCCAGCTGGAGGTTCTTAGAAGGCTCTTCTGCACCGTGGAAGGCAGCGGCCCCTACTGGGTCACCCCTCCCAGCTTCCGGGTGGACCTCAAAGGAGAGGAGGACCTGGTGGAGGAGGTGGCCCGCGTCCAAGGGTACGAGTCCATCCCCACCACTTTGCCCGCCTTCTTCCCCGCTTTGGACAACCGGAAGGTGGAGGAGGTCTACCGGAAGAAACAGGCCCTCAAAACCCTGCTTTCTGGCCTCGGCTTCCAGGAGGTCATGCCCTACCCCTTCACCTCGGAGGAGGAGGCCCGGCTTTTCCGCATCCCCTTGCCCACCTTAAGGCTTACAAACCCGCAGGCTCCGGAAAAAAGCGCCATGCGAACCCTCCTCTTTCCGGGGCTCGTGCGCACGGTGGAGAACATGCTCAAGAACCAGGAGGCGGAGCGGGCCCTCCTCTTTGAGGTGGGCCGGGTCTTCCAAGAGGAGGAAAGGACGCATGTGGCGGGGCTCCTTTTGGACGGGGCCGCGGGGGGATCCTGGTTTAAGGAGGAGGTGGGTGGGTACTACGCCCTAAAGGGGCTTTTGGAAACGGCTCTGGACCGATTGGGCCTCGAGGCCGCCGTTTTGCCCAAGCCCTTTCCCTGGCTCCACCCGGGGGCTTCCGGGGAGGTCTGGATCGGGGGCAGGCCCTTCGGCTTCATCGGCCAGGTCCATCCGGAGGTCGTGCGGGCCTTGGAGCTTCCTCCCCTTTACGCCTTTGAGCTCCTCTGGCCCTTCCCAGAGGCCAGGGTCCTCTTCCAGGACCCTCCTCGCTTCCCCAAGGCCATGCGGGACCTGGCGGTGGTCGTCCCCCAAGAGGTGGCGTACCACGAGGTGGAAGCCCTTCTTAAGAAGACGGGGGGGAGGCTTTTGGAGGCGCTGGAGCTCTTTGACCTCTACCAGGGAGCACCCCTTCAGGAAGGGGAAAAGAGCCTGGCCTTCCATCTCGCCTTCCGCCACCCGCAAAGGACGCTAAAGGACGAGGAGGTGGATGAGGCGATGGAGGCAATCTTGGAGGCCATCCGGGCCAAGGGGTGGCGGATCCGGGGGTAGGCGTGCTGACCTGGGTAGACCTTCTCGCCCTCTTTGCCCTGGCCTTGGGGCTCGCTTTAGGGGTACGGCTCGGCTCTGCCTTCGGTCTGGCGGCGGTTGTGGGCGTACTCCTTTACCTCCTTGCCCCGAAAGGGGCCTGGCTCGGCCTCGGCCTCGGTTTCCTACTGGGGCTCGGCCTGAAAGCCCTTCCTCCCTTACCCAAACCCCTCGAGGCCCTGGCGGGGGGCCTGGGGGGTGGGGTTTTGGGGCTTTTCCTGGCCCTTGCCCTTTGGACGGGGTTTCCCGCGGAATGGGCCCCTTCTGCGGGCACCCTCCGCTACCCCTCGGCCCGGCTCCCCACCCCGCTCTACCAAGCCCTCCGGCAAAGCCCCTTTGCCCCTGGCCTCTTCCAGTGGATGAACCAGACCCCTCTGCTCAGGCGGGTCTTTTTGAACCTCAGATAGAAAGGACCCGGGCCAGGTCCAAAAGGGCACGGTTAATGTCCTTCTTCCGCTCCACCGCGTCCTTGAGGGGGGTGAGCTCCACCTCGCCCTCCACCTCCCCCACCATCACCCCGCTGGTACCCCCGGAAAGCGCCTCCACCGCCATGGCCCCCAGGCGGCTCGCCAGGATGCGGTCCTTGGCCGTGGGGCTTCCTCCCCGCTGGATATGGCCCAAAACGGTCACCCGGGCCTCCACCTCCGCATACGAGCGGATGGCCCTCAAAAGCCCTTCCGCTCCCCCAGGGTAGGCCCCCTCCGCCACCACAACGATGGAGCTGGTCTTCCCCCGGCGCTGGGACTCCAAAAGCCCCTCGGCCACGCTTTTAGGGTCCACAGGGACCTCCGGGACCGCGATGACCTCCGCCCCCCCCGCCAGGCCCACGTCCAGGGCGATGAACCCTGCGTTCCGGCCCATGACCTCGATCAGGAAGACCCGTTCGTGGCTTGCCGCCGTGTCCCGAATACGGTCGATGGCCTCCAGGGCGGTGTTCACCGCAGTGTCAAACCCGATGGTGTAGTCGGTGCCGTAAAGGTCGTTGTCGATCGTCCCCGGAACCCCCACCACCGGTATGCGGAACTCCTCGATCAGGCGCATGGCCCCCCGGAAGGTTCCGTCCCCCCCGATGGCCACCAGGCCCTCTATCCCCGCCTCAGTCAGCTTTTGGTAGGCCTTCTCCCGTCCCTCCTGGGTCATGAAAGCCTGGCTGCGGGCGGTGAGGAGGACCGTTCCCCCCCTTTGCAGGATGTTCGCCACGTCCCGGGGGCCGAGGGGAAGAAACTCCCCCTGGATCAGCCCCGCATACCCCCTGCGGACGCCGATGACCTCGAGGCCAAGCATGGCCGCCTGACGCACCACGGCCCGGATGGCCGCATTCATTCCGGGGGCATCCCCCCCGGAGGTCAAAACCCCGATCCGCTTCATTCCTCCTCCAGTGAAAGGCGATAGGCTTCGTTCCGACCCACCCCCGCCCGGATGAGCGCCTCCCTCAAGCCCCTCCCCTTAAGCCCCTGGGCCCTTAAGGTCTGGGCCAGGGCCACAGGGTCCTGCGCCCTCTCCAGGGGAGGAAGGACCAAGACGAACTCCCCCCGTGGGGTTTGGAAGTGGTCCAAAGCCTCTTCCAGACTTCCCCGGAAGACCTCCTCGTGAAGCTTGGTGAGCTCCCGGACCACCGCCACCTTGTGCCCAGGGCCATAGAGGTCGGCGAGCTCTTTCAGGGTCCTCCTAAGCCGGTGGGGGGACTCGTACAAGACCGCGGTCCTCCCCTCGTTCCTCAAGCGCTCCATCCGCTCCCTCCGCTCCTTTCCCCCTTTGGGCAGAAAGCCCTCAAAGGTAAAGCGATGGGTGGGAAAGCCCGAAAGGATAAGGGCGGGCAGAAAGGCGGTGGGTCCAGGAAGCGCTTCCACATGCCACCCCCATTCTAAAGCCATCCGGACGAGTTCCGCCCCGGGGTCGGAAATCCCTGGGGTTCCCGCGTCCGTGGCGTAGGCCACGTGGGCGTAGGGGGCGAGGACCTCCTTTGCCCGGTGAAGGGTGTGCTGGTCCAGCCGGACGAGGGGCTTCTGGATGCCGTAATGGTGGAGCAAAAACCCCGTACGCCGGGTGTCCTCACAGGCCACCGCCTCAACTTCCCGGAAGGTTTCCAAGGCCCTCAGGGTAATATCCTTGAGATTTCCGATGGGGGTGGGGACGAGGACGATGCGCATGCCTAGCGCCTGAGGAAGGGCCTCAGGTAGGCCAAGGCCTTTCGAAAGGGAAACTCATATACGGAGCCCGAGGGAAGGGTGAACTCCAAAAGGTCCGGGGCCCCGAGGAACTGGATGCGGCGAAGGAGGAGGACCCCCTCCTCCGCGGCCACCTCGGCGCTGACGAGGCGATCCACCCGCACCGACTCCTCTTCTTCGCCAAAGACGAGGAGCAGGTCCTCCCCCTCGCCAAAAGCAGAAAGCCCTTCCAGGGACTCAAACCCCCCTTCGGGTAGGGCTTGCACCTCGGAGGAGAGTGCCGCCTTCAGCGTGGCCCCGCAGGCCTCGCAGTCCAGAACCTCCCCAGGCCGGACGGCCTCGAACTCGAGGACCTCCCCACACACGGGACAGACCATTCCCCTCTCCCCTCAGCCGGGATACCGGTCAATGCAGGCCTTGACCTCCTCCAGGGCGGCCGCCTTGTCCTTAAACCCGGTGACCTTGACCCACTTCCCCTTCTTGGCCTCGAGGGCCTTGTACGTTTCAAAAAAGTTCTGAATCTCCTGCTTGACCCCCTCGGGCACATCCCGGATGTCCTGGATATGATCCAGGCGTTGGTCCTCGTGGACCACCCCGATGACCTTGGCGTCTCCGCCCTTCTCGTCCTCCATGAGGAGGAGGCCCACCACCCGCACCTCTACCACGGCCCCCGGCAAAAGGGGATAGGTCGAGAGGATGATGCCGTCCAAGGGGTCGCCGTCCTCCGCCAAGGTGGAGGGGATAAACCCGTAATCCCCTGGGTAGAACTGCGCTCCCGGAAGGACCCGGTCCAACTTAATGACCCCAAGCTCGGGATCGTACTCGTACTTGTTCCCCGAGCCCTTGGGCACCTCGATGACCATGTGCACCACCTGGGGGGCCTTTGTTCCAACGGGAAGCTTCTTCAGGTTCGCCATACCGCCCCCATTATAAAAACCCCGCCAAGTCGGTGATGACCGCGTCCACACCCCAGTCGGCCATCTGTTTGATCCACACGGGGTCGTTCACCGTCCAGACCGCCAGCTTATGCGTTCGCTTGAGGGCCCTTGCCTTTTCCTCCGTCAGGAGGCCTGCTTGGGGGTGAACCCAGTCCACCCCCAGGCAGGGCAGAAGGTCAAACCCCTCCTTGGCCTCCAGCAAAAACCCAAGGGAAATCCTGGGGTTCAAACGCCTCAGCCGTAGAAGAGCGAAAGGGTCAAAGGAACTGACCCAGATTCTGTCCAGGGAAAATCGGGAAAGGAGCTCCACCAAAACCGCTTCCCGGCCATCCGAGGGGGGGATGCTCTTAAGCTCGATGTTGACGTAAGCCCCTTCCAACGCCCCCAGAACCTCCTCGAGGCGGGGGATATGGGGAGGGAGTTCCCAGGAGGCCCAGGCGGAAAAGGGACGGTCCTCCAGTACAAAGTCGTGGTGGACCACGAGGACCTTATCCCTGGTCATCTGGACGTCCAGCTCCACTCCGTCCATGCCCTTTTCCAGAGCCAAAAGGAGGGATCCTAAGGTGTTTTCCCGCGCCAGCCGGGGAGCGCCCCGGTGGCCGAGGAGAAGCGGCATGCCTCAGTGTACAATAAGCCCATGGACTATGAAGACAGGCTTCGCGCCCTAAGGGAGGCGGTCCTGGCTGAACTCAAGGGGCCGGGCGGCCTTTTGGCGGTAACCGAGAAGGATCTGGTTTTCCTAGACCATTCCGGCGTCCAACGGCTCCCCCTGGCTTCTATCAAGCGGATCACCCGGGGGGAGGGGGGGGTA
>NZ_PSMQ01000045.1:0-14667 GCF_040290245.1 Thermus sp.
TGGCTACGCCACCCACCCTCCTATGCCCGGCCTGCCCGAGGCCGCCTTCTACTACTACCCCGAGGGGTATGCCTTTCTCGCGGGGCGGGTGGTGGAGGCGCCCTCCCTTCTCCTAAGGCCTCTCCCCATTCCTTCCCTTCCCCCTCTTCCAGCCCCGGTGAGCGAATACCCTAAGAAGGCCTTCCTCCAAGGGGTCCATGAGGTGCAAGACCGCATCCGAGCTGGAATCGTCTACCAGGTCAACCTTTCCCACCGCTTCCGCCTGGACTTTCCTTTGGACCCCCTGGCCCTCTACGCTAGGCTTCGCCAGCTCAACCCCAGCCCCTTTATGGGCCTTTTAGAAGGGGAGGGGTTTGCCGTGGTCTCGGGGAGCCCGGAGCGGCTTTTTAACAAACGGGGGCCCTGGGTCTCGGCCCGGCCCATCGCAGGGACGAGGCCCCGGGGCAGGACGGAGGCGGAGGACCAGGCCCTGGAGGCCGAGCTCCTTTCCTCGTCCAAGGAAAGGGCCGAGCATGTGATGCTGGTGGACCTTTTGCGCAATGACCTCGCCCGGGTGGCCCTTCCCGGCAGCGTGCGGGTGCGGGAGCTTTTCACCGTAGAGCGCTACTCCCACGTGATGCACCTGGTCTCCGAGGTGGTGGCGGAAACCACAGCCCCTTTGGGAGAGGTCTTCCGGGCCCTCTTCCCCGGCGGGACGATCACCGGGGCTCCCAAGGGCACGGTGATGGAAGCCATCCGCGACCTCGAGCCCGTCCCCAGGGGGGCCTATACGGGAAGTCTAGGCTACGTCTCGGGCCGGGGGGCGGATTTCAATATCCTCATTCGGAGCTTTACCCAGGTGGGAGGGAGGCTCTACTTTTCCGCGGGGGCTGGTGTGGTGATCGGAAGCAGTCCCGAGGTGGAGTACAAGGAGACCCTCCACAAGGCGGAAGCCCTCCTTCTTGCCCTAAAGCAGGGAAAAGCCGGAAGCCCCCCCGCACCGCCCAAACGCCACGCCTCCTGGGCCCCGCCTAGGCCCCTTTTCAAAAGGGAGGCCCGCGTCCTTTTCCTGGAAAACCGGGATTCTTTCAGCTACAACCTGGTGGACTACTTAAGGGCCTTGGGGGCCGAGGTCCAGGTGGTGGACCAGGAGGAACCCCCCCATTTTGGCCGGGCCACCCATCTGGTGGTGGGCCCTGGGCCTAAGGACCCCTTCACCGCGGGCCGGGTTCTGGAATGGACTCAGAAGGCCCTCGAGGTGGGTCTTCCCCTTTTGGGGGTCTGCCTGGGCCACCAGGCCTTAGGGGTGCTCCTGGGGGGAAGGCTTTACCGGGAAAGGCCGGTACACGGGGAGGCCCATCTGGTCTTTCACACCGGGGAGGGGATCTTCAGGGGTCTTCCGAGCCCTCTTCCCTTCACCCGGTACCATTCTTTGGCGGTGAAGGACCCTAGGGCCCTTGTCCTGGCCTGGACGGAGGACGGGGTCCTCCAGGCCCTTTGGGATGGGAGGGTGGCCTTTGGGGTTCAGTTCCATCCGGAAAGCCTCCTTTCGGAGTGGGGGATGGTCCTCTTGGCCAGGTTTTTGGAGGTGGGACGTGCGGTTTTACCTGGGTGAGCCCTTTGAAGGCCCCCTTTCCTCCTTTTTCCTTGGGTTTAGCGTCTTCACCACACTTCGCCTCGAGCCAGAGCCCCTTTGGCTCGAGGAGCATCTGGATCGGCTTAAGGCCCATGCGGAGGCCCTCGGGCTTTCCTACCCCGGGCATGCCGTCTTTGAGCGGGACCTGGCCCGGCTTGAGGGGCCTCTTCTGGTCCGGCTTATGGTGGGGGAAAAGGGGTATTTCACGGAGGCGCGGCCCTTCTGCCCCCCTCCTAAGGCGGCCTACCAGGAGGGCGTGCGGGTCCAGGTCAGCCGGTACCGGACCCATCCCAGCTTAGGCCGGTACAAGACCGGCGCCCACCTGCCCTACCTTCTGGCCCATCGGGAGGCCCAGGCGGCAGGGGCGTTTGAGGCGTTGCTCCTGGATCCCTACGGCTATCTGGTGGACGGAAGCCGTACCAGCCCCCTCTTTTACCGAGACGGCGTCTTCTACCTGCCCGAGGGGGGGCTGGAGGGCATCACCCGGAGGAAGGTCTTGGAGCGGGCCCAAGCGGAGGGGTTCAAGGTGGTGCAAAGGCGGATGCGAAGGCCGGAAGGGGCTCTTTTGCTTGCGGGCACGGGGGTGGGGCTTCTTCCCGTGGCCCCTCCCTCTTCCGAGCTCTGGCCCTTGGTCTTGGCCTTCCTCCCCCGGTATACTGGGGAGTAGGCCCTGGGGGTTCCCTGGGCTTTAGGCCTTTTCACATGAGGAGGCCCTGGGGGGTTGGCCAGGGCCCCGAAGGGAGTGTTGGAGGATGAAGAAACCGGTCTACCTGACACCCGAAGGCTACAAGCGCCTGCAGGAGGAGCTGAACTACCTGAAGACCACCAAGCGGAATGAGATCTCCCGGGACTTTGAACAGGCGCTCGAGGAGGGGGACCTGCGGGAGAACGCAGGTTACGACGAGGCCCGGCGGTCCATGTGGCAGAACGAGGCCCGGATTGCCCAGCTGGAGGACCTCATAGCCCGGGCGGTGATCGTGGAGGGGAACCATGCCCCGGAGGAGGTCGGCCTGGGCACGGTGGTGGAGCTGGAGACGGAGGCGGGGGAGCGGCTTTCTTTAGCCATCGTGGGCAGCCATGAGGCAGACGTCTTTAACGGGAAAATTTCCGATGAATCCCCCCTAGGCCAGGCCCTTCTGGGGCGGAAGGTGGGGGATGTGGTGGAGCTTAAGGGGAAGCGGGGGGTTCAGGTCTACACCATTTTGGAGATCAAACCCCTGTCCTGAGGCCGGCCTACCCCCCCTTGGCCTCCTTCTCCGGTTCGATGTGGATCGTGACCTCCACCCCGGGGAGGGCCTCCTTCAGGCGGGCCTCGAGCTCGTCGCAAAGCCGGTGGGCCTCCTCCACCGGCATCCGGCCCGGCACCACCAGGTGGAGCTCGACAAAGCTCCGGGGCCCGGCCCGCCGGGTCTTTAGGTCATGCACCTCCAAAGCCCCTGGGGGAAGGTGGCTTAAAGCGGCCTCGAGGCGGTGCCTTTCTTCCCCTGAAAGCCCCTCATCCATGAGCCCGCCCACCGAGTGCCGGACCAGGCGGAAGCCTATGAGGAGAATGTTGGCTGCCACCAAAAGGGCGAGGAGGGGATCCAGAATCCAAAGCCCCGTCCAGCTGGCAAGCCCCACCCCTAGGAGGACCCCCAAGGAGGTCAGCACATCCGAGAGCACATGCCGGCCGTTCGCGACCAAGGCGGGGGACCGGTGCCGCCTTCCCTCCCGGATGAGGTAAAGGGCCAGGGCCAGATTGATCCCTCCCGCCAGGGCGCTCACCCCAAGCCCGGGTCCAATCCCTTCCAAAGGGGTAGGCCTCCCCAGCCGGGGCAGGGCTTCCTTGGCGATGGAGAAGGCGGCTAAGACCACCAGCGCCCCCTCGAGCACGGCGGAGAAGTACTCCGCCTTGGTGTGCCCGAAGGGATGGTTCTCGTCCGGGGGCTTGGCGGAGACCCTAAGGGCCAGGTGGGCGGCCAAAGCCGCCACCACGTTGACGATGGACTCCAGGGCATCCGAGAGGAGGGCCACCGAGCCCGTGAGGAGGTAGGCCAAACCCTTAAGTGCGAAAACGAGGAGGCCGAAAAGAAGGCTGTATAGGGCGGCTTTGGGCATCATGGGATGGGTTCTTCCACCCTGGGTTTGAGAAGGGGGAAGAGGAGGACATCCCTTAAGGAGGGTTGGTCGGTCAGGATCATGGCCAGCCGGTCAAGCCCCAGGCCGAGGCCGGCCGCCGGGGGCATCCCGTACTCCAGGGCCAAAAGGAAGTCCTCGTCCAGCATATAGGCCTCCTCATCCCCTTGGGCCCGCCTTCTTGCCTGCTCTAAGAAGCGCTCCCTTTGGTCCAGGGGGTCGTTCAGTTCCGAGTAGGCGGGGGCGATCTCCATCCCCCCCACGTAGAGGTCCCACCGCTCGGTGAGGCCAGGCTTCGCCCGGTGCTTCTTGGCCAGGGGGCTAATGGCCAGGGGGTAGTCAAAGACGAAGGTGGGGTCTTGGAGTTCGGGCTCGACATAGAGGCCAAAAAGCTTGTCCAGAAGCTTGTAGGAGGGAATCTGGGCAAGCTCGGGATGGTTGGCATCCGCCCAGATGCGGAGCCTTTCCAGGTCTAATGGGTCGAAGGGCAGGCCTGCCTTTTCCTTGAGGGCTTCTACGAAATGGATGCGCCTGAAGGGGGGTTTGAAGTTGAGCCTGCGGCCTTGGTAAGGGACCTCGGCGCTCCCATGGAGGTGAAGGGCAAGCCCATAGAGGAGCTCCTCCACGAGCTTGGCCATGTCTTGGTAGTCCGCATAGGCCCAGTAGGCCTCGAGCATGGTGAACTCAGGGTTGTGGTTGTGGTCGATCCCCTCGTTGCGGAAATTCCGGCCGATTTCAAAGACCTTTTCATACCCCCCCACGAGGAGGCGCTTCAGGTAGAGCTCGAGGGAGATGCGCAGGTAGAACTCGTGGTCCAGGGCGTTGTGATAGGTCTTGAAGGGCCTGGCCTCCGCGCCGCCCGTGGTGGGCTGAAGGATGGGGGTTTCCACCTCGAGAAAGCCCCGGTCCTCAAAAAAGCCCCGGATGTACCGGACCATCTCCGAACGCCGTCGGAAGACCTCCCGTACCTCGGGGTTCACGATGAGGTCCAGGTAGCGCTGGCGGTACCGGACTTCCTTGTCCTTCAGGCCGTGCCACTTGTCGGGCAGGGGGTGGAGGCTTTTGGCCAGGGGGGTCCAGTCCAGAACCTTGAGGGTGACCTCCCCAGTCTTGGTGGTGAAGACGCTTCCCCTCACCCCAAGCAGGTCCCCCACGTCCAGCTTTTTTAGAAGCTCATACCGGGGGGTCAGGTCCCGGGCGAAGTAGAGCTGGATCCTTCCGCTCTCGTCCAAGAGATGGGCGAAGGTCACCTTGCCCATCCGCCGTAGGGCCATTAGGCGGCCCGCCAGGGCCACCTCCTCCGGCCACTCCGATTCCGGAGGGGCCCCCTTTTTGGCCTCGAGGACCTCCGAGGCCGAATGGGTCTTGGGGTAGCGGTAGGGGTAGGGTTCGAACCCCGCCTCCACCAAGGCCTCTAGGTTTAAAAGCCGCTGACGGGTCTGCTCGTTCATGCCTGGACCTGAACCACCCGGTACTCCCGCCGGCCCCTCGGGGTCTCCAGGGTGAGGACATCCCCCTCCCTGTGGCCTAAAAGTGCCTTACCCATGGGGGAGGCGTCGGAGATCTTCATGGGCTTTTCCAAGACGCTGGCTTCCGCCGGGGAGACCACCTGGACCTCCAGCCTCTCTCCACTCAAAAGGTCCTCCAGAAGCACCACGGACCCTAGGGTGATCACCTCGCTCGTGCCCTCGATGATGACCGCCCGGCTCAAGGTGTCCTCTAGGGCGTCTATGCGGGCTTCGATCTGGGCCTTTTCCCGCTTGGCGTCCTCGAGGCCTGAGTCATCGTAATCGTCCGAGCTTTCCATGAGCTCCTGGAGGATGCGCGTGGCCTCCTGCAGGCGCTCCCTTTCGTGCTTAAGCTGCTGCATCAGCCGCTCGTACCCCGCCTTGGTCAGTTTGACTTCCCGCGCCATACACACCTCATAGACAGAAAGGCCGGCACCTGCCGACCCCCGGCCAACGGCCACCCTTACCTAGGTGAGTATACCCCGAAGAAGGATTTCCCTCAAACGCCCAGGTTCCGCATGGCTGGCGCAGCGGGCGGTGTCCCGGCAGAGGACCAGGTAGCGGAGGTGCAAAGGGTCGCCCCCCACCCGGTGGCGGAAAAACCCTAGGGCCTGGCCGGAGAGGTGGCGGCGGCAGGCCTCGCAGACCTGGGGAGCCTTGGGGGCCTCCCCCACGGGCTCCAGAACAAGATGGAGACCCTTCGCCCCCCGTTCCTCGATGTGAACCTGCCCTTCCTCGTCCTGCCAGTAGAGCATCTCCCCCAGGGGGAGGAGGTCTGGAGGGGTACCGGGGAAGAGCTCCAGAATGAGCTCCCTCTCCTCATAGTCCATGCCCTTAGCTTAGCCCAAGCCGCCGGAAAAGAGGGGGCAGAAGATGAAAGGCTCCCACCAGAAGTGCGACCAGGCTGGCCATAAGGACGCTTGCCGCCGCCGTGTCCTTGGCCCGTTTGGCCAGGGGGTGGGAGGTGGGGGCGACCAGGTCTGTAAGGGCCTCGAGGGCGGTGTTCATGAGCTCCAAGGAGAGGACTAGGCCGCTGGCCAGAAGGATGGGGACGGGGTCCACCCCCAGCCAGAGGGTGAGGCCTAAGGCGAGAAGGGCCAGAAGGCTTTGAACCCGTAGGTTTCTCTGTTCTTGCCAGGCGTAAAGGAGCCCTTCCCAGGCAAAGCGGAAGGAGGCCCACACCCCCCTTAGAGGGTGCGGATTCTTTCTTGGACGCGGAGGAAGCCCGCCCATTCCCCTTCGCTTTGGTGGTCGTGGCCCAGGAGGTGCCAAAGGCCGTGGGCGGCCAGTTCCAGCACCTCGTCTTCCAGGCTTACCCCCCTGGCTTTGGCCTGCCGGGCCGCGGTGTCCAGACTGATGTAGATGTCCCCCAGATGGGGAGGCAAGAAGGGGTCGCCGGGCTCGTAGTGCGGGAAGGATAGGACGTCCGTGGCCTCGTCTTCCCCCCACCATTCCCGCTTAAGCCGCCTCAGGGTCCGATCCCCGGTGAGCACCAGGGTAACCGCCTTGTCCCCCACCTGAAGCTCCTCCATAAGCCGGGAGAGGGCCCGGCGGAGCCTGGGCCTGAGCCCCTTGGGAGGACGCTTGTTCACCACCAGATCCACCATCACCCCTCCCGGGGCTCGCTTGGCGAACCCTCTGCCTGCTCGTAGGCCTTGATGATCCGGGCCACCAGGGGGTGCCGGACCACGTCGGACTCCTTGAAGAAGATGAAGGCGATGCCTTCAATGCCCTTGAGGATCCTGACCGCCTCCACCAGCCCCGACTTCTGGTGCTTGGGAAGGTCGATCTGCGTCACATCTCCCGTGACCACCACCTTGGAGTTGAACCCCATCCGGGTAAGGAACATCTTCATCTGCTCGGGGGTGGTGTTTTGCGCCTCGTCCAAGATGATAAAGGCATCGTTAAGCGTACGCCCTCGCATGAAGGCCAAAGGGGCTACCTCGATGACCCCCGACTGGAGGTAGTGTTCGAACCGTTCTGCGTCGATCATATCAAAGAGGGCATCGTAAAGTGGCCTCAGGTAGGGGTCCACCTTGGCCTGGATGTCCCCAGGGAGGAAGCCCAGCTTTTCCCCGGCCTCCACCGCGGGCCGGGTGAGAACGATCCGCTTGACCCTTCTCCCCTTGAGGTGGGCCACCGCCATGGCCACGGCCAGATAGGTCTTTCCCGTGCCCGCGGGGCCTACCCCGAAGGTGATGTCGTTTTGGGCGATGGCCTCCACGTACCGTCTCTGCCCTGGGGTCTTAGGCCGGAGGCGGCTGGGCAGGTAGACCTCCGCCGCGGGCGTGGTGGCCACCAAAAGCCCCTCCCCCTCCTGGGCTAAAGCCACCGCCTGCTCCAAGGTGGCCTCGTCCAGCTCCGCGCCCTGACGTAGGATGGCCAGGAGGTCCCGCACCACCTTTTCCCCCAGTCGGACCGCCTCCTCGTCCCCGGAGAGAACGACCTCTTCCCCGCGGGCTACGAGCCTCAACCGGTCCCCCAGGAGGTCTTTGAAAAGCGCGCGAAGCTTCTTCAGGTTTTTGTCCGCCTGCCCCAAAAAGGCCAAGGTTTCCTCAGGCTTGAGCGGGATTACCACCCTCTGGGCTTCTTCAGGATTTCGTGCCATATCACCCCTTTCAGGATCTCATTGCCTTTGGTCTGGACGAGTCGAGACCGCTTGGTTTTGGGTTTGGGGGCCTCCCCTTCCTCAGAGGCTTTGGCCAAGGCGGCCGGGGATGGGGCCTGGGGGGGTCTTCTTTCCGAGGCCTCCTTGGGCCTTTCCGAGGGGGAGGGGTGGGGCCTGGCCCTGGGGGTTTTCAGAGGCTTAGGCCTAGGCGGTTCCGGCTTGGGGGTCGTTGGGCGCTCGAGCCCCGGCACCCCGGGCCTTTTCCCAAGCCCAGAGAGGGCGGGGAGGATGACGAAGAAGAGGAGGAACAGAAGCCCCAGAAGGTGGTCTAGGCTCATTCCTCACCCTCGGGCTTGGCGGCCCGGCTGATGGACTCCCGCATATCCGTATCCGCTTCGATGTTTTTCAAGCGGTAATAGTCCATCACCCCAAGGTTTCCCTTCCGCAAGGCCTCTGCCAAGGCCAGGGGGACCTGGGCCTGGGCCTCCACCAGCTTGGCCCGCATCGCCTCCACCAGGGCCCGGTTTTCCTGCTCCGCGGCCACGGCCATAGCCCGGCGTTCCTCCGCCTTGGCCTGGGCCACCCGTTTGTCGGCCTCCGCCTGGTCCGTCCGGAGCTGGGCCCCGATGTTCCGGCCGACATCCACCTCGGCGATGTCTACAGAGAGGATGTCAAAGGCTGTTCCCGCGTCCAGGCCCTTGGCCAGAACGGTTTTGCTGATCCGGTCTGGCTGCTCGAGCACCTCTTTGTGGCTCTCCGAACCGCCGATTGAGGCCACGATCCCTTCGCCCACCCGGGCGAGGACGGTTTCCTCCCCTGCTCCCCCGACCAGCCGATCGATGTTGGCCCGGACGGTGACCCGGGCGATCACCAGGAGTTGGATCCCATCCTTGGCCATCCCCGCCACCTGGGGGGTGGTGATCACCTTGGGGTTCACCGAAACCCGAACGGCTTCCAGGACATCCCGGCCCGCGAGGTCGATGGCCGCCGCCCGGTCGAAGCTGAGCTTGATCCCCGCCTTCTCGGCGGCGATCAGGGCATCCACCACCCGGTCCACGTTGCCCCCGGCCAGGTACTGGGCCTCGAGGCGGTCCAAGCGTACGTCCAGACCCGCCTTGGTGGCCTTGATCAAGGGGTAGATGATCTTGGCCGGGGGAACCCTCCTGAGCCGCATGGCCACAAGGGTCAGCAAGGGTACCCGGACGCCTGCAGCCCAGGCGGAGATCCAGAGGCCCACCGGGATAAAGGAAAAAAAGAGCAAAAGGAAGATGAAGATAACCAGCGCCAGGAAGACCAGTCCTAAGTCCATCCTTCCTCCTCTATAGGTTCCACCACGATCCTAGGTCCTTCGACTTCCACCACCTTGACGCGGGTGCCGCGAGGGATAAACTGGCCCCGGGCCACCACGTCCACCCGCTTCTCCCCAAACCGGGCCGCGCCTGCCGGCCTCAGGTCGGTTAGGGCGGTGCCCAGGGCCCCCACCTCCACCGGGCTCTGGGTGGCGTGTTCGGAGATGGCGGACTCCAGGACCAGCGCCCGGGCCGGCCTTGTCCTGGGGAAGAGGCGAAAAAGGAGGAAGACCCCGATCCCAAGCGTGATGACCGCCACCGCGCTCACCGCCACCGCCTGCTGGCCAAAGGTCAGGTATACGGAGGCGAGGATGGCCCCCACCCCCGCCACCCCGGGGAGGCCGAAGCCGGGGAAGAGAAAGGCTTCGGCCAAGAGGAGGGCAACCCCCAGGAGAAAGAGGGCCAGCTCGAAGAGGCCGGAAAGCCCGGCCAGCCACCCCCCGGCGAAGTAGAGGGCCAAAAGCGTCAGGCCCAGCGCACCCGGTATGAATGTGCCAGGGGTGAAGAACTCTAGGAGGAGAAGAAGGAGGCCCAAGGCGAGGAGAAGTCCGGCCACGGAAGAGCTCGTGAGGAATCGGGCCAGCTGGACCCGGGGGCCTGGGGTGAGGCGCACCACCTCCGGGGCGAAGCCCGCCAAGGAAAGGGCTTCGGCCAAGGAGGAGGCCAGGTGGTCCGCCACCTTGAGCTCCACGGCCTTGTTCGCGGAAAGGGTGAGGGGTTCGCCCTTGGCGGAAAGCCCCGGGACCTCGAGCTCCGGGTCCACCATGGCCTCGGCCAACGCGGTGGGCCTTCCTCGGGCCTCGGCCACCGCCCGGAACTTCCCCTTGAGGGCAGAGACAACCTTCCGGTCCGCGGCCTCGGGTTTTTGAAAAGGGGGGGCCACCACGGGGAGGGCTGCCCCGATCTCCGCGCCGGGAAGCATGGCGATCTGGCGGCAGGAAAGGGCGATGAGGGCCCCCGCGGAGAAGGCGTTTTTCACCACGGCTAGGGTGGGGAGGGGGGTCTCGAGGATCCGGTCAGAGATCCGGATGGCTGCATCCACCCGTCCCCCCGGGGTGTCTATAAGGAAGACGACCCCGCTCGCCCCTTCCCGCTCCGCCTGAGAAAGGGCCTGGTCCACAAAGACCGCCAAGGCCGGGTCGATCTCGCCCTCTATGGGGATGAGGTAGGTTCGGGCCAAGGCCAGGCCCAGAAATCCAAGAAGGGCCAGAATCCGTTTCACCGCCCCCATTCTACAGGTATCCTGGGAGGGATGCGGCTTGGTCTCGTCGGTTACCCCTTGGAGCATTCCCTCTCCCCGGCCATGCACACCCGCGCCTTGAAGGAGGTGGGGCTTTTGGGCGAGTACCTCCTCCTCCCCACGCCGCCTGAGGCCCTGCCCGTCCGGATGGCCGAGGTCCGGGGGGGGTTTTTGGGGGTCAACGTGACCGTGCCCCACAAGGAGGCGGTCCTGCCCTTTTTGGACGGACTTTCCCCAGAGGCCCAGGCCATCCGGGCGGTCAACACCGTGGTCAACGAGAAGGGAAGGCTCATCGGCCACAACACGGATGCTCCGGGCTTTCTCAAAGGCCTCAAGGAGGCGGGTCTTTTGCTCGAGCCCGCCCTGGTCCTCGGGGCGGGGGGGGCAGGCCGGGCGGTGGCTTATGCCCTTTCGCGGGAAGGGGTGTCCGTATACGTATGGAACCGCACCCCAGAAAGGGCCAGGGCTTTGGCCGAGGAGATGGGCCTTAAGTCGGTTCCTTTGGAGTTTGCCAGGAAGGCCAGGCTCATCGTCAACGCCACCCGGGTGGGCCTGATGGACCCGGAGGCCACCCCCCTCCCCCCGGGCCTTTTCCCCGAGGAAGGGGGCGTGGTGGACCTGGTCTACCGCCCCCTCTGGACCCGGCTTCTGCGGGAGGCCAGGGCCAGGGGGCTTAAGGTCCAGCACGGCCTCTACATGCTCGTCTACCAGGGGGCCTTGGCCTTTGAGCTTTGGACCGGGAAGGAGGCCCCGGTCTTGGCCATGTTCCAAGCGGTCTGCGAGGAGGTTGCCGATTCGCCATGCCCGTAACGCTGAACGCCCCCGTGTTTTACGAGGAAACGATTCAGAAAAGCCGCTTCATCGCCAAGGCGGCCCCCGCCAACACGGAGGAAGAGGCCCTGGCCTTCCTGAGGGAAGGCCGGGAGGAGGAGGCCACCCATCACTGCTACGCCTACAGGATTGGGAACCTTTATCGGTTTTCCGATGACGGGGAGCCCCCAGGCACCGCGGGCCGGCCCATCCTTCACACCATCGAGGCCCAGGGCCTGGACCGGGTGGTGGTCTTGGTCGTCCGGTACTTCGGGGGGGTGAAGCTCGGGGCGGGGGGCCTGGTCCGGGCCTATGGAGGCGTGGCGGCAGAGGCCCTGAGGCGGGGGGAGAAGGTGCCTTTGGTGGAGAGGGTGCTTTTGGAGTTTTGCGTTCCGTACAGTTTGGCGGAGAGGGTTTACCGTCTATGCACGCCCCTTGAGCCCCGGTACGACCCCTTGGGGGTGGTGTTCCGGGTGGAGGTGGCCAGGTCCGGGGTGGAGGCCTTCCGAAAGCGGCTGGAGGAGGCCACCCGGGGCCAGGTAGAATGGAAGGCGTGATTCCCCTTTTTGACCTGGAGGAGGCCCCCAGGCGGGTGCTTTTGGTGGACGGGCACCACCTCGCCTATCGCACGTTTTTCGCCATGACCCTTACCACCTCCCGGGGGGAGCCGGTGCAGATGGTCTACGGCTTTGCCCGCAGCCTCTTAAAGGCCTTAAAAGAGGATGGGCAGGTGGTGGTCGTGGTCTTTGACGCCAAGGCCCCCTCCTTCCGCCACGAGGCCTATGAAGCCTACAAGGCGGGGCGCGCACCCACGCCGGAGGACTTTTCCCGCCAGCTCGAGAAGGTGAAAAGGCTGGTGGACCTTCTGGGCCTCTTCCGCCTGGAGGTTCCGGGCTATGAGGCGGACGACGTTTTGGGCACCCTGGCCAAGCGGGTGGAGCAAAAGGGGATGGAGGTGCGCATCCTCACGGGGGACCGGGACTTCTTCCAGCTCCTCTCCGAACGGGTATCGGTCCTCCTTCCTGATGGGACCCTGGTCACGCCCAGGTACGTCCTGGAAAAGTACGGGGTGCCCCCGGAGCGCTGGGTAGAGTTCCGCGCCCTCATGGGGGACCCTTCGGACAATATCCCTGGAGTGAAGGGCATCGGGGAGAAGACCGCCGCCCGGCTCATCCAGGAGTGGGGAAGCGTGGAGAATATCCTGAAGAATCTGGAACGGGTGAGGCCGGAATCCCTCCGCCGGAGGATAGAGGAGAACCTAGAGGCTTTGCGGCTCTCTTTGGACCTGGCCCGCATCCGTACCGACCTTCCCCTGGAGGTGGACTTTAAGGCTATGCGCCGGCGAAGCCCTGACCGGGAGGGGCTTAAGGCCTTCCTCGAGGCCCTGGAGTTCGGAAGCCTCCTGCACGAGTTTGGGCTTTTGGGAGGTGAGAAGCCTTTGGAGGAGGCCCCTTGGCCCCCTCCGGCAGGGGCCTTCGTAGGGTTCGTCCTCTCCCGGAAGGAGCCCATGTGGGCGGAGCTTAAGGCCCTGGCGGCGGCCTCCCAGGGCCGGCTTCACCGGGCTCCCGATCCCGCAGGGGGGCTTGGCGATCTGAAGGAGGCCCGGGGGCTTCTCGCCAAGGATCTGGCGGTTCTGGCCCTGAGGGAGGGGATGGCCTTGGACCCCACGGACGACCCCCTCCTTGTGGCCTACCTCCTGGACCCGGCCAACACCAACCCCGAGGGGGTGGCCAGACGGTACGGGGGCGAGTTCACCGAGGACGCGGGCGGAAGGGCCCTTCTTTCCGAACGGCTTTTCCTCACGCTTTTCCCCAGGCTTTCTGAAAAACTCCTATGGCTTTACCAGGAGGTGGAACGCCCCCTCTCCCGGGTTCTGGCCCACATGGAGGCCCGGGGGGTGCGGCTGGACGTACGGTTTCTGGAGGCCCTCTCCCTCGAGGTGGAAAAGGAGATGGAGCGGCTGGAAGGGGAGGTCTTCCGCCTGGCGGGCCACCCCTTTAACCTGAACTCCCGCGACCAGCTGGAGACCGTCCTCTTTGACGAGCTGGGCCTCACCCCGGTGGGCCGGACGGAGAAGACGGGCAAGCGCTCCACCGCCCAAGGGGCTTTGGAGATGCTCCGGGGTGCCCATCCCATCGTGGAGCTGATCCTCCAGTACCGGGAGCTATTCAAGCTTAAAAGCACCTATCTGGACCCCCTGCCCCGGCTCATCCATCCCAGGACGGGCCGGCTCCACACCCGCTTTAACCAGACGGCCACCGCCACGGGAAGGCTGAGCAGCTCCGACCCTAACCTCCAGAACATCCCCGTCCGCACCCCCTTAGGCCAGCGCATCCGGGAGGCCTTTGTGGCGGAGGAGGGGCATCTTCTGCTGGTGGCGGACTACTCCCAGATTGAGCTTAGGGTCCTCGCCCACCTCTCGGGGGACGAGAATTTGCAGCGGGTCTTCCGGGAGGGAAAGGATGTCCACACCGAGACCGCCGCGTGGATGTTCGGCCTGGATCCGGCCTTGGTGGATTCCTCCATGCGCCGGGCGGCCAAGACGGTGAATTTCGGCGTTCTTTACGGGATGTCCGCGCACCGCCTTTCCCTCGAGCTCGGCCTGGACTACAAGGAGGCCGAGGCCTTCATCGAACGCTACTTCCAAAGCTTTCCCAAGGTGCGGGCCTGGATTGAGAGGACCTTGGAGGAAGGGCGGACGAGGGGGTACGTGGAGACGCTTTTCGGAAGAAGGCGGTACGTGCCCGACCTGGCCTCCAGGGTCCGATCGGTCCGGGAGGCGGCCGAGCGCATGGCCTTCAACATGCCCGTCCAGGGCACCGCCGCCGACCTGATGAAGATCGCCATGGTCAAGCTCTTCCCTAAGCTAAAGCCCTTGGGAGCCCACCTCCTCCTCCAGGTGCACGACGAGCTGGTCCTGGAGGTGCCCGAGGCCCGGGTGGAGGAGGCCCGGTCCCTGGTCAAGGAGGAGATGGAGACCGCCTACCCCCTGGAGGTGCCCCTGGAGGTGGAGGTGGGGGTGGGGCGGAACTGGCTCGAGGCCAAAGCCTGATTCCGGTATAGTGACCCCCATGAGGCGCTACTTCGGCACCGATGGTGTCCGCGGCGTGGCCGGCGAGCCTCCCCTCACCCCGGACTTTGTTTTGCGGCTCGGCCAGGCGGTGGGGGCCTACCTCCGAAAGGCGAGCCCCCGGCCGGTGGTCCTCCTCGGCAAAGACACCCGGCTTTCCTCCGACCTCCTCGAAGCCGCCTTGGCGGCAGGCCTCATGAGCCAAGGGGTGCGGGTGGAGCACCTGGGCATTCTGCCCACCCCTGGGGTGGCCCACCTAACCCGGGCGCTTAAGGCGACGGCGGGGGCGATGATCTCTGCAAGCCACAACCCCTACCAGGACAACGGCATCAAGTTCTTTGGGCCCACCGGC
>NZ_PSMQ01000046.1:0-14057 GCF_040290245.1 Thermus sp.
CCTTGCAGCACGCTAAGCTCCTTCCCCTTTCCGAGGGCCTACCGGAAAGGGGGCTCACAAGAAGAGAGGTGGAGGCGGGCAACCTGGCCTTTCTGACCCACCTCCTCCTTACCGGAGCCCTTCTGAGGGAGGAGAGCCGGGGGGTCCACTTCCGCGAGGACTTCCCCCACCCCAGTCCCCGCCCCTATCACACGGAGTGGCGGGGGGAGAAGCTGGAACGGGTTTATCTGGAAAGGGGTGGGGAGCCGACGGCTTCTCTTTAAGAAGGGGCGATGACGTGGATGACCGGAAGGCCAAACCGCTCCGCCTGGGTGTGCACATCCAGCCGGAGCCAGCGGGATAAGCCCGGTGGAAGGGTGCTGAGGACGATGGCCTGGTACTGGGGGTGGGCGAGGAGCTCCTCCTCGATGGCCAAAAGGGGGTAGATGTCCCCAGGCTTGGCCTCCTCTATAGGGACCCCCTGGGCCTCGAGGGCCCTTTTGGCCTCCTGGGCCTCCTTTTCTGCCCGCTCGCGCACCTCGCTTTCATCGTAGACCCAGCCCGGAGGGAGGGTGGCGGGCACCAGGAGGACAAACCGGGCCTCCGGGTCCTGGTTGAGGATTTCCTTCAGCTTTTCCGCCAACGCGGGGCTTTTGGCCGTCCGGTGGGCCACCACCAGGTAGCGCATTCCGCCACCTCCTTGGCCTTAGGGTATACCCCATTCGGCCTTTTAGGGTGAGCGGCGCTCCATTTGGCGCAGCTGGGTTTTAAGGAGGATCTAGACTCAAAGAAGGAGGTGGGGGGATGATCTGGGGTTGGTACGGAGGCCCGTGTGGGTTGGCCTGGTGGGGGTTTGGGCTGGCGGGTTTGGTTCTTTTGGGGGTTGGGGTCTACGCCCTGGTTAGGGCCTTCGAATCCAGACACCGGGCCGAGGACAAGGCCTTGGCCCTTCTTCGGGAGCGGTACGCCCGGGGTGAGCTGGACGAGGAGACCTACCGCCGGATGAAAAAGACCCTCGAGGAGTAGGCATGCCCACAGTCCTCCTGGTGGACGATGACCCGGCGATCCTGGAGGTGCTTGCGGCCTACATGGCCCGGGAGGGGTACGGCGTCCTCCTGGCCAAAGATGGGGCGGAGGCCTTAGAGCTTTTGCCCCGGGCGGACGCAGTGGTTTTAGACCTGATGCTTCCTAAGGTGGAGGGCCTCGAGGTGGCCAGGCGGCTACGGCGGGCGTTCCCAGACCTACCCCTTCTCATACTCACCGCCCGAGGCGAGGAGGAGGACCGGCTAAGGGGCCTGGAGCTTGCGGATGACTATGTGGTCAAGCCCTTTAGCCCAAGGGAGGTGGTGGCCCGGGTCCGGGCCCTTTTGAGGCGGAGCGGGCTTAAGGAGGAGCTTTGCTTTAAGGACCTGGTCATCCGGCCCAAGGAGCGGACGGTCTACCTTGCCCAGGAGGCGCTTCCCCTTTCCAGGCTGGAGTTTGACCTCCTCCTTACCCTCGCCCAGCATCCCGGAATGGTCTTCACCCGGGAACGGCTTTTGGAAAAGGTCTGGGGTCCGGACTTCCCCGGGGTAGACCGGGTGGTGGATGTGCACATCCCCTCCTTGCGGCGGAAGCTCAGGAAGGAAGCGGAGAACCCCCGGTACATTGAGACGGTGCGGGGGTGGGGTACCGGTTCAGGGGGGAGGAGTGAGGCTCTTCGCCAGGCTCCTTTTGGCCTTCCTTTTGGTCGTTTTGTTGGCCCAGCTCATACTCCTCGTCTCCGCGGAGGCCCTGGCCCCCTATACCCTTCGGGGCCATATCGCCAACATGGAGCGGATGATGGGCCCCATGGGCCTGGAGCTTCGGACCGAGCTCGAAAGCGGCCTCCGCTTTGCCTTGAGTTTGGCCCTCCTTTTGAGCGTGCCCATCGCCAACCTGCTTTCCATGGGCACGGCCTACTTCATCAGCCGTCAGATTGGGAAAACGGTTTGGTTTCTGGCCGAGGGGAGCCGGGCGATCGCCCGGGGCAACTACGCCCAGCGCCTCCCGGTTCTCGGCCGGGGGGATGAGCTTTCCGAGCTGGCCCAGGCTTTTAACCAGATGGCCGAGGCCCTAGAAGGGGTGGAGAAGGGCCGGGTGGAGCTTATCGCCACCGTGGCCCATGAGCTCAGGACTCCCCTTTCCGCCATCCGGGGCTACGCCGAGGCCCTTCAAGACGAGGCTTTGCCCAAGGAGGAGGGCCTTTTGGGGATCTTGCGGGAACTTAAGGCCATGGAGCGGCTGGTGGCGGACCTCTCCTGGGTCTCCCGCGTGGAGGTGAAAGCGGTGGAGCTCCGGCCGGAGGCCCTCGAGCCCGAGCGCCTGCTTAAAGACGCGGAGGAGCGTTTTCTTTTGGCCTTCCAGGAGAAAGGGGTGGCGCTTTTGCGCCGGGCGGAGGCCGGTCTCCCCCTCGTCTGGGCGGATCGGGAACGGGTGGGGCAGGTGTTTTCCAACCTCCTGACCAACGCCCTTCGCCATACCCCCCAGGGGGGAAGGGTGGTTTTGGGGGCGGAGCGGGCACCGGAAGGGGTGCGGTTTTTCGTGCAGGATACGGGCCCCGGCGTTCCCGAGGCCTACCGGGAAAGGGTCTTTGAGCGCTTCTTCCGCCTAGACCCCGCGCGCAGCCGCCAGGAGGGGGGAAGTGGGGTGGGGCTGACCGTGGCCAAGGGCCTGGTGGAGGCCATGGGAGGTTGGATGGGCCTGGAGAGTGAGGTGGGCCGGGGGAGCAGATTCTACTTCACCCTGCCCCTTTGGCGGGAGGGTTTACACAACCTTAACCTCGAGGCCTTAAGGTGAGGGCGCGAAGCGGAGGGGCCGGTTCGTCCTCTCGGGCCTTCTGGCCTTATGGTGCGCCTTTTCGGGAGGGACGGCGCAAGGCCTTGTGGGCCAGGTCAGCACCCGGGATGTACACGCTCTTTTGTGGCTTCCCGAAGGCCGGATTCTCTTGGGCCACCACGACGGCCTCCAGGTTTCCGAGGACCAGGGTCAGACCTGGCGGGATCTGGTTCGCAGGGTCGGGTTTGATGCCATGCACCTGGTCCGGGATGGGGAGCGTATCCTGGCCGCAGGCCACTGGGTCTATGCCGAGAGCGGGGATGGGGGGAGGAGTTGGCAGAGCCTTTCCCCTAAGGGGCTCCCCGCTTTGGACCTTCACGGGTATGGGGTTTTGCCCGGGAGGGTGCATTTTGTCCTGGAGGCCAGGTACGGGTATTTCCGAAGCCAAGACGGGGGAAGAAGCTTTGTGCCCGTTTCCCCCAAGGGGCTTCCCAGGGGGGAGATGGCGGCTATGCAGGCGTTGGGCCAGGAGCTCTATGTGGCCCCCATGGGCCGGGGGCTTTACCGCAGCCAGAACGGGGGGCTTAGCTTTGAGCGGGTCCTTTCCCCTGAGCAGGAGGTTTACGTTTTGGCGGCAGGAGGAGGCAGGCTTTACCTCGGGGGGAGGACGGGCCTTTGGGAGAGGACCTCGGCGGGGTGGCGGAGGGTATGGCAGGGGGCGGTTCTGGCGCTGGCCGTTCACCCTGAGGGGGGTGGAGGGCTGGTTTGGGTGGACGAAGGGGGCCGGATCTGGCGGAAGCTTCCTTGAGCGCCGTGGCTCGAAGGCGTTTTTCCACCCCGGGGGTGCGGATGGTGCAGAGCGGGCCCGCCCCGTAGAGGCTTGAACCAGCCCTTTCGGGAAAAGGACGCGTCTAGGGGGAGGGCCCTTTCCTGGTGTACCCTGGAAAGGGTAGAGTATGACGCGCTTTTTGAAAGGAGGCCCGGCCTCCGGGAAGACCGAGGAGGCCATGAGGGCTGCCCTGGTCCATCTGGGCCGGCGTGGCCGGGTGTGGTGGGTGGGCCTGCCCCACCAAAGGGCCTACATTCTGAGGCGGCTTGCCCAAAGGGCCGGAGCGGCTTTGGGCCTCGAGTACCTTTCCTGGCAGCAGCTCTACTACCGCCTGGTGGCGAAGGCGGGCCGCCTTAAGCCCTTGGTTCCCGGTTTGGAACGCCTGGCCCTGGTGGCCCGGGCCGTGCGGGGGCTGGGCCTCCCCTTGTCCTCGGGGCTTGCCGCCCTGTACGCCCGCGCCATTGCGGAGCACAAGCGCCACGGCATCATTCCGCAGGAGGAGCCTCTGGCCTCGGTTTACCGGGCTTACGAGGAGTGGAAAGGAGACCGGATGGACTACGACGACTTCCGCCTTGTGGCCCAGACCCTGGACCTCAAAGCCCTCCGCCCCCCCGACCTCCTCGTGGTGGACGGCTTCCGTAGGCACAACCCCCTGGATTTGGGCTTCGCCTTGGCCCTGGGGGAAAGGACCGAGGTCTTGGTCACGGGGATGGAGTTCCCGGAAGGCCTCGACCGGGCCGGGGGCATCGTTGAAGCCCTTCCCAGCCCGAGGACGGCCCCCAGGCTCTACACCCACCCAAACCCCATAGAGGAGCTCCGCTGGACGCTAAGGGCCCTGAAGCGGGACCTGGCCCAGGGGATCTCCCCCTATGACCTTCTGGTGGTGGCCCCCATGGAGGCCATCCCGGGCCTTCTGGCCCTGGGGGAGGGAGCGGGGGTGCCCTTTTGGGACGGAAGGCCCAGGACCCTCCTCTTTCCCGCCCTCCAGGCCCTTCTCACCCCCCACCCCACGGGGCTTGACCTCCTCGCCCTCGCCCCCCTTCTTCCCGGCCTCGAGGCCCTGGGCCGGCGGATGGTGGCCCTGGGGGTGGCGGGGTTCTCCGTGATGGAGAGGCTGGGAGGGGGGGAGGTCCTGGGGGAGTACCTGGCCCTTCGGCGCGCCCTCCAGGAGGGCCGGGTGGCGGAGGTGTTGGACCGCCTGGGGCTGGCCCCCCAAAAGGATCGCCTCCTCATGGCCTACGCCCTGGCCCGGGGGATTGACCCCCAGGACCCCCTGCCCTGGTGGGAGGCCCTTTTGAGGGAGGAGGCTCTCCCTCCGGGCCCCATCCAGGGCCTCCCCCTTCTGCCCCCGGACCGGGCCACGGGGGTGAGGGCGCGAAGGGCCTACCTCCTCCGGTTCTTCCCCGAGGCGTATGGCGCCTTGGAGGCGGAGGACCCCTTTGTCCCCGAGGAGAAGCGCCTTCCCCCTAGCCTTCCCCCCTTGGGCCTGCCCAAGCGGCTTTCCGGGGACGGGTGGGCTTTTTTGCAAGAACTCCTCCACCGGGGGGATGAGGCCACGGTGGTCTCCTACCCCGAGGCCGACGATAAGGGCCCCACGTTTCCCATCCCCCATCTGCCCAAGGCCTCCCCCGCCCCGCCCCTGCCCGCGGCCTCGAGGGAGGAGGTGCACCCCGAGGATTCCCCCTGGCGGCCCAAGGTCTTTCTGAGGGCTGAGGAGCTCAAGCGGGTTGCCCTGGAGTCGGCCCAGGAGATCTTCCTCTGCCCGGGGCGGTTCGCCCTCAAAAGGCTTTTCCGGGAGAAAAAGGAGGGCGCCTGGGGCCGCCTTCTGGGCTACGCCCATCGGGAACGGGGAGGGGTTGTGTTGGACCCAAAGGCCCTGGAGCAGGCCAAGCAGGACCACCCCGAGTGGGCGGGTTTTCTGGAGGCGGAAAGGCCAAGGCTCCTCGGCACCCGGTTCTGGATCTCAATTCCCCTTTCCCAGGACCCTCCCCTTTACGCCCTGGCGGGGGGGGTGAACGAGGCGGCGAAGGAGGTCTATGCCCTTGAGGAAGGGAACCGTGCGCGTCTATCCGAAAGCTACCTTGCTCAGCGGGAGGGGCTTGCATACCGGGTCTGGCCCTTTGGAAAGGCCCCAGAGCCCCTCGAGCCCCTGGAGGAGTGGAGGGTCCAGAAAGAGGTGAAGGCGTTGCGGCAAAGGTTAAAACGCTATCTGGAGGAGGGCTTTCCCTTCCGGCCCGGCTGGGCCTGCAAAGGCTGTCCCGTGGCCCGGCGCTGCCCCGTGGGGTGAGGGATGAAGGTGATTTTGGCCTCGGCGGGCACCGGGAAGACCCATGCGCTTTTGGAGCTTTTCAGAAATCGCGTGGAGGCGGGGCTTCCCCCTTACCGGATAGCCCTGGTCACCTTCAGCCGCCGGGCGGCGGAGGAGCTTTTTGCCCGGGCCCAGGCGGGGGGTGCGGCGGGTGCGGCCGGGCCTTTTGTGGGGACGATCCACGGGTTTCTAAGGGCCCTCCACACCCTGGCCGCCCCCTGGACGGGGCGCGGTGTGCCCGAGTTCCTCGAGGAGTTCGAGGCGGAGCTGGTCTTCTTGGAGGAGGCGAGAAGCCACCTTTTGGAGGAGGGCCTTTCGGGTGAGCTCCTCGAGGACCTCGCCCTTCTCTTCCGCAAACGGGCCTATGCCTGGCCCCTTTTCCCGGTGGACGAGGAGGCGGACCGCCTCCTCGGTCTTTTTGGAGCCGTCTTGGGGCGCTACCGGGGGCGGATGGGGCCCAGGCTTGGCCCCGCAGACCTGGAGCTTGCCGCCTTGGACCTCCTCGAGGACCCAGGGGCCTGCCGCCTGGTGGCGGACCGGTTTCCCCTCGTTTTGGTGGACGAGTACCAGGACACAAGCCCCCTGCAGGCCAGGGTCTTCCAGGCCTTGGAGCGGGCGGGGAGCGAGGTCGTGGCCGTGGGGGATTCCAAGCAGTCCATCTACGGGTTCCGCAACGCCGACGTGGAGGCCTTCCGGCAGGCGGTGAGGGAAGGCCAGGTCCTGAAGCGGTTGGAGGTGAGCCATCGCCACCCCGAGGCCTTGGTGGCGTTTTTGAACGCCCTCACCGCCCATCTTTTCCGGGAGGAGCACTTCCCCGTGAAGGCCCTGCGGCCAGGCGGCCGGGTGGAGGTCCACTGGGTCAAAGGGGAAGGCCGCCTGGAGGAGCTCCGTTCCCAGGAGGCCCGGTTTCTTGTCCAAAGGCTTTTGGAAGCAGGGGCGGAGGGGTTTGCCTTTTCCCAGATGGCCGTTCTCTATCGGAGCCGCGCCTCCTTGGAGGCCCTGGAGCCTGCTTTTCAAGAGGCCGGCCTCCCCTATGTGGTGGTAAGGGGGCGGGGGTTTTTCCAAAGACCGGAGGTTCGGGCCGTCTACCGAGCGCTTTCCTACGCCGCCACCCGCGAGGAGGAGGATCTTTACGCCCTGCTTTTGGGCCCCTACTTTGGCCTTTCCCCTTCCGAGGTGAAAAGCTTCCTCGAGGAGGCCAGCCCCCGCCTCGAGGCCCTTTGCGACCTGGCCCGGCTTCCCCCCCTGGAGGCTTTGAAGCGGGTGGTGCGGGACGAGGCCTTCCGGGGCCGGCTGGACCGGAGGGCTCGGCAGAACCTAGACGCCCTTCTGGTCCAGGCGGGCGCGCGGGCGTTTAGGGACCTGGAAGGCCTGCTCCTCTGGATCCGCCAGGGGGCGGGGGACCCTGAGGCAGGGGAGGTGCCGGAGGCCGGGGAGGGGGTACGGCTCATGACCATCCACGCGGCCAAGGGGCTTCAGTTCCCCCTGGTGGCGCTTTTTGACCTCTCCCGGTGGGAGAAGGTCAACCCCCCCCGCCTCTGGGTGGACCGGGACGGACGGGTGGCCTATCCCCGGTCCGCCGGCGGAAAAAAGAGCCTAGAGTCCCTTCTGGAGGAGCTCAAAAGGAAGGAGGCGGAGGAGGCCAGAAGGCTTCTTTACGTGGCCCTTTCCCGGGCTGAGGAGGTTCTTTTGGTCACAGGGAGCTACGCCGGCCGACGCCTCTCCCCCTGGGGGGAGGCCCTGCGGGCCTTGGGGTATGGCCCCGAGGGTCCAAGGGCCCACCTTCATGACCGGGTCTTGACCCGGGGGCGGGCGGCCCCTATGGAGTCCGGGAAGAGGGCGCTCGAGGTGGCCCCGTACACCGAAACGGTGTTTGCTCCGCCGGACCTGCCCCTACTCCGATCCCCCAGCCGGGCCAAGGAGGGGGTTTCCCCCGAGGATGACCGAGGCCCCCTGGGCGAGGCCGAGGAGGTGCCGGGGTGGGGCCGGGCGGTGGGGATTCTCACCCACTGGGCCATTGCGGAGGACCTAGACCCGGGGGAGGGGGTCGTTTCCACCCTATTGAGCCAGGAGGTGGCCCTCTTCTTTCCCGAGACCCAGCGGAGGCAGCTGGTGGAGGAGGTGTTGGAGCTTTTGCGGGCGTACCGGGCCCTCATGGCCAAGGGGGGGCTTGCCCCCTTGGAGGCGCGGGACGAGGATTACGCCGAGCTCCCCCTGGTCCTTCAGGAAGGGGAGGCCACCTGGGTGGGGGTGGCGGACCGGGTGTACCGGGTGGGTGGGGAGTGGTTTCTAGAAGATTACAAGACGGACCACGAGGTGCGGCCGGAGGTGTACCGCCTTCAGCTCGAGGTCTATCAAAGAGCCCTGGAGCGGGCCTGGGGGGTGAGGCCCCGGGTTCGGCTGGTCTACTTGCGAAGGGGGGAGGTGGTGGAGGAATAGGGGTCAAAGCCCCCTTTTCCCGGTCTGGTAGGATGGGCGCGGGAGGAGCGCATGGCCTCTAGATTCGAGTCCCTGATCGGCCTCTTTGAGCGGGCATCTGGGAAGGGGAAGATCCCCTGGGCAAGGGGAGGCGGGTCCGGATGGGGAGGGTAGGGGTGGACCTCACCCACTACCCCTTTCCCTCCCGCCGGACGGTGGTCCTGGGTCGCCGCTTTGGCGTGGCCACCAGCCAGCCCCTGGCCGCCTTGGCGGGCCTCGAGGCCTACCTGCGGGGGGGAAGCGCGGTGGATGCGGCCTTGGCCGCGGCCATCGCCCTCACGGTGGTGGAGCCCACCTCCAACGGCATCGGGGGGGATGCGTTGGCCATCGTCTGGGATCAAAAGGCCGAGGGGCTTAACAGCACCGGCCGAAGCCCTTTGCACCTACCCTCCCTTTCGAAGCTCGAGGAGCGGAGCTGGGCCGCGGTCACCGTCCCCGGGGCGGTGGCCGCCTGGCGGGCGCTTTGGGAGCGGTGGGGCCGGCTTCCGTTCCGGGAGGTCTTTGAACCCGCCATCCGGTACGCCCGAGACGGGTTCCCCGTCTCCCCTGAGGTGGCCAGGGGGTGGAAGCGCGCCGAAGGGATCTATCTGGGCCTGGAGGGGGAGGCTTACCGGGCCTTTCAGGAGGTCTTCTTCCCTCAGGGCCGGGCCCCCAGGCCTGGGGAGGTGGTCCGGTTTCCCCTGCACGCCGAGACCCTGGAGGAGATTGCCGCCACCCGGGGGGAGAGCCTCTACCGGGGGGCCTTGGCCGAGGCCCTGGTCCGCTTCAGCGAGGCCACGGGGGGGTATTTGAGCCGAGAGGATCTTTCGGCCCATGCACCGGAATGGGTGGTGCCCCTAAGCACCACCTACCGGGGGTATACCGTGCACGAACTCCCCCCCAACACCCAGGGGGTGGCTGTGCTTCTGGCCCTTAACCTCCTCGAGGGGTTTGACCTTAGAGGCCTGCCCGAGGCCGAACGCCTCCACGTCCAGCTCGAGGCCATGAAACTGGCTCTTTCCGACACGTACCGGCATCTGGCCGACCCTCGCTTTATGGAGGTCTTTCCCGAGGCCTTTCTGGACAAGGCCTATGCCCAGGAGAGGCAAAGGCTTATCGGAGAGAGGGCCCTCCCCTGGCCCGATCCCGGGCTTAAGCCCGGGGGGACGGTCTACTTGGCGGCTGCGGACGAGGACCTCATGGTCTCCTTCATCCAGTCCAACTACATGGGGTTCGGGGCGGGCATCTTGGTTCCGGGTACCGGGATCGCCCTGCACAACCGGGGAGCGGGCTTTACCCTGGACGCGGCGCATCCCAACCGCCTGGGCCCCGGCAAGCGCCCCTTCCACACCCTGATCCCGGGCTTTTTGAGCCTGGAGGGAAGGCCGCTTGGGCCTTTTGGGGTCATGGGTGGGCTGATGCAGCCCCAGGGGCACGTCCAGGTCCTGGTCCACTTCCTGGACCTCGGCCATAACCCCCAGGCGGCCCTGGATGCCCCCAGGTGGCAGGTGGGGCCTAAGGAGGTGCTCCTCGAGCCAGGGTTTGGCCAGGCCCTGGCCCTGGCGCTCAAGGACCGGGGCCACCCGGTCCGTCTCGAGGCGGAAATGGGGCCCTTCGGCCGGGGGCAGATCCTCCTTCGGCTCGGGGAGGCCTTGGCCCTGGGGACGGAGCCCCGGGCGGATGGGCTCGCCCTGGCCCTGTGAAGGTGATCTGGACCCCTTTTGTTCGGCCTCGGGGACGGGTTTGAATGAGCCCATGCGCCGTCCATCTTTCCTTTTGGCCTTCCTTCTAAGCTGCGTTTTGGCCCAGCCGGTCTACCTCCGCCTCCCTTTGGCCCTTTTGGAAGGGCGGCGGGAGGGGGAGGCCTTGGCGTTTTACGGCCTCCCCTACGCCCGGGCGGAGCGGTTCGCCCCTCCTAAAGGGGTGGCGCTCGAGGGGTTCATCCAGGCCACCCGCCCCGGCTTTGCCTGCCCCCAAACCCCTGGGATCACCACCCGGTTTGGGGGCTGGCTTCCCCCTCAGGAGGAGGACTGCCTTAACCTGAACGTCTTCCTGCCCCTTAAGCCCCCCCCGCCCGGAGGGTTTCCGGTCATGGTCTACCTCCACGGGGGGGGTTTCCAGGCGGGCTCGGCCTCGGAGCCCATCTACCGGGGGACGCGGCTGGCGGCCGAGGGGGTGGTGGTGGTCGCTCCCAACTACCGCCTGGGTCCTTTGGGCTTCCTCCCTTGGGAAGGGGGGGGGAATTATGGCCTGGAGGACGTTTTGGAGGCACTCCGCTTCGTCCGGAAATCCATCGGGTTTTTCGGTGGAAACCCGGGGAACGTGACCCTCTTTGGGGAGTCTGCGGGAGCGATGCTCACCTGCACCCTTTTGGCTGTGCCTGAAGCCAAGGGGCTTTTCCATAAGGCCATCCTTCAGTCGGGGGGGTGCGAGGAGGTGCGGCCTTTGCCAGCCGACCTCCCCTTTGGGCGGCGCTACGCGAAGGAGCGGGGGTGCGAGGACCTGGCCTGCCTGCGGGGGCTTCCCCTTTCCGCCTTTTATAAAGAGCCCCCTGTCCTAACCCTCGAGGCCTCCAGCCTGCCCTTCAGCCTGAACCCGTTCAAGCCCCATATAGATGGGCACCTCCTCCCTCGATCTCCCCTTCAAGCCCTGAGGGAAGGGGTAGCCGCCGGCATTCCTTTGCTTCTGGGAAGCAACGAGGAGGAGATGCTTCCCTTTTTCAGCCTCTCGCCGCCTCGAAGCTGGCCTGGGGTAGAGGAGAGGGTAAAGCCCACCTTGAAGGAGAAAACGGCGGCGGTGCTCTCCTTTTACCGGGCCCGGTATCCGAGGCCGGAGGAGGCCTACTGGCGCCTGGAGACCGACCGGCTTTTCCACTGCCCTGCTCTGGCCACCGCCCAGGCCCAGGGGCCCTACGCCCCCACCTATCTCTACCGCTTCGCCTTCAGGACCCCGGACTTTCCCGGGCTTGGGAGCTTCCATGGCCTCGAGCTGGCCCCGCTTTTCGGGAACTTCGACCAGATGCCCTTCCTGGCCCTTTTCCTAAGCCAAAAGGCGCGGGAGGAGGGGGAAAGGATGGGCCGGATCCTGCGCCGCTACTGGGTGAATTTTGCTTACCAGGACGCGCCTAAGGGCTGGCCCCGATGGGAGGAGATCCAGGAAGGGATGGCGCTTCTTTTGGATCTGCCGCCCAGGCCCCTGCCCCTTTCCGCCCTAGACCCCGGAAGCTGCGCGCTGTTTTAAGGTTCCCGATGAGGCCAGGACCCCGGTATAGGAGGTTCTTGCCTGGGTGTTAAGCGACTGCGGCATGTTGGATAACCCAAAGCATCCCCTCGGCACGCTGACATAGCCTGCAACCCGCACTAAAAACTCCGGCTTTCACGCTTCTTCCTCAGTTTCTTCATGCGCAGCACGACAGCGTTCCCACATCGGTATCCAGGGCCTGGGCTACCAGCCGAAGGCCTTCGGCCAGGGTCAAGTAGGGATGGAAGGTGTCTATGAGGTCGCGGTAGGAGAGGCCGAACTTTACTTTACAGCGCCACAGATCTTTCTGGGCCCATGCTGAGGCTCGGAGGTTGAGAATGAGAAAAGTCGCTATTGTAGTTTTGGCACGGACGAAGACGCATGAGGGACTAGCGCGCCTTGTCAATGCCCTGATGTTGGCCCAGGAGCTTAAGGGTGCGAAGGAAGAGGTGCGCCTTGTGTTTGATGGTGCGGGCACGCAGGGACTTGCAGCCCTCGCTGAGCCCAGTCACCAGGCACGCCCTCTCCTTTTGGCGGTAAAGGATAGAATTCTAGGGGCTTGTGCTTACTGCTCCAGGGCTTTTGGGGTCAAGGAAGCGCTCGAGGCAGCGGGTTTTCCCTTTTGGAGTGAGTATCGGGATCATCCTAGCCTGAGGAACCTTCTCGAAGAGGGGTATACCCTTGTGACCTTTTAGGGATTTCACCTTCCCTCGGGCCCTTATGCTCAGGCCCGGGGGCAACTAGGTAGACACAGGAGTTCTTGCCTTCGCACGCGGGATCTGGATGGGCCTCCGCGTAGGCCAGGCGTTCGGCGAGGAGAGCGCTTAGGGCCTCGAGGCGGGCGACCTGCTCCCTCACCTTTTGAAGTTTTTCCCGGAGGAGCTTACGCACATGGGCGCAGGGAGGTTGGGCTTGGGCCACTTCCAGAACCTCATGGATTTCTCCCAGGCTAAGCCCCAGGGACTGCGCCGCCCGGATGAACCGGACCCGCTCCAGGGTTTCGGGGTCGTAAGGCCGGTAGCCCGACTCCGTGCGCTTGGGTTTGAGAAGGCCAAGCCGTTCATAGTGGCGGAGGGTATCGGGGCCCACCCCTAGGGCCTCGGCCACCTCCTTGATGCGAAGCCCCATGCCCTCGTTTTAGCCAAACTCCGCCGCCCTAGGGTCGAAGGGGTGGGGAACCGCGTTTGCCATGCCGTTCGGCCCTTATCCCCCTCGGCGGAGTAAGGCCCTGGCGGGGCATATCCCGTTTATTTTGGGGGTTTTTCTGCAACTCCTAGAAGAAACCGCTTTTGCTTGCGGCTCCAAAGGATGAGGAAGCCCGCCTCTTGGAAGGTTGAGACCACCTCCTCTTCTGTGGGCAACCAAAGCCCAAACCGCCTTCCCCGCCCCAGGGCAAGGGCGAAGAACAGCCTTCCTTCCGGCTTCAAGACTCGAGCCGTTTCGAGAAGGGCCCGTCGAGGGTCTTCCAGCTCGTTCAAGGTGGGGCCGAAGGCCACGCCCAAGAAGCTCTCTTTGGGGAAGGGCAAGGCCTCGGCCCGGGCCAGAAGGAGGGTGGCCTCTGGATGGTGCCGGCGCGCCGCTTTTAAGAAGGCCAAAGAGGCATCCACCCCAAAGGTGGGGCCCAGCCCGACCAGGGGGCCAAGGTATGCCCCCGAACCGGTTCCCACGTCTAAAAAGGGGCCAGAGAGGCCGGAAAAGGCAGCCTCGAGGTGAGCGAGCTCCGCCCGATGCGTTAGCCCCCCGCCCGTGAGGAGGCGGGTGGAATGCCTCCGCCAAAAGGGGTAGATCCGGGCTACGAGGGGCAGGTTGTTGACCAGATGCAAAAGCCGCCGTCTTGTGGGTAGCCTGAGGTCCAAAAACCCCTCCTTTTTGGGGAAGGCTCGCCCGCAGTGGGAGCAGGTGGCGCTTCGGGGGGTGGTTTCCAGCCTGGCCAGGCAGCAGGGGCTTACGGGTTTCACCACAAGGAGGCCTTCCATGGTCTAAGGCTTCGCCCACTGGGGTTCTTTGGCTACGACGCCCAGGGTTTCCAGGGCCAGCCGGCCCACCCGTGCACCTCCCAGGGCCACGGCGGGGACGGATTGCCCGGGGAAGAGGGCCTCCCCCACCAGGAAGAGGTTTTCCAAAGGGGTTTTGGGGCTTCGAAACCGGAAGGGGTGGCGCTGGGGAAAGCCGCCGGCAAACCCCAGCGTGCGGCCGGTGTAGCGCTCGTAGGTGAGGGGGGTGGCGGGAAGGAGGAGGCGGCAGGCCTCCCGAAACCCGGGGAAGAGCCGCTCTGCTCCCCTTAGGGCGGCCTCGAGGTGGTGGGCCTTGAGCCTTTCGTACTCCTCCTGGGAAAGCCCCTTCCAAAGCCGCAAGGGGGTGTGCAGGGACAGGGTGACCGCCCGGAAGCCCTCTGGGCCCCGTCCGGCCGGAGCGATGGAGAGGAAGACCCAACCCCCCTCCCCGAGC
>NZ_PSMQ01000047.1:0-13944 GCF_040290245.1 Thermus sp.
CGCCCTTCCCCCCTGTCCGGAGGTACCCCATGCCCCATGCGCTTTTAACCGGAGAACTCCCCGAAACCCTGCCCGTGGCCAAACGGGTCCGGCCCCTGGACCCAGGAGCGGTGGTCCTCCTCGAGGTGGCAAAGAAGGCGGACGGGTTCTATCTCCTCACCCGCGTGGAAGAGGAGGATCTGGTCCAGGACCTTCTTTTGGAGGTCAGGAAGAGCCAGAAGGGCGTGTACGCCGGCCTGGCCCGCTTCGGGGCCCCTCTGGTGACGGAGGGGGTCCAGAAGGCCGTGGGGTTCCTCGTGGAGATCCTAGAAGACCAGGGGCTAAAGGCGGTCCAGCGCTCCTATTAAGATGGGGGCATGCTTCCGAACCGGAAGGAGTCCTTGAAGTGGAGCGCCTACCCGGAAGGGGTCCTCCCCCTATGGGTCGCGGATATGGACTTTCCCGTGGCCGAGCCCATCCGCAGGGCCATCCTCGAGCGGGCCCAGGGGCATCTGGGCTACCCGCCTCGAGAAGGGGACCCCGAGCTTAAGGAAGCCCTCCTTAAGCACTATGGGCTTTCCGGGGAGGTCCTCTTCCTCCCCAGCGTGGTGGACGGGTTGTACCGGGCGGTCCAGGCCTTCAGCGCGCGGGGGGAGGAGGTGATCAGCCTCTTGCCCATCTACCCCCCCTTCCTCTCGGCCATCCAAGACCAGGGCCGGAAGCTCCTCCCCCTTCCCCTGAAGCCTGAGGCAGGGCGGTACCGGATGGACCTGGCGGCGCTCAAGGCCCGGCTCACCCCCGGCGTCCGCCTTCTCCTCTTCTGCCAGCCCCACAACCCCACGGGCCGGGTCTTCACCCGGGAGGAGCTCGAGGCGCTCGCCCACCTCGCCCGCGCCCACGGACTCATCGTCGTCTCGGACGAGCTCCACCGGGACCTGGTCTACACCCCTCCCGCCCCCTCCTTCGCCGAGGCCCTGCCGGAGCGGAGCCTCATCCTCCTGGGGCCGGGCAAGGCCTTCAACCTGGCGGGGCTTCCCCTGGGGGCGGCGGTGGGGCCCAGGTACCTGGTGGACCGGCTCCGGGAAGCCTTCCACCACCTCCCGTTTCCCAACGTTTTGGCCCAGGCGGCCTGGAAGGCGGGGCTTTTAGAAGGGGGGGCCTGGCTCGAGGAGACGCTGAGGACCCTCCGGGCCAACCGGGACCGGGTGGCGGCCTGGGCCCGGGAGGCCGGCCTGGAGCACCTCCCCCCGGAGGGGACCTACCTGGCCTGGCTCGGCACCCCCATCCCCCAGGCGGGCCGCTTCTTCCTGGAAAGGGCCCGGGTGGCCCTGAACCACGGGGAGAGCTTCGGGGGCGAAAGCCGCTTCGTCCGGCTCAACTTCGCCACCTACCCCGGGGTCTTGGAGGAGGCCCTGGACCGGATGGGAAAGGCTTTGAGCGGTTAAAAAGCCCCCGCCGGGGCTTTCCCGGCGGGGGGGTTAGGCCCTTACTGGACGATCTCCACGGGGATCCGCTTGGCCCGGGCCTCCGCCACCTTGGGCATGGTCAGGCGGAGCAGGCCGTGCCGGAACTCGGCCTTGGCCTGGGAAGCGTCCACCTCCACCGGCAGGGTGAAGGTCCGGACGAAGCTCCCGTGCGGGATCTCCTGGAGGTAGTACCGGCGCGCCTTGGCGTCCTCCGCGGGCTTGACCTGGCCCCGGACGGTGAGCTTGTTGCCCTCCACGCTCACCTCCAGGTCCTCAGGGGCCAGACCCGCCACGGCCATCTCCAGGATCAGGGCCTCGTCCGTCTCGTAAAGGTCGGCGGGCGCCACCAGAACCGAGGGCCGGACAAACTCCCCCAGGGTCTCCTCCACGAGCCGGTTGAAGTCCTCAAAGAGGGAAAGGGGACCCCAGGTCCTGAAGGGCGTGATCTCGGTCGGACGCGCATCCCTACGCACCAGGGCCATACCTATCACCTCCAGCCTCACTTATATCACATGAGCCGGAAGTTGTCAAGTCTCCTGACCAAAGCAGGCTAATTGGAATGCGGTACAATGAGCCTATGCCTATCCCGGATGCCCTTCTCATAGACACCCGGCCCAAGGCGGCTTACGAGGAAGGCCACCTCGAGGGAGCCTGGAACCTGGACCTCTCCGGCCCCAGGCCCAGGCTCCGCTCGGAGGCCGAGATCGAGGCCCTGGTCCAGGCCCTTCAGGAACTCCTCGGGCAGATGGGCTACCGGGAGCGGGTGGTGCTCTACGACGAGGGCCTGACCAGCCGGCTGGCCCGGACCGCCTTCCTTTTGGGCCTGGCGGGGGCGGAGGTGGAGCTTTGGACCGAGGGGTGGGAGGAGATGGCCACCTCCACCCTTCCCCCCCGGGCCGAGCCCACCCAACCGGGCCTCACCCCCCGCCGGGACTGGCTCCTCACCGCGGACGAGGCGGCGAACCACCCACGGCTTCTGGACGTGCGGAGCCGGGAGGAGTACGAGGGCCGGGTCCACCCCCCCTGCTGCCCCCGGGGGGGGCGGATCCCCGGGTCGGAAAGCGCGCCTTTAGAGCTTTTCTTTGAACCGGGAAGACTCCTGGAGCGCCTGGGGCTCAGGCCTGAGGAAGAGGTGGGCGTCTACTGCCACTCCGGGGCCCGGAGCGCGGTGGCCTTCTTCGTTTTGAGGAGCCTGGGCGTAAGGGCGAGGAACTACCTGGGAAGCATGCACGAGTGGCTTCAGGAGGGGCTGCCCGTTCTGCCATGAGCCCTTTACAGCTGGTGGTAGGCCCCCTGGCGGAAAACACCTACCTGGTCAGGACGCCCGAAGGCCCCGTCCTCATAGACCCCGGGGACGAGGCGGAGCGCATCCTGAAGGCGGCCAAGGAGTCCGGGATCTGGCCCAAGGCCATCCTCCTCACCCACGCCCACTTTGACCACGTGGGGGCGGTGGGGCCCTTGGTGGAGGCCTTAGACCTCCCCGTCTACCTCCACCCCCTGGACCTCCCCCTTTACCGCCTGGCCCCGGAGCTGGCCCAGGCCTTTGGCCTCCGCATCCCCCCTCCTCCCCTCGAGGTCTGGCCCTTAGAGGAGGGGATGTCCCTTTACGGCTTTACCGTCTGGCACCTGCCCGGCCACAGCCCCGGGCACGTGGCCTTCCTAAGGGAAGGGGAGGTCTACTCGGGGGATCTCCTTTTCAAGGGGGGCATCGGCCGGTACGACCTTCCAGGCGCGGACGGGAAGGCGCTTTTCGCCTCCTTGAGGCGGCTTTTCTCCCTTCCCGCCCAAACCCGGGTCTACCCCGGCCACGGCCCCCCCACCGACCTGGCCACGGAGGCCCGCACCAACCCCTTCCTTATAGAATGGGAAACGTGAACGGGGCCGAGGCGCTCGAGGCGCTTTTCAGACTGCAGGAAAAGGACCTGGAGCTGGACCGGCTGAAGCGGGAGGCCGAGGAGCTTCCCCAGGAACTCGTGGAGGTGCAGGCCCAGTATAAGCGCCTGGAGGAGAGGCTCACCGAGCTTTTGGAGCGGCAGGCCGCGCTCCAAAAGGAGTACACCCGCCACAGCCTGGACATCCAGGACCTGACCCAGAAGGAGCGGCAGGCGGAGGAGGAACAGAAAAAAGCCCAGTCGGCCCGGGAACAGACCCAGTACGAAAACCGCATCCAGCAGCTTAAAGACCGCATCCGTGAGCTGAAAGAACTCTCCAAGCCCCTCGAGGACTCGATTTTGGACCTGGAGGAGGAGATCGAGGCCCTCAAGGAGGAGCTCTCTGCCCTTAAGCCCCGGCTCGAGGCGCTTCTGGAGGCCAACCGGGTCCGGGTGGCGGAGCTGACCTTGGTCATCGAGGCGAAGACGGCGGAAAGGAACCGGATGGCCGAGGGCATCCCCCAGGGCCTCTTAAAGGAGTACGAGGCCATCCGCCGCGCCCGCCGGGGCACGGGCATCGCCCGGATGCTCCAACAGGGGAACACCTTCCGCTGCCAGGGGTGCAACGTCGTCTTGCCCACGCACGTGGCGCAGAAGGTCATGCAAGGGCAGCTCGTCCGCTGCCCCTCCTGCGGCCGCCTGCTCTTCAAGGGCTAGACCAGGCGGGCCTCCAAAACGATCTCTGGAACCCCCGCCAGGGCCCGGGACACCGGGCAGCCTTTTTTGGCCTCCTCCGCAATCTCCAAGAACCGCTCCGGGCTGATCCCCGCCACCTCGGCCTCGGTCACCAGATGGATCCGGGTGAGGCTGAAGCCGCCCTCGGTCCGCTCCAGGTGAACCCGGGCCTCGGTGGAAACCCGCTTCGGGGGGTACCCCGCCCGTTCCAAGGCCACGGAAAGCGCCATGGAGAAGCAGCCCGCATGGGCCGCGGCGATGAGCTCCTCGGGGTTGGTCCCTGCCCCCTCCTCAAAGCGGGAGGCAAAGGAATAGGGCCCTTCAAACGCCTGGCTTTGGAGCCTCATCGCCCCGCGGCCTTCCCGTAACGTCCCTTCCCATACCGCACTCGCCTTGCGCACCAGCATAGTTTCCTCCTCAGGACCCACCTTACCCTAAGCAGGCCGGGGAAAGAGGGCAAGGCTCACAGTCTCCCGCCCCTTTTTGAGGCCTCTGGCCCCGGAGGCCCTTATCCTGGAGGAGTGCTCTTCCTTTTTGTGGACGGGCTAGGCCTAGGAGGGGCCCTGGAGGAGCTGTTCCCCTTCCTGCTCACCCTGAACCCCCAGGCCGTGGACGCCACCTTGGGGGTGGAGGGGCTACCCCAGTCGGGCACCGGCCAGACCAGCCTCCTCACCGGGGTCAACGCCGCAAGGCTTCTGGGCCACCACCAGGGCCCCTTTCCCTCCCCCCGGCTGAGGCCCCTCCTCAAGGGAAGCTTGTACAGTTGGGCCATAGGGGTGGGGCTCAGGGTCCACCACGCGAACGCCTATCAGCCCGAGTATCTGGAAAGAGCCATGAAAGGGAGGCGCCTCCTCCTTTCCGCCTTTGCCCAAAGCGCTCTTCTGGCGGGGCTTCCCCTCCTCCCTTTGGGCCACCCTTTGGCCCTCCGCCCCGGGTTCTGGGAGGACCCCTACCGGGAAGGGGCCCAGGCCGCCCGGATGAGCCGGGCGGTGGACCTTCTGGTGCTGGAGTACTGGGCCTTGGACCTTGCAGCCCACCGGGCGCCGGAAGACCTGCCAAACCGCTTCCGCGAGCTCACCCTCTTCCTGAAAGGTTTCCTCCAAGAAGGGGGGGAGCTCCTCCTCACCTCCGACCACGGAGGCGCCGAAGAGCCCTGGCACTCCCGCCACACCCTGAACCCTGTACCGCTCCTCTACACCGGCCTCCTTCCCTTTGTACCCCAGGATCTGACGGGGGTTCTACCACTATTGCAAACGATTCTCGTTCCTAAACTAAATAAATCCGAGCGGAATACTTGACTTTTCCCTCCCCCTCTGGTACCCTCCTCCATGGGAGGTGACCGATGAAGCGAGTGCTTTTCAGCGTCCTATCCCTTCTGGTGCTGGCTCAGGCCCAGTCCCTGACCGTGTACACCGGCCGAGGCCAGGGCCTGGTGGACCCCATTGTAAAGCAGTTTGAAGCGGAAACCGGCATCAAGGTCCAGGTCCGCTATGGTACGGACGCCCAGATCCTAGCCGCCCTTTTGGAGGAGGGCCGCCGCTCTCCCGCGGACCTCTTCTGGGCCAACACCGCGGGGGCCCTAGGGAGGGCCACGGAGGCGGGGCTTCTTGCCCCCTTGGGCCAGGCCCTGCTCTCGAGGCCCTTGGCCTTTGTCCCCGAATCCAAAGCCTGGGTGCCCCTGACCGTGCGGCTTCGCGTTTTGGCCTACAACCCGCAGAGGCTGAAGGCGGAGGAGCTCCCAAAGAGCATCCTGGACCTTCCCCGCTTCGCCCAGGAGAAGGGCCTAAAGGGCCGGATCGGCTGGACCCCCACCTACTCCAGCTTCCAGGACATGGTGGCGGGGATGATCGCCCTTTACGGCGAGGCCAAAACGCGGGAGTGGCTCCTTTCCATGAAGGCCCTCGAACCCAAAGCTTACGCCTCCAATCCGGCCATGCTCGAGGCCATGCGGGCGGGGGAGATCGACCTCGCTTCAACCAATCACTACTACCTGGTTCGGTTCCAAAGGGCTGGGTACAACCTGGGCCGGCACTTCTTCCAAGACGGCGACGCGGGGAACCTGGCCTTGGTCACGGGGGCGGGCGTCCTGAAGACGAGCAAAAACCTCCCCGCCGCCACCCGGTTCCTCTCCTACCTCCTCTCCAGCAAAGGCCAGCAGTTCTTCGCCAGCGAGATCGGGGAGTACCCCGTGGTGAAGGGGGTGGTTTTGGGGCCGCAGCTTCTACCCCTGGAGGAGGCCTTGAGGAAAAGCCCGAGGCTCAACTTTGAGAAGCTGGACCTCGAGGCCGCCCTTAAACTCCTGAGGGACCTCGGAATCCTCTAGGCGGGATGCCCCACCGGCTTCTCCCCCCCTGGCCTTTCCTCCTCCCCGCCCTTCTCACGGGCGGGGGGGTGGTTCTCCCCCTGGCCTACCTGGGGGTGCGGGCTTTGGAAGCCAGGCCCGGGGTCCTTCTGGACCTCCTCAGCCGGCCCAAAACCCTGCAGCTTCTCACCAACACCCTGGTCCTCCTTCTGGCCGTCCTCGTCCTCACCACCCTTTTGGCCCTCCCCTTGGCCTGGCTCACCACCCGGACGGACCTTAAGGGCAAGCGCTTTTTCGTCCTCCTCCTGGCCTTGCCCCTTGCGGTGCCGGGGTACGTGGGGGCGTACACCCTTCTCGCCGCCACCGGACCGGGGGGGCTCCTCCCCCTGCCCAGGCCGGAGGGGTTCTGGGGCGCCGCCTGGGTCCTTACCCTGTTCACCTACCCCTACCTCTTCCTTAACCTCAGGGCGGCCTTCCTGGGCCTGGACCCCGGCCAGGAGGAGGCGGCCCGCACCCTCGGCCACCCTCCTTTCTCCGTCCTCCTTCGCGTCACCCTGCCCCAGCTTTTCCCGGCCTTTCTTTCCGGCTGGCTGGTGGTAGGGCTCCACGTTTTAGGGGACTTCGGGGTGGTGAGCCTCCTCCGGTATGAGACCTTCTCGTACGCCATCTACCTCCAGTACAACGCGGCCTTTGACCGGACGTACGCCGCCGCCCTCGCCCTTCTCCTTCTGACCCTCACCGGGGGGCTTTTAAGCCTCGAGGCCTTCCTCCTTCGTCGCCATGTGATAAGCCGGGTGGGGAGGGGTTCGGGGCGCGCCGTCCAGCCCGTGCCCTTGCACGGCCTCCGGGTCTTAGCCCACCTGGCCCTCCTCCTCCCGCCGTTCCTGGCCCTGGGCTTCCCCCTGTACACCCTCTTCCACCTCGCCCGCCGCTTCCCGGGAGGTGGGCTGGAGGCGGTGGGCCTGGCCTTCGCCCACTCGGTTTTGGCCGCGGGGCTGGCCGCGCTCTTGGCCGTCGCCATGGCCCTTCCCATCGCCTATACCGGGGTACGCCACCCTTCCTTGTTCAGCCGCCTTCTGGAACGGGTGGCCTACCTGGGCTACGCCACCCCGCCCTTGGCCTACGCCCTGGCCTGGATCTTCCTTTCCCTGCGGCTTTTTCCCTTCCTTTACCAGACGCTCCCCCTCCTGGTTCTGGCCTACGGCTTCCACCTGATGGCCGAGGGGCTAGGCCCCATCCGGGCCGCCCTTTACCAGGTCCCCCCCCGCCTCGAGGAGGCCGCCCGGACCCTGGGCCGGACCCCGGTCCAGGCCTTCTTCCAGGTCACCTTTCCCCTGCTTTGGCGGGGTGCGGCCGCGGGAGGGGCCCTGGTCTTCATGGCGGGGATGAAGGAGCTGCCCCTCACCCTTCTCCTAGCCCCTCTGGGGTACACCACCTTGGCCGTCCGCGTTTTCGGATACACTCAGGAGGCTATGTTCGCCGAGGCCGCGCCCTTCGCCCTCCTCATCGTTCTCCTTTCCGCGGCCTTCGTGGGGGTTTTGCTGTGGAGCGAGAGGCGCTGAGGGTCGAGGGCTTGAAAAAGCGCTACGGGGGCCTCGAGGTCCTCGCGGGGGTGGACCTCTCCTTGAGGGAAGGCGAGATCCTGGCCCTGCTTGGGCCCTCCGGTTCAGGGAAGACCACGCTTTTGAGGCTGATCGCAGGCCTGGAAAGGCCGGACGAGGGGCGGGTTTTCCTCTTTGGCGAGGAGGTGACCCGGCTGCCTCCCGAGAAGCGGGGCCTCGGGGTGGTCTTCCAGGACTACGCCCTTTTCCCCCACCTCACCGCCTTGGAGAACGTGGCCTTCGGCCTTAAAGGGCAAGGGCGGAGGGAGAAGGCCCTGGCGGCTTTGGAACGGGTGGGCCTCACGCTGTTCAAGGATCGGAAGCCCCATGAGCTTTCCGGGGGCCAGCAGCAGCGGGTGGCCCTGGCCCGGGCCCTGGCCCCGGGGCCCAAGGTGGTGCTTCTGGACGAGCCCTTCAGCAGCCTGGACGCCGGTCTCCGGGCGGCCACCCGCGAGGAGGTGCGGGCGATCTTAAAGGGCCTGGGCACCGCCGCCCTCCTGGTCACCCACGACCAGGAGGAGGCCCTCTCCTTCGCCGACCGGATCGGCGTGCTAAGGGGAGGCCGGCTCGAGCAGGTGGGTCCCCCCGAGGAGGTCTACCTGCGGCCCAAGACCCCCTTCGTGGCCCAGTTCCTGGGCCAGACCAACCTCCTCCCCGGGGAAGGCCAGGGCGGGTACGCGGAAACCTGCCTGGGCCCTGTCCCCTTGAGCGAACCCCGGGAAGGCCCCCTCCTCCTTTCCCTCCGGCCGGAGGCCCTGCGTCTGGGCCCGCCGAAAGAGGGGGGGGTGGTGGGGCAGGTCCTGGCCCGGGCCTTCAAGGGCCACGACCTCACCTACCGCGTCCGGCTCAAGGACCGGGAGATCCTGGTCCAGGAGGGGCCAGGGGCACCCTATAAGGAGGGGGACTGGGTGGGGGTCAAGGTGGTGGGCCAAGGGGTCCCCCTTTCCGAGGGCCGGTCGCTTAAAGTGGAGGCGTGCGAAGGGTCCTCCTCCTCGTAGAGTACGACGGCACGGGTTTTGCGGGCCTCCAACACCAGCGCCCAGGCCTGAGGACCGTGCAGGGAACCCTGGAAGAGGCCCTCGCCCGGCTTGGAGGGGTTCCCAAGGCGGTGGCGGCGGGTCGCACCGACCGGGGGGTCCACGCCCTCCGGATGCCCTTCCACGCGGACCTCCCTGAGGCCATCCCCCTAGGCCGGCTTCCTTGGGCCCTCAACCGATACCTTCCGGAGGACGTCAAGGTGGTGGAGGCCCGGGAGGCCCCCCCCGGATTCCACGCCCGTAAGGACGCCAAAAGCCGCACCTATCTTTACCGGATCCTCGTCCGAGAGGCCCCGGTGGTCCTGGAGCGGCACCGGGCCCTCTGGGTCCGCCCCCCTTTGGACCTCGAGGCCATGCGGGCTGCCCTGCCCCTGCTCGAGGGGACGCACGACTTCTCCGGGTTTGCCGTCCGGGAGGAACGGGACCCCCTCCGGACCCTTTTTTACGCTGGGATGGAAAAGCGGGGGGAGGAGGTGCGGCTTTTCTTTAAAGGCCAGAGCTTCCTCCGGGGCCAGGTTCGGGGAATGGTGGGGGCCCTTGTGGCCCTGGGCCGGGGCCGGCTTTCCCCGGAGGCCTTTCGGGGCATCCTAAAGGGTGGGCGGAGCCCGGCCTGGGCTCCGCCCGAAGGGCTCTACTTCCTCGAGGCCGAGTACTAAAGCCGGCTCCTCGGGTCCAAAGCGTCCCGGAGGCCATCCCCCAGGTAGTTGAAGGCCAAAACGGTGAGGAAGATCATGAACCCGGGGGGAAGGGCGAGCCAAGGGGCGGTGAAGATGTACTCCTGGGCATTGGTCAGCATGTTCCCCCAGGTGGCCACCGGGGGCTGGATGCCGAAGCCCAAAAAGGAAAGCGCCGCCTCCACCAGGATCGCGCCCCCGATCTGCAAGGTGGCCTGAACGATCAGGGGGGCCAGGGTGTTCGGGACCAGGTGGCGGAACATGATCCGTCTATCCGAGGCCCCCAGGGCCTGGGCGGCGGTGGCGTAGTCCTGCTCCCTTAAGGAGAGGATATTCCCCCGGACCAGCCGGGCCGTCCCCAGCCAGCCGAAAAGGACGAGAATCGCGATAATGATGAAGACGCTTGCGGCGTCCCCAAACACCCCTTGGGCCCACTGCCCCACCTTGACCTGGGGGTCGCGAAGCAGGGCGGAAAGGACGAGGAGAAGGGGCAGGGTGGGGATGGTCAGCATAAAGTCGATCAAGCGGCTGATGGCGATGTCCAGATCCAGCCGGATCTGGCCGCGAAGACCGTAGACCGCCGCCCAGGCCACAAAAAGGACCGCCAGGCCAAACCCCAGGTAGCTGCCCGCGCTTTTCGCCGCCAGGCCGTCCTTGCTCAGGGCCCAGGCGATGGTAAGGACCAGATACAGCGCCCCGTAGTACAGCGCCCAGGAGAAGACCCGCCAAAGGGTAAAGCTAAGCGGCCAGAAGCCCTGCTCCTCCCGCCGGAAGGGGCCCAGGTAGAACCGAAGGGGCCGGCCGGAGAAGTACCCGGCCAGGGTGCCCATAATCGTCCCCAGGATCACGCTGGAAAGCGCCACCGCAAACCCCACCAGAAGGGAGATGCGGCTCCCGTAGATGATCCGGGAAAGGACATCCCGGCCCAGGTCGTCCGTGCCTAAAGGGTGCTCCCTCGAGGGCGGTTGGAAGTAGTACTGGCCCACGTCCGACCCCGTGGGCTGGGCGGTGGGGTCATAAGGGGCAATCCAGGGGGCGAAGACGGCCATGAGCACCAGGAAAAGGATCACCACCAGGCTGGCCATGGCCATCCGGTGCCGCTTGAACCGCCGCCAGGCCAAGGCCCAGGTGGACTGGGATTTCTGCGCCGCTGCACTCACCATGGTTCACCTCAGCTGTACCGGATCCGGGGGTCCACCACCGCGTACATAAGGTCGGCCAGAAGGTTAAAAAGGGCGGTCATGAGGGCCAGGAAGGCCAAAGACGCCATGGCCACGTTGTAGTCCTTCTCCACCAGGGCGTCAAAGATGGCCCGGCCCATCCCAGGGTAGCTGAAGATGGTCTCGGTGATGGTGGCCCCGCCCAAGACCCCCGGGATGGCCAGACCCACCAGGGTCACGATGGGGATAAGGGCGTTCCGGAGGGCGTGCTTGTAGAGGACCACCCGCTCGGGAAGGCCCTTGGCCCGGGCGGTGCGGATGTAATCCTGGGAGAGCACCTCCAGAAGGCTCGCCCGCATAAACCGGGTCCACTCGGCCATCTGGAGGTAGGAAAGCGCCAGGACGGGCAGGGCAAGGTGCCACGCCCACTGGCCGAGATAGGTGCCCAGGCTCACCGCCCCAGAGCGGACATCCTGCCAAAGGTACGGGGGCACCCCTCCCGTGGGAAACCGGGGAAAGCCGGGGATGAGCTCGGGCAGCTTGATGGCAAAGAGGTAGAGGAGCAGGATGCCCATGAAGAAGACCGGCATGGAGAAGCCCATGAAGCTCAGGAAGGTGATGGTGTAGTCCGCCAGGGTGTACTGGCGCACCGCGGAGAAGACCCCCACGGGGATGGCCACCAAAAGGGCCAGGGTCAGGGCCAGGCCTGAGAGGAGGAGGGTTTTGGGAAGGCGCTGGACGAAGATGTACTCCGCCGCGGGGATGCCGTAGGTGCGGCTGTAGCCGAGATCCCCATGTAAGGCCCGGTTCAACCATTTGAAGTAGCGGATGTGCAGGGGCTGGTCCAGGCCATAGGCCTTTTTTAGCGCCTCAAACTGCTCCGCCGTCATCCGGGGGTTCTGCCTTTTCAGTTCCTCCAAAGGGTCCCCCGGCTGGAGGGCCAAAAGCGCATAGATGACCACCGAGGCCGCCAGCAAAAGGGGAACCATCTGCAAAAGCCGTCGGACCGTGTACGCAAACACCTCTACCTCCTGTTTTCCGCCTCAAAAAGCCCGCGGGGCTTCCCCCGCGGGCCCTACTATACCACCCGGCCTACTTGATGGAAAGCGCGTACTTGGCCTGGTCCCACTTCTTCACGGCGCCCCGGCTCTCCCAGCCGATCTCCCAGGCGTTCCAGCCGGGGTAGCCGAAGCCGCCCGCGTAGGCGCTGGCCACGTAGTTCACCAAGCCCTTCCGCACCACGTAGGGGTTGGAGCGGAAGTATAGAGGCAGGGCGGGAAGCTCCTCCGCCCAGATCCCCTGGGCCCGGAAGAAGAGCTCCTTCCTCTTGGCCTCATCGAACTCCAAGACCCCCTGGCTGGTCAGCCGGTCGAACTCGTCGTTCCGCCACCCGCCGATGTTCTGGCCCTGGTAGTTGTTCTCCTTTGTGGGCACCATCACCGCCCCGGTGTTCAGGTTCTTGTACTGGAAGAGGGAGCCGTCTTCGGCGAGGCTGGAGACCCAGGCGAACTCGAACATCCCCGTCCACTTGCATTCGCTGGCCCGCTGGATGAAGTCGTCCGCGAAGACGACCGCGCTCGGGGCGTTGTTGATCTTGATGGCGATGCCCACCTGCTTCAGGTTCTCGGCGAAGAACTGCTGGGTGCGCTCGCGGATGGCGTTCCCCGCAGTGGTGACGTACTCGATCTCAAACCGCACCGTCCGGCCGCCCACCGTGCGCTGGAGGATGCCGTCGGGGCCCTTCCGCCAGCCCATCTGGGCGAGAAGCTCCTCCGCCTTCTTGGGGTCGTAGGGGTACTTCTTCAGGTTGGGGTTGTGGAGGGGGTTCACCGGGGCGATCCAGGTGTTGGCCACGGGCTGTAGGCCGTCAAAGAAGGCCTTCACCAGGCCCTCGCGGTTCATCGCGTAAAGAAGGGCCTGCCGGGTCCGTGGGTCGTCCAGGCCCAGGTCCTTGACCGTCTGGCAGTTGGAGAACTTGTTGATGTCGATGTGCTCCCAGATGGCCCCCGGGACGAACCAGATGTCAAACCGGCCGGGGGCGCGGAAGGTGAGCTGGCGGCTCCTGGCCTGGTCAAAGGTAAGGGAGACGCCCGAGGTGGCGTCAATGCCCCCACCGATCACCGCCACCAAAAGGGAGTTGGTGTTCTGGATGAAGCGGTAGGCGACCTTCTGAACGTACTTGTCCGCCCCTCCCTGCGGGATGATGTGGAAGTTGGGGTTGCGGACCATCTCGATGGAGTTGCCGGGAACCCAGCGGCTGAGCCTGAAGGGGCCGGAGTAGACCATGGCGCCCCGGTTCAGGGCCTGGGGGGTGGAGAACTTGAGGAAGAAGCCCCGGTAAAGCTCGTTGAGCTTCTCCGCGTCCTTGTCGGGGTCCAGCTTGGCCGCCTGGGCCTTTACCTTCTCCCACTCGGGCCCCATGATGTGCTTGGGGGCATACCCGATGGGGGAGCCGTAGGTGTCGTAGTAGTAGGCGGGCTCAAAGGTCACGGTGAAGTTGTACCGGTCCTTCACGGTGAGCTTCACCCGCTCCCAGTAGTCGGGGTTCAAAACCGGCATCCCCTTGGCCTTCCCCACCTCGTAGTAGAAGGCGATGTCCTCGGTGGTGATGGGCTTCCCATCGGACCACTTGAGGTCCTGGCGGAGGGTGAGGTCCATCTCGATCCGCTTCTTGCCCCCCCCGATGTCCGTCACCCGGAGGCGCTTGTTCTGAAGGGTGGGCACCTCCGTGACCATGACCGCCTGGTTCTCTGTGTCCGCGTTCAAGGTGATCAGGGGAGAGAAGAGGTAGTTTTCAATCTCCGACTTGATAGCCTGGTTGGAGATCACGGAAAGGAAATCCCCCGCGAGCACCCTAGGCTCCTGGGAAGCCCCGATGATCAGGCTGTTGTCCTGGGGCCCCGCCAGGGCTAGGCCCAGAGCCGTTATGCCGAGTACAGCCAGCTTTCCTACTCTCATACCGCCTCCTTTCATGCGTGGCAGGTTCTTTGCCGAGACCATTATATGCTCCCCCGGGTGAGCGTCAAGATGGGGTCCGCTCAAGGGGGTTTAACCAAGCCGGAGGGGCCCAGGCCCCCCCGGACAACCCCCTACCCCCTTAGTGGCCGCAGGACCCCCCA
>NZ_PSMQ01000048.1:0-13659 GCF_040290245.1 Thermus sp.
AGGTCTACCCCCCCATCGCCGGGGGATGGTATACTGAAGCTCCTGCTTAGCAGGCGGCGTACAAGGGGGGAGCCGGACGCCCACCCCGCGTGGAAAGGAGACGAGATGGAGAAGAAAGCGCTTCTTTCTACGCCCGTCGTGCCCATAGACATCAAGGCGTTTGACGCAGGGCCCATCCTCGAGGCCATGGGCAAGACGGCCTTCCAGGCCAGGAACCTCTACCGGGCGGCGGAGATCTACCGCCAGATGCTCCAGGACGACTGCGCGGTCATCCTCACCCTGGCGGGGAGCCTGGTCTCCGCGGGCCAGGGCCTGATCGTCCACGACCTCATCCGCAAGGGCCTGGTGGACGTCATTGTGGCCACCGGAGCCAACATTGTGGACCAGGACTTCTTCGAGGCCCTGGGCCACCGCCACTACCAGGGGGACCCTAAGGCGGACGACGAGCGGTTGCGGCGGCTTTGGATCGACCGCATCTACGACACCTACATCGACGAGGAGGAGCTCCGCCACACGGACTACACCATTGCGGAGATCGCCGAAGGCCTCGAGCCCAGGCCCTACTCCAGCCGGGAGTTCATCTGGCAGATGGGCCGGTACCTGGCCGAGAGGGGGCTAGGGGAGGCCTCCATCGTCCGGGCGGCCTACGAGGAGGGGGTTCCCATCTTCGTGCCCGCCTTCTCCGACTCCTCCGCGGGCTTCGGCCTGGTCTACCACCAGGTCAAGCACCCGGACCGGCATCTCAGCATCGACTCGGTGGCGGACTTTCGGGAGCTCACCCAGATCAAGCTCTGGGCCGGGACCACGGGGCTGGTGATGCTGGGGGGCGGGGTGCCCAAGAATTTCGCCCAGGACATCGTGGTGGCGGCAGAGGTGCTTGGGCACGAGGTGGAGATGCACAAGTACGCCATCCAGATCACGGTGGCGGACGAGCGGGACGGGGGGCTTTCCGGCTCCACGCTCTCCGAGGCGCAAAGCTGGGGCAAGGTGGACGCCGCCCTTTCCCAGATGGTCTTCGCCGAAGCCACCTTGGCCTTTCCCCTCCTCGCCTCCTACGTCTACCACCGGGTGGAGGGCCGGGCCAAGCGGCGCTACGCGGACCGGTTCAGCCTAGGGGTGCCTGCGGCCTGAGGGGGCCTGGCATAAGGCGGACGGGGGTTGCCCATAAGGGGGCAGCCCCCTTAGACTTCCCTTAAATGCCCGAAGCCTTCAAGCAGTACCTGCGCGAGACCTTTGGGGTGACCGCCCCCCTTTCCCCGGGGCGGTTCGAGAGCGAGCTGGCCAAACGAATCGGAAGCCCTGCTAAGCGGGCCCCCGTCCTTAAAGCCTGGAAGCGGTACCTGGAGGGCGGGGGCCTGGAGGGGGTGCGAAGTTTTTACCGGGAGGTCCTGAGGGTGCCCAAGGGGGAGGCCCTGGTCTACGCCATGCACCTTCCCTACCTGGAGTTTTACGTCCAGGAGGTGCCCCCCCGGGTGGAGGGGCGGGTTTTGGAGGTGGGGGGGTTCACCGGGGCCTTGGTGGGGTATCTGCACAGGGTGCGGCCCGAGCTTTCCTGGCACGCCCTGGAGGGGGTGGAGGAGGCTCTGGAGCTCGGGCAGAGGCGGTTTCCCGAGGTCAGCTGGCACCTGGGCTGGGCGGAGACCTGGGAGGCGGAGGAGGTCTTCGACACCCTTCTCCTCCTCTCCGTCTTCCCCGAGGGATACCTGGGGGAGTTGGAAAGCCAGCTGAACCCGGAGAATTTCTGGAGAACATTTCACTTCTTTCCCAGGATGGAGGCCATGGCCCGCTTCCTTAGGCCTGGAGGGCTTCTCGTCTACGGCCATGGCCCTTTTCTGGGGAAGAGCCTGGAGGGGGTGGAGGAGGGGCTTGTCCGTCTGGGCTTCACCCAGGTAATGCGGGTGGGGGATGGGGACTACGCCTTGGTCCTCGCCCGGCGGCCAGAGGCGCTCCAAAGGCCTAAGGAGGCCCAGGCCTTCCCCCTAAGGGAGCCGGTTGTCCCCAAACGCCCAGAGGAGGAACCGGTCCTGGTCCGGGCCGAGGGGGTATGCGAGGCCGCCCGGGCCAGCCTGGAAGCGGGGGCTTACCAGGAGGTCTTGGCCCTCCTCCCCGAGGAGGCCGAAGGGGAGGCGGCCTACCTAAGGGGCCGGGCCCTTTTTGCCCTGGGGCGGTACCTGGAGGCGGAGGAGGCTTTGAGGAGGGCGGGCCGGGAGGAGGCGGAGGCGCTCAGGAACTGGGTCTGGGTGGAGCTTGGGGAGTATCAGAAGGCGTTGCCCCGCCTGGAGGCCCAGGCCTACCGGGGGGGTAGGCACCGCCTCTATCTGGGCCGGGCCTACCTGGGCCTGGGCCGGTACGCGGATGCCCTACGCCAGTTTGTGGAGTCAGGCCTGGAGGAGGCCGGGCTCTATATCCAGGTGGCCCTGGAGAGGATCCAGGAGCGGATGGAGCGGTTTGCCCGGGAAGGGGAGTGGATCGAGGTGAGCCGGCGGGCGGAGTTCGTGGAGGACCTGGACCCGGCCCTTCTCACCAAGGGGATGCTCCGCCTGGGCCTAAGGGCCGCCCTCCTCCAGGGGCTTTGGGCCCGGGCCAACCGGTACGCCCGCCGCCTGGCGGATCTGGACGAGGCGGAGGGGTTCTTAGGCCTGGCCTTGGTGGCCCTACGCCTCCGCTTTGCGGCCGAGGCCACGGGGACTGAAGGGCTTAAGGAGGTGGAGCCCTACCTCACGGAGGCGAGCGTGCGGGCGGAGCTTCCCGAGGCTTTGCTGCTTCTCGGCATCCTGAGGGAGAAGGAGGGGCGGCACCACGAGGCCCTTCCCCTTTTAGAACGGGCCGCCCGGCGGGGGGAGGGGGGGGTGGCGGGCCTGGCCTACCACCACCTGGCCCGGGTCAAGCGGGCCCTGGGCCACCCTGTTTTGGAGGTCCTGGGGGACTACAAGCGGGCCCACGCCCACCGGGCCTACCCTCCCTATTTCCTCTACCAGATGGCCCGGGAGGCTTTGGAGGCGGGGGCGGAGGTCCTCGCCCGGGAGCTCCTTTCCCGGGTAAGGGATGCGGGGCTAGAGGAGGTGGAGGAGAAGGACCTCCTGGGCCTGGTGGGCCTGGTGGAGCGGCTCGAGGGCCCCTGGGAGGCCTTCCGCCTGGTCTTTGAGGCCATCGCCCGCACCCCAGGTGCGGGGTTTGAGCTCCTGAGCCTCGCCTACCGCCTCTCCCGGGCCTTCCCCGAGACGGAGGAGGCGGAGCGGGTCAGGGGGGAGTACCTGGCCTTGCTTTACCGGGAGGGGCGGCTGAAGGAGGTGGAACACCTCCTGCTTTCCGAGCTCCAGACCCGCCCCCAGGCCTTGGACCTCCTGTTTGACCTGGCGGAGCATTACGAGCGCAAGGGGGCTTGGAAGGAGGCGGCGGAGGTCTGGCAGAAGGCCTTGGAGGTGGCGCTTTACCGGGAGAAGGATCTGGGGCTGGCCAAGGAGATCCTGCGCAACCTGATCTTCCTGAGGCCCCACGACGAAAGCCTCTTCCTTTACCTCGAGGAGCTCAAGGCGGCCTCGAAGAAGGTGGCGGTCCTGGGGGAGGAGGCCTTGCCCATTCCCGAAAAGGGGGGGCTTTTACAGGAGGGGCTTCCCCAGTTCCACGGGGAGTACCTCCTGGTCCTGGGGGGGCATACCCAGCTTCGGAGCCGGCTTATCCCCTTTTTGGAGGAGCGGGGGCTCAGGGTGGACTGGTTTGACTCGGACCAGCAGGCCTCCGGCCGGGAGGCCTTAAGGCGGATCCAGAGCCGGCTGGAGAAGGCCCATGGCCTCCTGATCGTCTCCAGCTACGTGGGACATGACCTTTCCGAGCCGGTCCGGGCCGAGGCGGAGCGGCTGGGGGTACCCGTCTACATCATCCCGGGCCGGGCCCGGGGGATGACGGGGTTCTTGCGGGCCCTTTCCGAGTTCGCGCCCCAGATGTTCAAGCGGGCCTTAAGGGGCGTAGAGTAGGGGCATGGAGATCGGGTTCTCCCCTTGCCCCAACGACACCTTCACCTTCTACGCCCTGGTGCACGGCAAAGTGCCCGCCCCTGCCCCGGTTAGGCCGGTCCTGGAGGATGTGGAGACCCTCAACCGCTGGGCCTTGGAGGGAAGGCTTCCTTTGACGAAGCTCTCCTACGCTGCCTACGCCCGGGTCCGGGACCGGTACGTGGCCTTGCGCAGCGGAGGGGCCTTGGGCCGGGGGGTGGGGCCTTTGATCGTGGCCCGGCGGCCTTTGAAGAGCCTGAAAGGGGCGCGGGTGGCCGTTCCGGGTCGAAACACCACGGCCTTCCTCCTCCTTTCCCTGTACGCGGAGGACTTCCTACCGGTGGAGGTCCGTTACGACCAGATCATGCCCCTGGTGGCGAGAGGGGAGGTGGAGGCGGGGCTTATCATCCACGAAAGCCGGTTTACCTACCCGGAGTATGGCCTGGGCAAGGTCTTGGACCTGGGGGAGTGGTGGGAGGGCTGGACCGGCCTGCCACTCCCTTTGGGGGCCATCCTGGCCCGGAGGGAGTTGGGCGAGGAGGCGATCCGGGCCTGGGACGAGGCGGTGCGAGGGAGCCTAGAGTACGCCCTCGCCCATCCGGAAAAGACCCTCCCCTTCCTAAAGGCCCACGCCCAAGAGCTTTCCGAGGAGGTCATCTGGGCCCATGTCAAGACCTATGTGAACGCCTTTTCCTTGGACGTGGGGAAGGAGGGGGAGGCCGCGGTGCGGCGGCTTTTCCAGGAGGCCGAGGCCCGGGGGATCCTTCCTGCCTCGAGCCAACCCCTGTTTCTCTGAGCCACCCCCCGGGGCCCTAAGGGTGTCCCCTTTCTGGGGCAGAAAGGGCCTGGCCCCCATCCTGCCAAGGTGGAGACCGCACGGTCCAGCCTGCTCATGACCTCGGCGCCTTGGTCGCGGGATCGGGTCCCCACCCCCTTGAGCGGCCAAAGAACCCCATCCCCTGCGGAGGCGTCCGGCCCTTACGGTTTTCGACCGTGAGGGGCACGATGGCCCCCCACCCTCCCTTTTCTGTAAGCTTTAGGCATGGGATCCCCCCTGAGTCGGCTTTCCGAGGAGGCCAGGCGGGAGGTGATGCGCTTAGCCCGTCCCTTCCGCCTGCGCCGAGGCGAGGTGCTCTTCTACCCCCAGGACCCCGCGCACACGGTCTACCTGGTGGAGGAGGGGCTTGTCCGGCTCTTCCTTCTGGGCCAGAAGGATGAGGAGGCCACCTTGGCCGTTCTGGGCCCCGGGGGGGTCCTGGGGGAGGCCGCCTTTCTGGGCGGGGCCTACGGGGCGTACGCGGAGCCCTTGGTCTACACCGAGGGGGTCTCCTTCCCCGGCCGGGAGCTGGCCCTGGTGGTGCAGCGAAACCCGGAGGTGGCCCGGCTTTTCCTCGAGCTCAGCTTAGGCCGGCTGAAGGAGACGGAGCGGCGCCTGGCGGAACTGCGCTTCCTTTCGGTCTCCGCCCGGCTGGCCCAGGCCCTCCTCCGCCACTTCCCGGACGGGGAGGTGCCCTTGAGCCACCAGGACCTGGCCGCTCTGGTGGGGGCCACCCGGGAGACGGTGACCAAGCTCCTCGGGGAGTGGGCCCTAAGGGGGGTCCTGGAGCTCGGATACCGGAAGATCCAGGTGGTGGACAAGGAGGGGCTGGCCAGGATCCTGGAGGAAGGATGAAGGGGCTGGCCTTGAAAGCCCTGGGGCTTTTCACCGAGGAGGACCTGGCAGAAAGGCTGGAGGTGCCCAGGCCAGCGGACCGGTCCCGCCTGGTCCAGGCCCTGGCGGGGTACCTGCGCCGCCTGGGGGCCCCCAAGGAGGCTTTGGACCAGCTTCAGGCCCTGGCCCACCCGGAGGGGCGGAGCATCCTCACTGGCCAGCAGCCGGGGCTTCTGGGAGGGCCCGCCTATACGTTTTACAAAGCCCACACGGCTTTAAAGCTCCGGGAGGGGCAAAGCCGACCGGTGGCCGCGGTCTTCTGGGTGGCCTCCCATGACCACGACGTGGAGGAGGTGCGCCACCTCCACCTTTTGGACCTGGAGGAGCGCTTCACCACCCTTTCCCTCCCCCTTCCCCCGAGGCCCTTGGGCCGCATCCCCCTCGAGCCCTACCGGGAGGCGATCCGGGAGGCCTTGGCCTCCTTTCCCCAGGACGAGCGTCTGGACTACGCCCTTTCGGCGAGGACCCTTTCCGAGTCCTTTGCCCGGCTTCTTCTCGCCTACCTCGGCCCCAGGGGACTCCTGGTCTTTGACCCCATGGCCGAGGAGCTTGCCCCTTTGCTCGTGGAAGGGCTTCTAGAGGAGCTGGAAGACCCCTTGGCCTCCGCCGAAGCCATCAACCGGGAAGCCTCCCGGATCCGGGCCCTCGGGGGTAGGCCCACCCTGAGGCGGAAGCCCGGGGCCACCAACCTGTTTCTCGAGACGGAGGAGCGCCGCCTCCTCTTTTACGAAGGGGGGAGGTTCACCGACGGCCAGAGGGGGTACAGCAAAAAGGAGCTCAGGGAGATTCTCCTTTCCGATCCCACCCGGATTACCCCCGCCGCCGGGCTCAGGCCCGTCCTTCAGGACCGGATCTTCCCCACCGCCGCCCTTGTGGCGGGGCCGAATGAGCTTCTGTACCTGGCGGAGCTTTCCGGGGTCTACGCCCTCCACCAAGTCCCCCTTCCCGCCTTTATCCAGAGGCTTTCCGCCCTGGTGGTGGAGCCCCCTGTGGGGCGCATTCTCAGGAAGTACCGCCTGGACCCTTGGGCCTTCGTGGAGCGGGAGGAGGTGTTTTTGGAGGCCCTGAGGCCCCATCTGGAGGAGGTGGTGCGGTTCGAAGAGCGGCTGAGGCGCCTGGCCGAGGAGGCGAAGGGGCTTATCGAGGAGGCCAGCTCGCTTCGGCCGGGCCTGGTCCGGCCCCTGGCCCGGTTCCGGGCCCGGGTCCTGGGGGAGGGGGAGCGGCTTCTCTCCAAGGCCCTTCGGCGGAGGCTCCTCGAGGACGAGGTCCTGGCCCAACACCTGCGCCGGCTCAAGCTCCACCTCAGGCCCTTGGACACCCCTCAGGAGCGGGTTTATCCCTTTGTCATGTACGCCCTCAAGCACCCGGTGGCCCTGGAGAGGCTGGAGGCCCTTCCCGCCCTGGGCCGCCACCGGATAGACTTGGGCTAAATGCGAGGCCTGATCCTTCTCCCTCTATTGGCCGTGGGCATCCTTGCCCTTAAGGGCCTCCCCTCCTGGGGGCAGAGGCCGGCGGAGGTCTGGGTCCGGGTCCTGCTCAAGGAGGCCAAGGAGCCGGTGGTCGTCAAGACCCCGGAGGGGGAGGTCTCCCTCCGGCGGTCCCTTCCGGGGGGGGTCTGGGCGGAGGGGAAGGTGGTGGAGAGCCTGGTCCTGGAGGGGCCTTTCCGCCTGGACGGGCGGAGCTACCGGGGAAGCCTTTGGGTCTTGCCCTCCATGTCTGGACTTTTTTTGATCAACGCCCTTCCCCTGGAGGAGTACCTCCTGGGGGTCTTGCCCGGAGAGATGCCGGGGGGGTTCCCCCAGGAGGCCCTTATGGCCCAGGCGGTGCTCGCCCGAACCTATGCGGTCCACCGCCTGAACCCCCAGGCCCCCTATGATCTTTGCGCCACGGAGCTCTGCCAGGTCTACGGGGGGATGGGGGTGGAGACCCCGGTGCACCGGAGGGCCGTGGAGGCCACCTCGGGCCAGGTGGTGAGCCTTCCGGCGGGCCCGGGGGTCCACCAGGCCATCTCGGCCCTGTACCACTCCGACAGTGGAGGGATGACCGCGGGGAGCGAGGAGGTCTATGGCCGGTTCGTCCCCTACCTCAGGCCCAGGCCCGACCCCTTCAGCCCCAAAAGGGCCTGGGAGGTCCGGGTTTCTTGGAGGTCGCTTCTTGGTGTTTGGCCCTCCGGGCCAAAGCAACCCCGTCAGGGGAACACGAAAGGGCTTTCCGAGGCCCTGAGCGTGCCTTCTTCAGAGGAGGAGGCGTTTGCCCTTCTCAAGCGGAGCGAGAGCGGCCGGGCCTACCGCATCCGGGTCTGGGGGAGGGAGATGGAGGGGCCGGAGGCCACCCGCTTCCTCCGCGCTTTGGGCCTCCCGTCCACCCTGATTGAGGAGGTCCAGGCGGGGCCGGAAGGCCTGACCATCCGGGGCCGGGGGGCGGGGCACGGCCTGGGGCTTTCCCAGTGGGGGGCCAGGGGGATGGCGGAGGCCGGGTACGGGTACCGGGAGATCCTCGGCTACTACTTCCCCGGGACCTTCCTCTCCAACCTCGCGGCCCGCTAGGACCGGGATGTGGATTGAGACCCCGTTCTGCCCTTTGTGGCTCGAGGTCTCGCCAAGGGGGATCCGGCGCCTCGAGCCCCTCCTTTGGCCCGGGGCACTGGACCCCGGGGCAAAGGAGGCGGAAGGCCCCTTGGCCCAGGAGGTGGAAAGACGGCTACGGGCCTATTTTGACCGGCGCCGTCCAGGGTTTTCCGACCTCCCCTTGGACTACACCGGGCTAAACCCCCTTCGGGTGGCGGTCTATGAGGAGGTGCGAGGGATTCCCTACGGCGAGGTGCGAAGCTACAAGGAGGTGGGCCAAGCCCTTGCCCTTTCGGCCCGGGCGGTGGGGGCGGCTTTGAGGGGCTGTCCCTTCTTCCTCCTCGTCCCCGCCCACCGGGTTGTCCACCAGGACGGCCGCCTGGGGGGGTTTAAGGGCCTGGAGGGCCTGAAGGCCAGGCTGCTTTCCCTGGAGGGGCTAGACCTCGCGCCAGACGGCCACCTCAAGGGGCGGAAGCGGGGGGCCGTGTAGCCTTCCCCCTTCCACCTTGGCCCTGGCCCCGCTCAGGAGGTCCTCCGCCTCCCCCCCCCTGGGCCAGAGGCCGTGGAGGGGGAGGTCCTGGGGGCAGGTCTCGGGCGTGGCGTTCGCCACCACGAGCAGCCTTCCCCGGGCGAAGGCCAGGTGGCCGTGGGCGGCGTAGACCCTCTGGTAAGGGGCGTGCCTGAGCTCGGGGTGGGCCCTCCTGAGCTCGGCCATCCGCCGGACCCGTTGCAACAGGGTCTGGTCCCAGCGGGCCTCGTCCCAGACCATTCCCGCCCGGTTCTCCGGGTCGTGCCCCCCCTCCATCCCGACCTCCTCCCCGTAGTAGACCATGGGGCTTCCCGGGAGGAGGAAAAGAAGGCTGAGGGCGAGCCGGGCCCGTTCCCGGTTGCCCCGCAAAAGGGTGAGAAGCCTCGGAGTGTCGTGCGAGGTGAGGAGGTTGAGCTGGCTCTGCACCACCTCTTCCCGGTAGAGGCTGAAAAGCCGCTCCAACCGGTGGCTGAAGGCTAGGGCTTGGAGGGGCTCGAGGGGGCCGAGGCCGCTTCGGGCGGCCAGGTCCCGGTCCAGCTCACCCCCTCCGGCGAAGCCCAAAAGGGCCCGGGCCAGGGGGTAGTTCATCGTGGCGTCGAAGAGATCCCCCTGGAGCCACTCCGGGGCCTCCTCCCAGATCTCCCCCACCAGGTAGGCCTCGGGGTTGGCCATCTTCACCCGGCGGCGAAAGGCGCGCCAGAACTCGAGGTCCTGGATCTCGTTCGGCACGTCCAGCCGCCAGCCGTCTATCCCAAAGTGGACCCAGTGCTCGGCCACCTTCAGGAGGTAGGCCCGGACCTCGGGGTTTTGGTGGTTGAACTTGGGCAGCTCGGCGTTGCCCCACCAGGCCTCGTAGTTGGGTGCCCCCCCGTACGCGTTTAGGGGAAAGCCCCGCACCCGGTACCAGTCCTGGTAGGGGCTATGGGGCCCATTTTCCAGAAGGTGCTGGAAGGCGAAAAACCCCCGGCCCGAGTGGTTAAAAACCCCATCCAGGATGACCCTTATCCCCAGGCCGTGGGCCTTGTCCAGAAGGTGCCTGAGGGCCTGGTTCCCGCCCAGGACGGGATCAACCTGGAAATAATCCACGGTATGGTACCGGTGGTTGGCGGTGGAGGAGAAGACGGGGTTGAGGTAGATCGCCTCCACCCCAAGCCAGGCCAGGTAGGGAAGCTTTTCCGCCACCCCGAAGAGGGTGCCCCCCTTGAACCCCCGCAGGCTGGGCGGGGCCTCCCAGGGTTCGAAGGGGCCGGTGGGGGCGGGAAGGCCGTGGGGTCCAAAGCGGAAAAACCGGTCGGGAAAGATCTGATAGAAAAAGGCGCCGCGGCTCCAAAGGGGCGTCACGAATCCCAGTGTACCACGGGAAAATGGTATTCCAATTCACAAATTCTCTTGTCCGGACGCCCTCCCCTTTGGTATCCTGCCAGGGCATGCGGGGGCGGCTTTTTGTCCTGACGGGGGCAAGCGGGGTGGGAAAGGGGACGGTCCGGGCCAAGGTCCTGGAAAGGACCCGGCTCTTCTACTCCATCTCCATGACCACCCGCCCGCCCAGGCCGGGGGAACGGCACGGGGTGGACTACTACTTCGTGGATGAGGCTGCGTTTTTAGACCTGGTGGCCAAGGGGGGCTTCTTGGAGTACGCCCAGTATGTGGACCACTACTACGGCACCCCCAGGCTTCCCGTGGAGCGGGCCTTGGCCCGGGGGGAGGATGTCTTGCTGGAGATCGAGGTCCAGGGGGCCCTCCAGGTCCGAGAGCGGTTCCCGGCGGCGGTCCTCATCTTCCTCGCCCCCCCTTCCCTTTCGGAGCTTAGAAGGCGGCTTCTCCTCCGGGGCAAGGACACCCCGGAGAAGATCGCCAAGCGCCTGGCCCGGGCGGAGGAGGAGATCCGCTTGGCCCACCTCTTCGACTATGTGGTGGTCAACGAGGTGGTGGAGGAGGCGGCCTTTGAGCTTTTGACCATTATAAGAGCGGAAAAGCACAAGACCCCCTATATGGACGAGGCCTTGAGGCGGGCCCTTTCCCGCGACCCCGATTTGGAATCGGAACTGGACGAGATCGAAAGGAGGCTCTGATGGCAGAGGTGGGGATTGACCAGATGCTGGCCATGGTGGACTCCAAGTACCGCCTGACGGTGGTGGTGGCCAAGCGGGCGGAGCAGCTCCTCCGCTACCGCTTCAAGAACACCGCCTTGGCCCCCGAGGAGCGCCCCAAGATGCGCACCCTCGAGGGCCTTAAGGATGACCCCAACGCGGTGACCTGGGCCATGAAGGAGCTGCTTTTGGGCCGGCTCGTCTTCGGGGAGAACCTGGTCCCCGAGGACCGGCTGCAAAAGGAGCTGGATAAGCTGTATCCGGTGGAGGGAGAGAAGGAGAGGTAATGCGGGTCCTGGTGGCCGCCACAGGCGGAGTGGCCGCGATCAAGACCCCCCAGGTGCTCAGGCGCCTGCGGGAACGGGGGCATGAGGTCCGGGTTCTGGCCACCTCGAGGGCCCTGGACTTCGTTACCCCCCTTTCCTTGGCCCTGGCGGCGGGGGGGGAGGTGGCCACGGAGGAGGCCTGGTTCCGGCCGGACGGCCGGGCCCTCCACCTCGAGCTCGCCCGCTGGGCGGAGGCGGTCTTGGTGGCCCCGGCCACCGCGGACGCCTTGGCCAAGGCGGCCTTGGGCCTGGCCGACGACCTCCTTTCCACCACCCTCCTGGCGGGGGCAGCCCGGGTGGCCTGGGCCCCCGCGATGAACAAGGAGATGTGGGCGAGCCCCCTGGTCCAGGCCCATGTGGAGGCCCTGAAGGCCCGGGGGCACGCCTTCTTCGGCCCCGTCCACGGGCCTTTGGCCGCGGTGGGAGAGGGGGAGGGGCTCGGCCGGATGATGGAGCCCGAGGACCTGGTGGGGAGGCTGGAAAGCTGGCTTACCCCCAAGGACCTTAAGGGCCTGAGGCTCCTGGTCTCCGCCGGGCCTACCCGGGAGTACATCGACCCGGTGCGCTTCCTTTCCAACCCCTCCTCGGGCCGGATGGGCTTCGCCGTGGCCGAGGCCGCCCGGGACCGCGGGGCGGAGGTGGTCCTGGTGGCCGGCCCCACCGGCCTAACCCCCCCCTGGGGGGTGGAGGTGGTCCGGGTGGAAAGCGCTTTGGAGATGCGCCAGGCCCTCCTTTCCCGCTACCCTTGGGCGGAGGCCGTGGTCATGGCTGCGGCGGTGGCGGACTACCGGGCGGCCGAGGTCTTGAAGGAGAAGGAGCCCAAGGCGGAGGAGGAGAGAATCCTCCGCCTGGTCAAAAACCCCGATATCCTCCAAGAGATGGGGCAAAGCAAGGGGGAAAGGGTCCTGGTGGGCTTTGCCATGGAGACCCAGGAGGGGTTGGAGCGGGCGAGGGGTAAGCTTCTTCGCAAGAATCTGGACCTGGTGGTTTTAAACTATGTGAACCGGGCAGGGGTGGGCTTTGGAAGCGAGGAGAACGAGGTGACCCTGGTCTACAAAGACCGGGCAGAGTCCCTCCCCCGCGCTTCCAAACGCTGGATTGCCGATCGTATTCTGGATGAAATTAAGCGTTTGAGGGGGAGCGTATGAACAAGGCCGAGCGGCACCGCGCCATCCAGGAGATCGTGAGCAAGGAGGAGATCTCCACCCAGAAGGAGCTGGTGGAAAGGCTAAGGGCGAGGGGGTTCAACGTCACCCAGGCCACGGTGAGCCGGGACATCGCTGAGCTCCACCTGGTCCGGGTCTCCTTGGGCAAGGGGCGGCACAAGTACGCCCTGGCCGACCTCGAGCTTCCCGAAGACGTTTTGGGAATCCTCAGGAAGCGGTTTAAGGAGTTTGTGAAGGACATTGACCGCGGGGGGAATATCCTGGTCATCAAGACCGCGGAGGGCCATGCCTCGGGGATCGCCCTTTTGATCGACCGGCTCAAGCGGGACGAGATCGTGGGCACCCTGGCGGGGGAGGACACGATTTTGGTCGTGGCCCGGAGCGAGGAGGGGGCTCAGGCCTTGGAGGAGGAGTTCGGCGGGTTTTTGGCCTAGGGGTCGGCTTTGGAGTTTTTCCTGAAGGCCTTCCTGACCCTCTTTTTGGTCATGGACCCGGTGGGCCTGGTCCCCTTTTTCCTGGGCCTGGCCGGGCACAAGCCCCCTTTGCGCCAGATCCAGATCGCCCGCAAGGCGGTTTTGGTGGCGGGGGCGGTGATCACCTTTTTCTTCTTCTTCGGGGCCTGGTTTTTGAACCACCTGGGCATCCGCCTCGAGGCCCTGCGGATCGCCGGCGGGATCCTCCTTTTCCGCATCGCCTTGGACATGGTCTTCGCCCACCTGGAGCGGGAGACCGAGGAGGAGCGGGCGGAGGCCAGCCTTAGGGAGGACGTCTCCGTCTTCCCCCTGGCCATTCCCCTGATCGCGGGGCCCGGGGCCATGGCCAGCGTCCTCATCCTGGCGGGGGAGGCCAAGGGGAGCCCCGGGGGTGCGCTGATGGTTTTGGTGGCGGCCTACCTGGTCCTTCTGGTGGCCTATGTCTTTCTGCGGGGAGCGGTCTTGGTCCGCCGCGCCTTGGGCCGGACGGGGGTGAATGTGGTCACCCGGGTCCTGGGCGTGCTTCTGGCCGCCTTGGCGGTGCAGTACGTGGCGGACGGGGTGCGGGGGTTTCTGGGCTGAGCGTCACCGCTTTCCTTGGAGGAGGCTTCGGGCGTGGCGCAGCGCGGCCTCGGTGTAGCTTCCAGAGAGCATCCGCGCCAGCTCCTTGACCCGCTCTTCCCCCTCCACCCGCTCCACCCGCACCCCCAGGTCCGGGTCTTTGGTCACCCGGAAGTGGGCCTGGGCCAAGGCGGCGATCTGGGGGAGGTGGGTGACCACCAGGACCTGGCGGGTTTGGGAAAGA
>NZ_PSMQ01000049.1:0-12853 GCF_040290245.1 Thermus sp.
CGGCCGCTGGGCCCAGCTCCCGCATCTCCCCTAAAACCGCCCACTTCCGCCCGGGTTGCCTTGAAAGCCACAAAAGACCGGCCCGCATGGAAAGCGGGTTGGCGTTGTAGGCATCGTTGACAAAGACCACGCCGTCCTTCTCGATCCGCTCCATCCGCCCAGGGGGAAGGCTCAGATGGGAAAGCCGCTCCGCTACTTCCTGCGGAGGAAAGCCCAAGACCTCAGCCGCGGCCAGGGCGGCGAGCCCCGCCAGGGCCGGCCCCAGGCCGGGGTAGGGGATCTCCACCCTTAGCCCTCGGTAGCGGAAGCGGCTTTTGGTGGGGAAAAGTTCCAGCTCCCGGCCCAAAAAGCTGGCCTCCTGGAACCCGTAGGTGGTAAGCCCCTTGGGGGCACCAAGAAGCCGGGCCGCCCCTTCGTAGACAAGGCTCGAAGGGGCCTTTAGAAGCACCGTTTCCTCCCGGATGACGGTTTTGAGGTCCTTGAAGGCCTCGAGGTGTTCCTCCCCTAAGGCGGTCAAAACGGAGAGGTGGGGCCTGGTCATCTCCATGAGCTCGGCCATCTCCCCGATCCGGTCAATCCCCAGCTCCACCACCGCCCCCTTGGCCTTCGGGTCCAGGCGGAGGAAGAAGCGGGCCAAAGGGGGAGCGGTGTTCTGGTTGCCCGGAGGAGCGGCCAGGCCCAGCCCTTGGGCGATGGCCTCCTTGGTGGTGGTTTTGCCCGAGCTGCCCCCCACGGCCACCACCGGCCCCGAAAAGAGGGCCCGGAGCCTCGATCCAAGCCGGATAAGGGCCTCCTCGGGCCGGTCCACCTCCACCGTAGCCCTGCCCGGCTGGTCGCTGAGGATGAGGTGGGCCCCCCGGGCCAGGGCCTCCTCCACGAAGAGGCGGCCGTGGGTCCTCTTCCCCGGCAGGGCCACGAAAAGGGTCCCGGCCCCCGCCTCCCTCGAGTCCCAGACCAGGTCAAAGACCGGCCTGCCCCCAGGGTGGAGCCGACCGCCCGTGGCCTCGGCCACCCATTTTGGCGTTATTTCCCTAACATACACACCCTGCACAACCCACTCACCGCCCTTCAGCATACACGGGCCGCACCCCCTTGTAGGCCAGGAAGCTCGAGGCGAAGCCCCGGAACACGGGGGCGGCCACCTGGGCCCCGTGGATCTGGCCTTTGGGGTGGTAAAGGGAGACCACCACCGTGGCTAAAGGCTTGTCCGCGGGGACGAAGCCCGCGTACCAGGCGGTGTAGACCTCCCGGGAGTACTGGCCCCGGATCACCACCTGGGCGGTTCCCGTCTTCCCCCCCAGGGCGTAGCCGGGAAGCGTGGCCTTGGGCACGCTGATCTCCACCAGGGCCTGCCGAAGCCTTCTGGCCACTTCAAGGGAGAAGACCTCTTCGGCCTCATCCTCTCCCGGGAAGAGGCGTGGCCTGTGGTAGCGCCCATCCACTAAAGCGTTGAAGGCGGCCGCCAGGTGGAGCGGGGTAATGAGGAAGCCCTGCCCGAAGGTGTGGTTGGCATAGGCGGCCCGGCTCCAGGTGCTGGGGGGCTCGTAGATGGGCCGGGCTACCCGGACTCTTTCCAGGAGCTCGGAATCGGTTAGATGAAGCCTTTGCATGTAGGAGAAGAATTTTTCCTTGGGTAGACGTTCAGCTAGGGTGCTGATCCCTACGTTGGAGGAGTACTTCAGGACCTCCTTCAGGGTGAGGCGGGGCGGATGGGGGACGACATCGTTTATGGTCCACCCGTCCACCCGCCGGCTCATGGGGGCCTCCACCGGGGTGGCGAGGGTGGCGAGGCCTTCCTGCAGGAGCATAGCCGCGGTGAGCGCCTTCATGGTGGAGCCGGGTTCAAGGGGGACCAAAAGGGCGTGGTTCCGCCAGGAGATGTCCCGGCTTGGGTCCTTGCGGGGAGCAGTGGGGTCAAAGGCTGGGCCGTTGGCCAAGGCCAGGACGCGTCCGTCTGGGGCCAGGACCACCAGGCTTCCAAACTCGGCTCCACTCCTCTCTATCCCCTCCCATAGGGCCCTTTCCGCCATGGCCTGCACCCAGGGGTCCAGGGTCAGGGTGACGGAACGCCCCTGGCTTAAGGAGGCGTCCAGGTCCTTTTCCAACCCCTCGAGGCCCCTCGAGCCCCCCCGCTCTCCAAAGCCCAGAAGCTGGCTCATGCTCTCCCCCAGGGGATAGAACCGCTCCCCTTCTAAGGTAAGGGCCAGGGGGGTGCCGTCTTCCGCGTAGAGGTTGCCCCTTAAGGGGGTGGAGGGCGGGGAGAGGAAGACGGGTTTTGGCCCCGCCCGGACCAGGGTGTAGACCCCATAGGCTAGGAGGAGGAGGTAGGCCAGTCCGGCCAGGACCAGGATCGGTAGGCGGTTTACCCCTAAGGCCTCTCCCTGTTCACCCCTCCGAACCGAAGCAACGGCCTTCTCCTTCACCGCCCCCACCTCCCCTCGCTCATGGGCACAAGCCCCCTCTTTTCCGCCCAGCGGAGGACCTCCAGAGGCCGGGCGGAGAGGAGGGCGGTTTTCAGAAGCCGCACCTCCTCCGCCCTCAGCTTTTTCAACTCCTCCTCCATGGTCCGTATGGAACGGGCCTCCATCTGGTTGCGGTGGCCAAGCCCCGCAAGCAGCAAAAGGGCCAAAACGTAAAGGAGTCCCCAGCGCACCAGCGGCCGCATCAGGCCACCCCCTTTTCCGCCGCGCGGAGCTTGGCGCTTCGCGCCCTGGGGTTGGCCCGCACCTCCATCGCCGAGGGGACTACGGGCTTCTTGGTCAGGATGCGGAGGCTGCTTTCCTTCAGGAAGCGCTTGACGATCCGGTCCTCGAGGGAGTGGAAGCTGATGACCACCAGCCTTCCCCCCGGGGCGAGACGGCTTTGCGCGGCCTGGAGCAGGGCCCCCAGGGCACCGAGCTCGTCGTTGACGTAGATCCTGAGGGCCTGGAAGGTCTTGCGCGCCGGGTGGCCGGCCTTGCGGAATCCCACGGCCTTTCGCACAATTTCCGCGAGTTCCTTGGTGGTCCGGATGGGCCTTTGCCGTCTGGCTTCCACGATCGCTTTGGCGATGGCGAAGGCCCTGGGCTCCTCCCCATACTCCTTGAGGATGCGGTAAAGCTCCTCCTGGCTTAGGGTGTTGACCACCTCCTCCGCGGTGGGCCCCTCCTCGCCCATCCGCATGTCCAAAGGCCCCTCCTGGGCATAACTGAAGCCCCGTCGGGGGTCTTCCAGGTGGAAGCTGGAAAGGCCGAGGTCGGCCAGGATGCCCTCCACCTGCCCTACGCCGAGCTCGTCCAGCACCCTTCCTAGGTTGCGGAAGTTGCTCTTGACCACGGTGAGGCCTGGAAGCCTCATCTCCAAAGCCCGCTTGACCGCCTCCGGATCCTGGTCTAGGCCGATGACCCGGCCTCCCCGGGCCAGGATGCCCTGGGTGTGGCCCGCTCCCCCCAAGGTGGCGTCCACGTAGAGGCCTCCGGGCCTTATGGCCAAATACTCCAACGCTTCTTCAAAAAGTACGGGAATATGCGTGATCATGGTCCATTCCAATCAGCCCACCAGTCCTTTCAAGGCTTCTGGGGCTGGCGGATTCTCCATAATCTTTTGAATCGTCTGCCACCATCTCTCCAGACTCCAGATCTCCAGCCTTCCCGGGGCCCCCGCCACCACCACCTCTCCTCCTTCCTGCAGGCCGGCGAACTGCCGCAAGGGTGGGGGGATGAGGATGCGGGAGGCGTTGTCCATCCGGGTCTTGTGGGCGCCGGAGTAGAAGAAGCGGACGAAGGCCCGCGCCTTTTCATCGATGAGGGGGAGGTGGATGAGCTGCTCTTCGATCTTCTTCCAGGCGGCCGTGGGGAAGGCGTAGAGGCACCCCTCCATCCCCCGGGTGAGGACGAGGCCGTCCTCTAAAAACTCCCGGAAGGGCTGGGGGATGACCACCCGGCCCTTGTCGTCCAGGCTGTACTGGAACTCCCCGAAAGGCATCTCCCACCTTCTCCCACTGGCTCGAGGACGGCTTGCAGGGGGCCTTCCCTTGCCCAGGAAGGTTTCCTGGCAGGGAGTATACCACGAATTCCCCACAAATTTCCACCCCCTCCCACTTCCACCCCACTTTTCACCCACCTCCCTGGGGCTTGCCCGAAAAGGAGGGGTGGGTGTAGCCTTAAGGCCGAGGCCCGCTAGGGCTCCTAAAACCCGGGTCCTTGGAAAGCCCTGGTGCCTGGGCGCGTAGTCCAGGCTTAAAGTGGGGAAGTCCGGTGAGAGTCCGGCGCTGTCCCGCAACGGTAACCGGCCCAACGTCGCGGCGTTCGTCTTGGCCGGAAGCCCGAATGCCTGCCAGGGCCGCCCCTGTTCCCCAAGGGGGCACCTCTCGAGGAAGGGGGAGGCGTGGGGGTCTGAGCTGTCCTTTAACCCCCGCCGCTCCGGCGGGGGTTTTTCTACCTCCCGGTGCCTTTCCCTTGGGGAGTTTGGGCCCGGCGGGCCGGAAGGGAGGTAGGTGTGAAAAGGATTCTCACGGCCCTTTCGGTGGTTTTGACCTTTGCTTTGGCCTTTCCCCTGACGCTTAAGGACGACCTGGGGCGGAACGTTGCCCTAAAGGCCCCGCCCAAGCGGGTGGTGAGCATGCTTCCCTCGGCCACAGAGACGATCTGTGCCCTCGGGGCCTGTGGCCTCCTCGTGGCCACGGACGATTACTCCGACTTTCCCGAGGAGGTGAAACGGCTCCCCAAGGCGGGGGGGCTTTACAACCCCAACCCCGAGCTCATCGTCTCCTTGAAGCCTGATTTGGTCATCGTCTCCAAGTATGGGAGGCTGTACGAGACCCTGGAGCGGGCAGGCCTTACGGTGTATGTCGTGAAAACGGAGACCTACGAGGACATCTTCCGCACCGTCCGGGCCCTGGCCAGGCTTTTGGGCCGGGAGGCGGAAGGGGAGAGGCTGGTGGCCCGGATCCAGAAGGAGGTTTATCTGGAGGAGTCCCGGGCGGCCAAGGCCAAGACCCGGCCCCGGGTCTACTACGAGATCGACCCCACCCCCTATACCGTGGGCCCGGAGTCCTTCATCGGGGTCCTCATCCAGAAGGCTCGAGGGGTGAACATCATTCCCAAGGAGCTTGGCCTCTTCCCCAAGATCAGCCCGGAGTTCGTCTTGGAGAGGAATCCTGAGGTCATCGTGGCCACCTATCCCGACGCGGAGCGGGTTTTGAAGAGCCGGCCGGGGTTTGACCTGATCAAGGCGGTGCGGGAAGGCCGGATCTGCGTCTATACGGGCGGCCAGGACAGCCTCCTCTCTAGGCCCGGCCCCCGGGTGGCCCAGGGTCTGCGCCTTTTGGTGGATTGCTTCCACAGATGACGGGAAGCCGCTCCCACCCTCGTTTTCTCCGCCAGGGCCTGGCCCTTTTCGGACTCCTCCTCTTCCTACTCTTTGCCCTCATCCTGGGCGTGGGGGTGGGGGCGGTTCAGGTTCCGCCTGGCGAGGTGCTCCGGGCCCTTTTAGGGCTTTCGGAGAACCCTGTCCTCACCGAGCTCCGCCTTCCCCGGGTCCTGGGGGGGGCTTTGGTGGGGGGAAGCCTAGCCCTGGCGGGGGCGGCCTTTCAGGGGCTTTTCCGAAACCCCCTGGCTGACCCCTACCTCATGGGCTCCGCCTCGGGGGCGGCTTTAGGGGTCACCCTATACGCCCTTTTCGCGGGGGCCTTATCCCCCGCCTTCGCCCAGCATGCGGTCTTTTCCAGCCTTCCCCTCTCCGCCACCTTGGCGGGGTTTCTGGGGGCGCTTTTCGCGGTGGGCCTTACCCTGGTTCTGGCCGGGGGTGCGGCCAGAACGCACGATCTGGTCCTGGCGGGTGTGGTGGTGGGGAGCGTCTTCACGGGCCTCACCACCTACCTGATGATGCAGGACGCGGACCGGGTGCGGGCCGTCTTTGCTTACACCCTGGGGAACCTGGCCTTTGTGGGCTGGCCGGGGGTCAAGGCGCTCGCGCTTTTTGGCCTACTTTCCAGCCCTCTCTCCCTCTTTGGCCGGGTGCTGAACGCTTTGGCCCTGGGGGAAGAGGTGGCGAAGAGCCTGGGGCTGCCCCTCGAGGCCCTAAAGCTCCTCCTCATCGCCTTGGCAGCCCTTCTCACCGCGGCCAGCGTGGCCCAGGCGGGGATTATCGGCTTCGTGGGGCTCATCACCCCTCACCTCCTGCGCCGGCTTCTCGGGGAGGACTACCGGGTCCTCCTGCCCGCCTCCTTCTTGGGGGGGGCGGCCTTCTTGGTCCTCGCCGACCTTCTCGCCCGTACCCTTACCCGGCCTGCGGAGCTGCCTGTGGGGGTGGTGACGACTCTGCTGGGGGGGCCTTTCTTCCTCTACCTCATGTGGAGGGGGCGTGGACGGGCTTGAGGCCCAGGAGGTGTACGGGCGGCACGCCCTTAGGGGCGTAAGCCTGTTTCTTCGGCCCGGGGAGTTCGTGGCCCTTTTAGGGCCGAACGGGTCGGGGAAGACCACCCTCCTGCGCATCCTTTTGGGCCTTGAGGCCCCCAGGAGGGGCCGGGTTTACCTGGACGGCCTTCTCCTTCGCCGCTACCGAAGCTACGAGCGGGGGCGGAGGCTGGCCTATCTGCCCCAGGCGGGGCCCGTGCCTGAGGGGCTTTGGGTGGAGGAGGTGGTTCGGCTGGGCCGCCTGCCCTACCAGGGGCTTCTGGGCCGGGAGAGCCGGGAGGACAAGGAGGCGGTGGAGTGGGCCATGGAGGTGACCCGGACCGCCTCGTTTTGCGACCGGCCCCTAGGGGCTCTTTCCGGGGGGGAGAGGCAGCGGGTCCTTCTGGCACGGGCTCTGGCCGCCCGGCCCAGCTACCTCCTCTTGGACGAGCCTCTGAACCATCTGGACCTCGAGCACCAGGCGGGCCTCCTTGAGCTGCTTCTGGGCCTGGCTCGAGGGGGGATGGGGGTTTTGGCCGTTTTCCATGACCCCAACCAGGCCGCCCGGGCCGATCGGGTGATCTTTCTAAAGGAGGGGAGGGTCCTGGCCGAGGGGAGGCCGGAGGCCCTTTTCACCGAGCCCTTTTTGCGCGGGGTCTATGGACCCTTGGTCCAGGTGGCCTGGGTGGGGGGGCGGCCCGTGGTCTACTACTGATGGAGCCTAGGCTTCTGGTCAAGGAAAAGGCGCTTCTTCTGGACTTGGGTAGGCCATGCCGGCTTTACACCCACGAGGGGCCCGTTCTGGCCCGCTACCTCTTGGTGGGGCGGATGAGCCCCCTAGGGCTTGGGCGGCTTGGCCTTCCCCCCCGGGAGGTCTACCACCTCCCCCTGGCTTTGGACCCTCTGGACTTTGCTTATGAGGACGGGATCCTGCGCCTTCTGGGCTTTGCCTTCTATCCGGCCCCGCCCCCCTTTGTGGAAACCCCCTACTACGCCTGGCTCGAGGAGTAAGCCCTTGACACCCTGGGTCCAACCGGACTATGGTATCCTTACCGACCGGTCGGTGAGGTTGTATGACGGAAGCCTCCACCAAAACCCGCATCCTCCAAGAAGCGGCCCGCATCTTTGCCGAGAAAGGATACGAGGGGGCTTCCATGCAGGATCTGGCCCAGGCGCTTGGCCTTTCCAAGGCGGCGCTTTACCACCACTTCCGGAGCAAGGAGGAGATCCTTTACCAGATCAGCCTCCTCGCCCTTTCCGAGCTTTTGGCGCGGGGGGAAAGGGCGCTTCGCGAGGAGGACCCTAGGCGGGCCCTTCTTTTATTCATGGAGGGCCATGCCCGTTACATCGAGGAGAACCACCCCTTTTTCGTGGTCATGCTCCAGGGCCTGGCCAGCCTCTCCTTGCCCCATCGGGAGGAGACGGTCCGCCTGCGGGACCGTCACGAGGCGAACCTAAGGCGCATCCTGCAAAAGGGGGTGGACCAGGGGGTTTTTCGCCCGGTGGACGTGGCTTTGGCGGGGCGGGCGGTGCTTTCCTTGCTCAACTGGATGATCCGCTGGTTCAAGCCTGGGGGGCCGATGAAGGCGGAAGAGGTGGCGCGAAAGTACTGGGATCTGGTTCTGAGGGGGCTTCAGGATGGAAACCTTTAAGGAGCTAAAGGCACTGGCGCGAAGCTTTATAGAGAAAGAAGTTAGGGAAAGGCTTCCCGAGTACGAAGCGAAGGAGGAGTTCCCCTGGCCTCTGGTGCGGAGGATGGCCGAGCTGGGCTTCCTGGGGGTGGTGGTTCCGGAGGCCTACGGAGGGGTGGGGCTTGGGTACGGGCCCTACCTGGCCCTTTTGGAGGAGATGGGGGCCTATGCCTCCTTGCGCTCCGTGCTCTCGGTCCAGCAGAGCCTGGTGGCCACCCCCATCCTCACCTACGGGACGGAGGCGCAGAAAAGGGCCTACCTTCCCCGGCTGGCCCGGGGAGAGATCCTAGGGGCTTATGCCCTTACCGAGCCGGGGTCAGGCTCGGATGCGGCCAGTCTCAGGACCCGGGCTCAGCGGGTGGAGGGGGGGTATCTGATCTCTGGCCAGAAGACCTTCATCTCCCACGGCAATGTGGCGGAGCTCTTCCTCGTCTTCGCCAAGACAGAGCCTGAAAAGGGGGCGCAGGGCATCACCGCGTTTTTGGTGGAGCGGAAGGATGGGGTGCGTTCCACGCCCTTAAAGGGCAAACTGGGTCTGAGGGCGGCGGACACCGGGGCGGTTTACCTAGACGGGGTCTTCGTCCCAAAGGAGCGGGTTTTGGGCCAGGAGGGGGAGGGGTTCAAGATCGCCCTTTCCACACTGGACGTGGGTCGGCTTTCCCTGGCGGCGGGGAGCGTGGGGATCATCAAGCGGGCTTTGGAGCTTTCCTTGGCCTACGCTAAGGAACGTCACCAGTTTGGCCGAGCAATCGCGGGCTTCCAGCTGGTTCAGGAGATGCTGGCGGAGATGAGGGTGGACCTCGAGGCCGCTCGGCTTCTGGTGGAAAGCGCCCTCAGGAAGAAGGAAGCCGGGGAGCGGTTCACCCTCGAGGCCTCCATGGCCAAGCTTTTCGCCAGCGAGGCGGCCAACCGCGCCGCGTATAAGGCTATCCAGATTCACGGGGGCTACGGCTTTTTTGAGGAGTACGAAGCGGCGAGGCTTTACCGGGATGCCCGGATCGCCACCTTGTACGAAGGGACGAGCGAGGTGCAGAAGCTGGTCATCGGAGCCCATCTCACGGGGATAAGGGCGTTTGGCTGAGGGGAGGAGGGGATGGGAAGGCTGGACGGGAAGGTGGTGCTCATCACCGGTGCGGCGCATGGGATCGGCCGGGCCACGCTGGAGCTCTTTGCCCGGGAGGGGGCGAGGCTTATCGCCTGCGATTTGGAGGAGGCGCCCCTTTTTGAGGCGGCTACGGCCATGGGGGCCCTGGGGGTGGTCATGGATGTGGCGGACCCCCGTTCGGTGGAGGTGGGGTTCAGCCGGGCTCTGGAGGCGTTTGGCCGGCTGGATGGGGTGGTGCATTACGCGGGGATCACCCGGGACGGTTTTCACTGGAAGATGACGCTGGAGGACTGGGAACGGGTCATCCGGGTCAACCTGACGGGGAGTTTCCTGGTGGCCAAGGCGGCTTCCGAGGCCATGCGGGAGAAGAACCCTGGGAGCATTGTGCTCACCTCCAGCCGGGTGTACCTGGGGAATCTGGGCCAGGCCAACTACTCGGCCTCGAAGGCGGGGGTGGTGGGGCTTACCCGGACCCTGGCCCTGGAGCTTGGGCGGTGGGGCATCCGGGTGAACGCCCTGGCCCCTGGGTTCATCGAGACCCGGATGACGGCCCAGGTGCCGGAGAAGGTGCGGGAAAAGGCCATCGCGGCCACGCCCTTAGGGCGGGTGGGGAAGCCTTTGGAGGTGGCCTATGCCGCGCTTTTTCTGGTCTCGGACGAGTCCAGCTTCATCACCGGCCAGGTGCTTTTTGTGGATGGCGGCCGGACGGTCGGGGCGGCCCCGGCCTAAAGGGGTGGTCTATGGGGCTACTGGAATGGCTGAACGAGGAGGTGGAGCGGGGAAGTTTTCCCGGTGCGGTGGCCGGGGTGATGAAGGACGGGGAGGTGGTCTTCCGGAAAGCGGTGGGGGCGATGGGCCCAAAGGGGCCTCCCATGCGGGAGGATGCCCTTTTCCGCGTCTACTCCATGACCAAGCCCTGGACGAGCCTCCTGGCCCTTTCCTTCGTGGAGGAGGGCAGGCTTTCCCTCTTGGACCCGGTGGAGCTTTACTTCCCCCAGTTTCGTCCCATGGTGGCCGTGGAGGAAGGGGAAGGCTTCCGCCTCGAGCCCCCAAGGAGGCCGGTTTTGGTCTACGACCTCCTCCGCCACACCTCCGGCCTCACCTACGGCGTTTTTTTCCAGTCCCCGGTCAAAAGGCTCTACCTCGAGGCCGGGGTGGACCTGATGAATCAAACCCGGGAGGAGTTCCTGGAGGCCCTTTTCCGCCTCCCCTTGCGCTTCCAGCCGGGAAGTACCTTTGAGTATGGGCTTTCCACCGATCTTTTGGGCCACCTGCTGGAGGAGCTTGCGGGGGAAGACCTGGACCGGCTTATGCGGAAGCGGCTTTTCGAGCCTTTGGGGATGAAGGACTCGGGCTTTGCTGCGGACGAGGCCCGGCTGGCCCAGCCCTTTCCCCAGGACCCCGAGACCCAGGCGCCCATCCGCCTGATCCCTCCTAAGCCCAAGGAGGGCCGGTGCGTGGGCGGGGCTGGGGGGTTTTCCACCCTGGACGACTACCTGCGCTTCGCCGAGGCCCTCCGGACCCGTCTTGGGCCGGTCTCCCGCGCGCTTCTGGACTTTATGCAGGAGGATCACCTGGGCCCCCTTTACCCTGGGGTTCTGGCCCGGGGGGAGGAGTACACCCCGGGCCCGGGGTACACCTTTGGCCTAGGGGTGGCGGTGCGGAAGGAGGCCAGCCTAAGCCCGGGAAACCCAGGGGAGGTGAACTGGGCTGGCCTAGCGGGAACCTACTTTTTCGTGGATCCCAAGGCGGGTCTTTCCGCCGTCCTTCTCGTCCAGGCTCCAAGCCTTCTTTCCGTGATGCGGCCCGATGGGGCCTTCTTCTCCCGGCTTGGCCAGAAGATGTGGCTTCGGTTTAGGACCCTGGTCTATGCCGCATACGGGGCTTGAATAGAGGAGGAGGCCTATGCCCATGTACTTCGAGGACTTCGAGGTGGGTCAGCGGTTCACGACCCCGGCCCGGACGGTGACGGAGGCGGACGTGGTGAACTTTGCCGGGGTCTCGGGGGATTACAACCCCATCCACACCGATCTCGAGTTCGCCAAGACCACCCCCTTTGGCCAGCGCATCGCCCATGGCCTGTTGGTCCTCTCCATGCTTACGGGTCTTCGGCAGCGCGCGGGACAGTTTGAGGGCACGATCATCGCCTGGCTGGAGATCCGAAAGTATGCCTTCTTGAAGCCGGTGTTCATCGGGGACACGGTCCGGGGGGAGAGCGAGGTCCTGGAGAAGCGGGAGACCAGCAAGCCCGACCGAGGGATCCTGGTCCAGAGGGTGCGGGTGTATAACCAGCGGGGTGAACTGGTCCAGGAGGGGGAGTTTGTAACCATGGTCCGGAGGAGGCCGGTTTGAGCCCGTTCGCTCGCTGGTTCCAGGCCCGGGTCCTGCGGAAGGAAGGGGGGGAGGCCGAGCTTCTCCTGCCCGTGCGGGAGGAGTTCATCCAGGGCCAGGGCCTGGTCCACGGGGGAATCCTGGCGGCGCTTCTGGACAGCGCCTTGGGCCAGGCGGTGGAAAGCCTCCTTCCAAGCGGGGCCCGGGTGGTCACGGTGGAGCTTTCCTTAAGCTATTTGGCCCCGGTGCGCCAGGGGGTTCTTCGCGCCAGGGGCTGGGTTCTCGCCCCGGGCAGGCGGGTTTTCCACGCCGCCGGGGAGGTCTTGGACGAGGGGGGTAACCCGGTGGCCTTTGCCAAGGCCACTTTTTATCGGAAGGAGGGAGGGTACCCCGGAGAGGGCCGGTCCTAGGCCGGTTCCTCCGCGCAGGCCCTTTTCTGGGAGGTGGGGGATGTTTCTCGAGCAGTTTCGCTTGGATGGGAAGGTGGCCTTGGTGACCGGGGGGTCCAGGGGGCTTGGCCTGGAGGCCGCCCTGGCTTTGAAGGAGGCGGGGGCTAAGGTGTCGGTGATGGCCCGGCGGGCCGCCTTTTTCGCAGAGGCCAAAGCGCTCCTTGGGGATGCCCTTTACCTGGAAGGGGACGTGCGCAGCGAGGAGCGCCTTCAGGCCATTGTAGATGAGGTGGAAAGGGCCCTTGGTCCGCTTACCGTCTTGGTCAACGCCGCAGGGGTGACCTGGGGAGCCCCGTCTTGGGAGATGCCCGCGGAAAAGGTGCGGGAGGTTTTGGAGGTGAACGTCCTGGGGGCCTTTCTGGCCAGTAGGGCTGCGGCGCAGAGGATGCGGGAAAGGGGATACGGCAAGATCATCCACATCGCCTCCGTGGCCGGGCTCAAGGGGGAGCCCCCGGAGATTCTGGACGCCGTGGGGTACTCCGCCTCCAAGGGGGGGGTGGTGGCCCTGACCCGGGATCTGGCGGTCAAGTGGGGGCGGTGGGGGATCAGGGTGAATGCCCTCGCCCCCGGGTTTTTCCCCACCCGGATGACGGAGGGGCTTTTGCCCCAGATAGAGGCCCGGCTTCAGCAAACCCTCCCCCTGGGCCGGCCGGGCAGGCCCGGGGAGCTTGGGGGTGCGGTGCTCTTTTTGGCGAGCCCGGCCTCGGACTATGTCACCGGGGTGGTGCTTCCCGTGGATGGGGGGGCTACGGCGCTTTGAACCCTTAGGGCCCGGGCCAGGGAAAGAGGTAAGAGGTAGGTCTTCCGCCCCACCTTAAGACGGATCCCCTCCGGGCTTCTTTCCAGGATCTCGACCTCCCGGCCCGGCCGGAGACCGAGCTGGGCCAGGAGGTTCAGGGTATC
>NZ_PSMQ01000050.1:0-12828 GCF_040290245.1 Thermus sp.
GAAAGGAACCAGATCCTTGGGAGTAAAAGGTAGGGGCTGCATGGCTTAAGTTTGCCTTGTCGCAACCAAGAGGGGGAGGTCAGTTAGTTTTCAAAGTGATGAGAGGTCAGCCAAGCGTTAAGTGAAGGATCGTTTCGTGAACTTTCACTTATTCTTAGAGAAAATCCGATCTATGCTGTGCGCCTCTGTAGGAAGCGCACCACCAGATAGGCCAGCCCTACCAGGACCAAGGCAGGAACAGCATACTTCAAAATGAACCAAACAAGGCCGGAGAGGGCCAGAAGGAGCTTGCCCAAGAAGGTGAAGACCCACCCGCCAAGCCAAAGGGCAAGGAGCAGGCCCACCGCGATTAAAAGGCCCAGCACCAGCCATTCCAGGATGTCCTGAAGCGTGCGGTCATTCATAGCTTTAGCATAACATGGAAAAGTGGAGCGGTACCGCCTCGAGGAAGGCATCGTGGTGGGCCGGAGGCCCCTTGCCTCGGGGGACCTCCTGGTGCGGTTTTTAACCCCCAGGGGAACCCTCGAGGCCGTGGCCAAAAAGGGCCAGAGGCCCACGGGCCGAACGGGAAGGCTTTCCCTCTTTCACCACGTGCGCTTCCAGCTCTACCAAAAAGGCCCGGAGGCCCTTCCCACCCTGACCCAGGTGGAGCTTGTGGGCCGGCTTTCCGGCCTCGAGGCCCCCCGGCGCTACCTCATGGCGAGCTTCCTGGCGGAACTCGGCTACGCCCTGGCCTCCCCCGAGGCCGCTTCCCGCCTCTTCCCCGTCTTCATCTCCGGGCTAAGGGGCATCGCCAAACACGATCCCCCCCTTTTGGCCCTGGTCTGGGCAGGGTGGCGGATGGTGAAGGCGGCGGGCCTCGCGCCCAGCCTCCTGGGCCAGGGGACCCACCTGAAGGGAGGGCGGCTGGGATCGGAGGGGGTTTACCTGGGCGAGAAGGGGGTAGAGGCCCTAAGGGCCATCCTCTTCCTCCCCGGCACGGAAGCCCTAGCCTACCTAGAGGGAGCCCCTTTGGACCGGCTTCTTTATGCGCTGAAAGCCCACGTGGCCGAACAGGTGGGCCCCTTGAGGAGCGCCCCTCTGGTGTGACGCCTATCTTCCCCCATGCAAAAAGCCGTATTATACTTAGGGCAAGCGGGAGGGCCTATGCGGAAAAAACACGACTGGATGCGGGAGACCTACCAGAAGAGCCTGGAAAAGATGCCGGAGCGCCCCCTGGCCCACCGAACCCTCTCCAATATCGCGCCCGAGCCCCTCTACACCCCGGAGGACATCGGTGTCTTAGACCCCGAGTACGAGGAAAAGCGGGGCTACCCTGGGGAATACCCCTACACCCGGGGGGTCTACGGCTCCATGTACCGGTCCAAGCTCTGGACCATGCGCATGTTCGCGGGCTTCGGCACCGCCGAGCAGACCAACGAACGCTTTAAAAAGCTCCTCAGGGCGGGCCAGACCGGCCTTTCCGTGGCCTTTGACCTTCCCACCCTGATGGGGTATGACTCCGACCATCCCCTTTCCCGGGGAGAGGTGGGCAAGTGCGGGGTGGCGGTCAGCAGCCTCGCGGACATGGAGATCCTCTTTGAGGGGATCAACCTCGAGGAGGTCACCACCTCCATGACCATCAACAGCCCCGCCAACGCCATCTGGGCCATGTACCTGGCGGTGGCGAAGAAAAAGGGCTACGACTGGAAAAAGCTCGGGGGAACCATCCAAAACGATATCCTTAAGGAGTTCATCGCCCAGAAGGAGTTCATCTTCCCTCCTGAGCCCAGCGTAAAGCTGGTCATCGACACCTTTGAGTGGGGGCCGAGGAACGTTCCCAAGTGGAACTTCATCTCCGTCTCCGGCTACCACATCCGCGAGGCGGGCTCCACCGCCGTGCAGGAGCTCGCCTGGACCCTGGCAGACGGGTTTGAGTACGTGGAGGCCGCGCTGAAACGAGGCCTGGATGTGGACGAGTTCGCCCCCAGGATCAGCTTTTTCTTTGACGTGCACAACGATTTCTTTGAGGAGATCGCCAAGTTCCGCGCGGCCCGGCGCATCTGGGCCAAGGAGCTGCGCCACCGCTACGGGGCCAGGAATCCGCAAAGCTGGGCCCTCCGCACCCACGCCCAGACCGCTGGGGTCTCCCTCACCGCCCAGCAACCTTTAAACAACATCGCCCGGGTAGCCATCCAGGCCCTGGCCGCCGTCCTGGGCGGGACCAACTCCCTCCACACCGATGCCTACGATGAGGCCCTGGCCCTTCCCACGGAGGAGTCTGCCACCATCGCCCTAAGGACCCAGCAGATCATCGCTTACGAGACGGGGGTTACCCACACCATAGACCCCCTGGCGGGAAGCTACTACGTGGAATGGCTCACCGACGAGATGGAGCGCCAGGCCATGGCCATCATCGAGGAGATCCGCCGCATGGGCGGGGTGGTCCGGGCCATCGAGGAGGGGTATTTCCTCCGGGAGCTTGCGGAGGCCAGCTACCGCTACCAGCAGGAGGTGGAGAGAAAGGAGCGGATCATCGTGGGGGTGAACGCCTTCACGGACGAAATCCCCTTGAAGGTGCCCATCCAGCTGGTGGACCCCGAGGTGGAGCGGGTGCAGGCCCAGCGTCTGGCCCGGGTGCGGCGGGAGCGGGACGCGAAGCGGGTGGAGGAGGCTCTTTCCGCTTTACGCCAGGCAGCGGTGGAGGGGCAAAACACCATGCCCCATTTCGTGGAATGCGCCCTGGCCTACTGCACCCTGGGGGAGATGATGGACGTTTTGCGGGAGGTTTACGGGGTGTATCAGGAGCCCGCCTACGTCTAAACTAGGGCCATGGATCGGCGCATACGGGTGCTCATCGCCAAACCCGGCCTGGACGGGCATGACCGGGGGGCCAAAGTGGTGGCCCGCGCCTTAAGGGATGCGGGGATGGAGGTCATCTACACCGGTCTCCGCCAGACCCCGGAGATGATCGTCTCTGCGGCCTTGCAGGAGGACGTGGACGCCATTGGGCTTTCCATCCTCTCCGGGGCCCACATGCACTACTTTCGTGAGGTCAAGCGGCTCCTGGACGAGGCCGGGGCCTCGGACATCCTCCTCTTCGGAGGGGGCATCATCCCAGACGAGGATGTGCCCAAGCTGAAGGCCCTGGGCGTGGCCGAGGTCTTCGGACCGGGGACCAGCACGCAGGAGATCGTGGACTTCCTGAGGCGGGCGGTGCCCGAGAAGTGGAAGGCGGAGGGGATGGCGTGAACTACATCCAGTCCTACTATCCGGAGGCGTTTGCCCATTGCTATGGATGCGGCCGCCTGAACCCGGAGGGGCTCCAGTTCAAAACCTACTGGGATCCACAAAGGAAGGAAAGCCGCACGGCCTTCACCCCCAAACCCCACCACATCGCCATCCCTGGCTTCGTCTACGGGGGGCTTCTCGCCTCCTTGGTGGACTGCCACTCCACCGCCACGGGCTCCGCGGCCCTTAAGGAACTCGAGCCCACCCCTGGGGACCAAGGCCCTTACCCCCGGTGCGTGACCGCGAGCCTCGAGGTGCAGTTCCTTAAGCCCACCCCCTTGGGCCCCACCCTGGTGGCCGTGGGGCGGGTCCGGGAAAGGACCGAGCGGAAGGTGGTGGTGGAGACGGAGGTCTATGCGGACGGGGTCCTCACGGTCAGGGGGAAGGCGGTGGTGGTACGGATCCCGGAAGGCATGGGCGGCTAGAAAAAAACCCGGGCCTTCCCGGGCTTTTGGTGGAGCCGGGCGGATTCGAACCGCCGCCCCCCTGCTTGCAAGGCAGGTGCTCTCCCTCTGAGCTACGGCCCCAAGGGCCAAAAGGAGTATAGCAAAGCCTGGGGGTTTCGCAAAGGGCCCCTTGCCGGTATAATCGGTGGCGGTGCGCCGAAGGCGGGCGCGGGCAGGGGAAGGTCCTGCGCCGGGGAGCTTTCGCCGCACCAGTGAACGCTCACCTCAACCTTCCCCGAATGGAGGAATATGCCTGTTCAGATTGCGGTCAAGGAACTCCTGGAGGCCGGGGTCCACTTCGGCCACGAGCGTCGGCGCTGGAACCCGAAGTTCGCCCGGTATATCTACGCGGAGCGCAACGGCATCCACATCATTGATCTACAAAAGACGATGGTGGAGCTGGAAAGGACCTTCCGCTTCCTCGAGGACCTGGCCATGCGCGGCGGCACGGTCCTCTTCGTGGGAACCAAGAAGCAGGCCCAGGACATCCTCCAGCTCGAGGCCGACCGGTGTGGAATGCCCTACGTGAACCAGCGCTGGCTAGGCGGGATGCTCACCAACTTCAAGACCATCTCCCGCCGGGTGGACCGTCTGGAGGAACTGGAGGAGCTCTTCGCCTCCGAGGCCATCCAAGAGCGGCCCAAGAAGGAGCAGGTGCGGCTTAAGCACGAGCTGGAGCGGCTCAGGAAGTACCTTTCCGGCTTCCGTAAGCTCAAGCGCCTTCCCGATGCCCTCTTCGTGGTGGACCCCACCAAGGAAAACATCGCGGTCAAGGAGGCGCAAAGGCTGGGGATCCCCGTGGCCGCCCTGGCGGACACCGACTCCGACCCTGACCAGTTGGACTACATCATCCCCGGGAACGACGACGCCATCCGCTCCATCCAGCTCATCCTCTCCCGGGTGGCGGACCTGATCATCGAAGCCAGGGGCGGGGTGGTGGAACCCTCCCCCTCCCGGGCCTTGGTGGAGGCGGAAGCCCCCGCCGCGTACGACGAAGGAGGGGTGGAAGCATGAGCCAGCTCGAGCTCATCAAAAAGCTCCGGGAATCCACCGGGGCGGGGATGATGGACGTGAAGAAGGCCCTGGAGGACGCGGGCTGGAACGAGGAAAAGGCCATCCAGCTCCTCCGGGAGCGGGGTGCCTTGAAGGCGGCCAAGAAGGCCGACCGGGAAGCCCGGGAAGGGGTGATCGGCCACTATATCCACCACAACCAGCGGGTGGGGGTGCTGGTGGAGCTCAACTGCGAGACGGACTTTGTAGCCCGCAACGAGCTCTTCCAGAGCTTAGCCAAGGATTTAGCCATGCACATCGCCATGGCGGCCCCCAGGTACGTGAGCCCGGAGGAGGTCCCAGCAGAGGAGCTGGAAAAGGAGCGCCAGATCTACATCCAGGCCGCGTTGAACGAGGGGAAGCCCCCGCAGATCGCGGAAAAAATCGCAGAGGGGCGGATTAAGAAGTACCTGGAGGAGGTCGTTCTCCTGGAGCAACCCTTTGTCAAAGACGACAAGGTAAAGGTGAAAGAGCTCATCCAGGAGGCGATTGCCAAGATCGGGGAGAACATCGTCATCCGCCGCTTCTGCCGGTTTGAGCTGGGGGCATAGGCCATGGGAGGCAAGGGGTCCTGAGGCTCTCCTCAGGGCCCTGTTTTTTGGGCATGAAATACAGACGCGTCCTACTCAAGCTTTCCGGTGAGTTTCTCACCACAAACGGCTTCGGCATAGAGCCCGAGGCCACTCGGCGCCTTGCGGAGGAGATTAAGAAGGCTTACGAGACCGGGGCCCAGATGGCCGTGGTCATCGGGGGCGGGAACCTCTGGCGGGGAACCCGGCAGGGGGTGGGGATGGACCGGGCCACCGCGGACTACATCGGGATGCTGGCCACGATCATGAACGCCTTAGCCCTTCAGGACGCCCTGGAAGCCCTTTCCATCCCCACGCGGGTCCAGACCGCCCTCACCATCACCCAGGTGGCGGAGCCCTACATCCGCCGCCGGGCTTTGCGCCACCTCGAGAAGGAGCGGATCGTTATCTTCGGCGGCGGCACCGGGAACCCCTTCTTCTCCACCGACACCGCCGCTGCCCTCCGCGCCTTGGAGGTAGGGGCGGAGGTCGTCCTGATGGCCAAAAACAAGGTGGATGGGGTCTACTCCGACGATCCCCGCAAGAATCCGAATGCGGTCCGGTTTGACGAGCTCACCTACCTCGAGGCTTTGAACCGGGGCCTCCAGGTCATGGACCCCACCGCGCTCACGCTCTGCATGGAGGCCCAGCTCCCCATCGTGGTCTTCGACATCTTTAAACCCGGAGCCCTGACGGGTATTATCCGGGGAGAGAGGATCGGGACCCTCATCCACACCTAGGAGGTAGGTATGTTAAAGGAACTTTACCAGGAGATCCGCACCCACATGCAGAAGTCCCTCGAGGCTTTGGAGCACAATCTGGCGGGGGTTCGGAGTGGCCGGGCAAACCCTGCTCTGCTTCTCCACCTTAAGGTGGAGTACTACGGCGCCCACCTCCCCCTGAACCAGATCGCCACCGTCACCGCCCCAGATGCCCGGACCCTGGTGGTCCAGTCCTGGGACCAAAACGCCCTCAAGGCGATTGAGAAGGCCATCCGGGAGTCGGACCTGGGGCTGAACCCAGCGAACCGGGGGGATGCCCTCTACATCAACATCCCTCCCCTCACGGAGGAAAGGCGAAAAGAGCTGGTCCGGAGCGTACGCCACATGGCCGAGGAAGCCCGCATCGCCATCCGGAACATCCGGCGGGAAGGACTGGAAAGGCTTAGGAAGCTGGAGAAGGAGCTGCACCTCCCCGAGGACGAGGTCAAGCGGGCCGAGGCCGAGGTGCAGAAGATCACCGACGAGTTTATCGCCAAGGTGGACCAGGCCCTGGAAAAGAAGGAAGCCGAGATCCTGGGGTGAAGGAGTCCCTATCCACCCGGGTGGCCTCCGCCTTGGCGGGCGCTTTCCTCCTCCTCTTCGTCCTATGGGTGGGGCTCCCTCTTCTCTTCCCCACCTTGCTTTTCGTCCTCTTTGTGGGCACCTGGGAGATGCACGAGATGCTCAAGCGGAAGGCGGTAGAGCTCAACCTCTTCTTCCTCCGGGCAGGAGGGGTGGTGATGCTCCTCTTCTCCTTGCCCCAGCTCTACTGGCATTACCCCCAGGTCCCCTGGCGGGAGGTGGCGCTGGGAATGGTCCTCTTGGGGGCGTTCAGCTATGAGCTCCTCCAGGGGGCCAACATCCCCCGGTTCGCCTTCAGTCTGATGGCCTTCTTGTATCTGCCCTGGACCCTGGGCTACGCCCTCCTCCTCCGTTACAGCCCAGACGGGACGAGCGGGCTCTGGACACTGACCTTGCCCATCGTGGCCAGCTTCGCCACAGACATCGGGGCCTATTTCGTGGGGCGCCGCTTCGGAAGGCGTAAGCTCGCCCCCGAGATCAGCCCGGGTAAGACCGTGGAGGGCTCCCTCGGGGGGATGTTGGTGAGCTTCTTCGCCCTTCTTTTCTACACCAGCCTGGTGCGCCAAGCCTTCCCCTTCGGGATTCTAGAGCTGATCCTTTTCTCCCTCCTCCTTTCCCTGGCCGCCCAGCTTGGCGATCTCACGGAAAGCATGTTCAAGCGCTACTGTGGGGTGAAGGACTCGGGGAACTTCCTCCCCGGGCACGGGGGGCTTCTGGACCGGATAGACAGTCTTCTTTTTACCCTACCTTTAACCTATTATCTGGCGGTGATCTTCACATGAGGCTTGTGGTTTTGGGTTCCACGGGCTCCATCGGTCGTCAGGCCCTGGAGGTGGCCCGCTGGCTGGGACTAAGGGTGGTGGGCCTGGTGGCCGGGAAAAACCTCGAGGTCCTCTCAGAACAGATCGCCCTCTTCCAACCCCTCATGGTGGCCGCAGAGGAAACCCTCTATCCTGAGCTTAAGGCCCGCTTCCCCTGGCTGAGGCTCGGAAGCCCCGAGGAGGTGGCCGCCTTAGAAGCCGAGGCGGTGGTGGCCGCCATCCCCGGCCTGGCGGGCCTTGGGCCCACCCTTACCGCCGTCCGCCAGGGGCGGCGGGTGGCCCTGGCCAACAAGGAGAGCATGGTGGCCGCGGGTCCCCTCCTTTGGGAGGAGGCCCGCCGCTCTGGTGCGGAGATCCTACCCGTGGACTCGGAGCACTCGGCGCTTTTCCAGGCCCTTTTGGGGGAGGCCAGGGAGGACGTGGCCGAGCTCATCCTCACCGCAAGCGGCGGCCCCTTCCTCTTCGCTCCTGAGGACCTCTCCAGCGTCACCCCAGAGATGGCCCTGAACCACCCCAGGTGGAGGATGGGGCCCAAGGTCACGGTGGACTCGGCCACCCTCTTCAACAAAGGCCTGGAGGTCTTGGAGGCCAAGGAGCTCTTCCGCTTTCCCCTGGAAAGGATCAAGGTCCTCATCCACCCCCAGGCCTACGTCCACGGCCTGGTCCGGTTTAAGGACGGTACCCTCAAGGCCAGCCTAGGCCCCACGGACATGCGCCTTCCCATCCAGTACGCCCTGACCCATCCCCACCGGGCCGAAACCCCCCTCAAAGACCTCCCCCTCCCCGAACGGCTGGACTTCCTCCCCCCCGACCTCCACCGCTTCCCCGCCTTGGCTTTGGCGTATGAAGCGGGGAAGAAGGGCAGGGTTTTCCAGGTGGCGGTCTCCGCCGCAGACGAGGTGGCGGTGGAGCGCTTTTTGAAAGGGGAGATCCGCTTCACCGATATTCCCAGGCTTTTGGAAAAGGTCCTTTCCCAAACCCCTGACCTTCCTTTAACCTGGGAGAACCTCTACCAGGTGGATGCCTGGGCGAAAGAGGTGGCAAGAAGATGAGCTTGGTTTGGTTTATCCTCATCATTGGCCTCAGCATCTTCATTCACGAGCTCGGCCACTACCTGGCGGCCAGGCTCCAGGGGGTCCGGGTTAAAGCCTTCAGCGTCGGCTTCGGCCCCGTACTCTTCCGAAAACCCCTCTGGGGCACGGAGTGGCGGATCGCCGCGATCCCCCTAGGAGGGTATGCGGACATCGAGGGCCTCATCCCGGAGGAGAAAGGCCTCGGGTACGACCGGCTAACCCTTTTGGGGAAGCTTCTCGTCCTCGTAAGCGGGGTGTTCATGAACCTTCTTCTCGCCCTCTTCCTCCTGGCCTACCTCTTCCACGCCCAGGGGGTGCCCGAAGCCACGGGCCGGGCGGTGGTCCTCGAGGTAGCCCAGGGAAGCCCTGCGGAAGCCATCGGGCTTAAACCAGGGGACGTCATCGTGGCGGTGGATGGAAAACCCCTGGAGCGGGCGGAGGGGATCAACCGGCTCAAGACCCCGGGGGCGCACACCCTGACCCTCCTGAGGGAGGGGAGGGAGCTGGTGCTTCCCCTGGTCTGGAAGCCGGGGTCTACGCGGCTCGGGGTGGTCTACCAGCCGGAGGTGATCTACCGGAAGATCGGATTCGCCGAGGCCCTTGGTTTAAGCGCCTCCCGCGCCCTGGCCTTTCTACCCCAGATGGTGAAGGCCTTGGTGGGGGGGCTTTTCTCCACCCTTTCAGGTAAAGAAGGCGGGGTGGTGGGGCCCTTGGGCCTGGTGGCCGAGGTGGGCAAAGCAGCGCAGGAGGGGGTTTTCCGGCTGATTGAGCTGACGGTGGCCATCAACCTCTCCCTGGCTTTGTTCAACCTCCTCCCCATCCCCGCTTTGGATGGGGGCCGGATCTTCTTGCTCCTCCTTTCCCGCCTGTTCCGCCTGAAGCCGGAGCAGGAGGCCTTGGCCCACTACCTGGGCTTCCTTTTCCTCCTCCTCCTCGTCCTCCTCGTGACCCTCCAGGACCTGAAGCGGCTTTTCGGAGGCTAGATGCAGGCCACCGTCCTTATCCCCGCCTTCAATGAGGAAAAGACCGTGGCCGAGGTGGTCAAAGTGGCGCGGGAGGCGGGGTTTCCCGTCATCGTGGCGGACGATGCCTCCCAGGACGCCACGGCCCAAAGGGCCGAGGCGGCGGGGGCCTTAGTGGTGCGGCTTTCAAGGAACCTGGGCAAGGGCGGGGCGGTGGCGGAGGGGCTTAAGCGGGTGGAAACCCCCTACCTCCTCCTCCTGGACGCGGACCTCATCGGCCTCCGGCCGGAACACCTCCACGCCCTCCTAAAACCCGTCCAGGCCGGTGAGGCGCGGATGAGCGTGGGGGTCTTCCGGAAAGGACGGGCTTCCACCGACTGGGCCATGCGCATCACCCCCTTTCTTTCAGGGCAAAGGGCCCTCGAGACCGAGGCCCTGAGGCGAATGGGGGGGCTGGAGCTGGCCCGGTATGACCTGGAACTCCTCCTCACCAAGCACGCCAAACGGGCGGGCTGGCGGGTGGTCTACCTGCCCTTGGAGGGGGTGAGCCAGGTGATGAAGGAGGAGAAACGGGGGGTTTTGGAAGGCTTTGCCCACCGGATGCGGATGTACTGGGAAATCCTCAGGGCGCTGTTTTGACCAGGTCTACCGGCCTGCCCCCGCTCAGGTACCGCACCACCCCGAGCCCGGGGACGAGGTAGAGCTCCACCAGGCCCGCCCCCCCCTTCTTGGTGGTGTAGGCCAGCCGGAGGCGGTAGGCATTGAACCGACCCAGGAGGGCCTCTACCCCCTCCACCGCCTCCACCCGGCCAGAAAGGGCCACCGTTTGCCCCTGGAAGACCCCCCGGCTGGACCAAGAGGCCCCCACCTCGAGGCGGCCGGGGTACAAAAGAAGGGGGGGCGCATAGGCAAAGACCCCCTGGGGGAGTTCCACGCCTAAAAGCCAGACCCCGTCTTTCAGGCGCAGCCGGTCCCGGCGGAAGGAGGCCTCCTTTGTGTACTCCAAAACCACCCCGTCCCCTTGCCGGCTGACCACCTTTTGGACGGTTCCGTCGGAGTAGACCCAGGTGCGGCCGGCCTCGAGGGGGAGGTAGGCCTGGGCCAGCCCGAAGGCTGAAAGAAAAAGGGCCCAAACACAAAGCCTCATTCCTCTTCCCCCAGGGCCTGCCCCCTCAGGGTGGCCCGCTCCACCGCCTCCATAAGGGCGGCCCGGAGGCCTTTGGCCTCGAGGGCGAAGAGGCCGTGGATGGTGGTCCCCCCCGGGCTCGCCACCTCGTCCTTAAGCCGGGCGGGATGGGTCCTTTTGAGCAGCTCCCCCGTGGCGGCCAGCGCATCCGCCGCCAGCTTCAACGCCAAGGCCCGCGGAATGCCCATCTTCACGCCTCCATCCGCAAGTGCCTCGGCCACCACCGCCAAATATGCGGGGGCGGAGGCCGACATCCCAGTGAAGGCATCAAAAAGCCGTTCGGGGATCTCGTACACATCCCCCACCGTGGCAAACAAGGACCGGGCAAAGGCCAGATCCCCCGCCTCCTCCGCCTCCTTGGGTCCGAAAAGGGCGGTGGAGCTTTCCCCGATCTCCGCCGCCAGGTTGGGCATGGCCCGGACGATTCGCCGTGTCCCCAGCCTCCGGGTTAGAACCCCCGTGGAAACCCCGGCCATGATGGAGAGGTAGCCCGTCAGGGGGTGGGCGATCAAGGGGGCCAAGGCGGGAAAGTCCCTGGGCTGAACGGCGATGAGGACCCGTTCCGCGCGGCCGAGCTCCTCAGGCCTTACCTCCCGGATCCCGAAGGCCTGGGCGAGTTCGTGGGTCCGCTCCGGGCTCCGGCCCAAGACCCCCACCTCCTCTGGAAGGAGGAACCCCCTCTCCAAAACCCCCCGGAGGATGCTCCTCCCCATCTTGCCCAAGCCCACGAAGACGAGCTTCATGCCTTTAGTCTACCCGCCTCAACCGGGCGTAGTAAAACCCATCCAGCCCGTCCTCCGGTCGAACATAGACCCCCAGGCCCTCACGAAGGACGGGCAAAGGGCAAAAAAAGGGCTCGAGGACGAACTCCGGGTGCCGATTTAAAAAGCCCCTTACCACCCCCTCCCCCTCCTCCTCCGTCAGGGTGCAGACGGAGTAGACCAGAACCCCCCCGGGCCGCGTGGCCTGGGCGGCGGTTTCCAAAAGCTGGGCCTGGAGGGCGGCCATGGCCTGGATGCCCTTTGGATCTAGCCGGTAACGGGCCTCCGGATGGGTGCGAAACGTCCCCGTGCCCGTGCAGGGGGCATCCAGAAGGACCTTGCCGGCCCGGTAGGGAATGGGCACCCTCAGGTCCCAAGTCTCAAAGGCCACCTCGAGGCCCAGCCTCCTCCAGGTCCGCGCCCCTGACCTTTGCCGCCCGGCATGGAGGTCCAAGGAACGCACCCGCGCCCCCCGGGAGGCCAGGTAGGCCGCCTTTACCCCCGCCCCCCCGCAGAGGTCCAAAACCTCCTCCCCAGGAGCCACCCCTAGAAGCTGGGCCGCAAAAAGGGAGGCGGGGTTCTGGGGCTGAAGGCCGAGGGCGGAAAACTCCGTCTCCCCCACGGGCCCTTCCCATACGAAGCTGTCCGGCAGGGGGCCCGGCCTCAAGGTCAAGGAAGAGGCGTTCCCCAAGGCGGTGACGAAGAGGGGGGCAGGCTGGTTAAAGGCCTGGGCGAACGCCACCTCGCCGAAGAAGGCCTCCCAAGCCTGCAGAAGGAAGTCCGGAAGGGAGAGCCAAACCCCCAGTGGGGCCTCTTTGAGCTCGAGCCGCCTAAGAACCGCGTTGACCAGGCCCGCCAAGGCGGGATGGGTCCTTTTTACCTCCTCCACCCAAGGGTGGACCCGGGCGTACCCCGGTTTCCCCTCGAGGAACTCATAGGCCCCTGCCCTCAGGGCCCAGCGCACCCTGGAGGGCAGCCTTTCCGGCTTTTTCAAAAGGGGCTTTAGGAGATGGTCCAGATACCGCAGGCGGCGAAAGACCCCGTAGGCCAGATGGGTTAGGAAGGCCCTATCCGCCGGAGAAAGGGCGTACCGGCGCACAAGGCTAGACAAAAGGGGCTGGAGCCTCCCCCCCGCCTCCACGGCCAGGAGGAGGTCCAGCGCCAACGCGCGGGCGGTCAAGACTCCAAGGGATGTGCCTTGATGGTGAAGCGCAGGGCGGTCCGCTCCTCGTTCTCCAGGTCCAGCTTGACAAAGGCGGGCTTTACCGTAAGGTCCAGGTTGTCCGGGGCGATGTAGCCGCGGGCGATGGCGATGGCCTTCACCGCCTGGTTCACCGCGGCCGGGCC
>NZ_PSMQ01000002.1:0-70524 GCF_040290245.1 Thermus sp.
TTCTCATAGGTGGTTCCGTAAAGAACCAGGGCAGGTTCCACCATAGTAGACTCAGTGTACCATGAGACCCTTTTTAGACCAGGCGAGAGACCTCCTTGCCCGCTTGGTGGCCATTCCCACCGTCTCGGCGGAGGGGAGGGGATTGGAGGAGGGGGCCCGGGCGGTGGCGGAGAGTTTGGAGGCCCTGGGGCTCAGGGTAGAGGTCGTCTTTGGCTATGGGGCCCCCGTGGTTTTCGCGGAGGGCGGGGAGGGGGAGAAGAGGCTTCTTTTCTATAACCACTACGATGTCCAGCCCCCAGACCCCCTTGAGCTTTGGGAGAGCGATCCCTTCCGTTTGGAGGAGCGGCAGGGGGCCTGGTACGGCCGGGGCAGCAGCGACGACAAGGGGGAGTTCGTGGCCCGGGTCATGGCCCTGGCCCTCTTTAAAGAGGCCCACGGCTTCCTCCCCCGGGTGGCCTTTGTGGTGGAGGGGGAGGAGGAGGTGGGAAGTCCCCATCTCGAGAGCTTTGTGGCCAGTTTTGCTGACCGGCTCCGGGCGGAGGCCATTTTTTGGGAGTCCGGGGGGGTGGACGCCCAGGACCGGCCCGTGGCCTATGCGGGGCTGAAGGGCATCTTGGCGGTGCAGCTCAGGGCCAAAACGGCGGCGTACGACCTCCATTCCTCCTACGGGGCGGTGGTGGAAAACCCCCTTTACCGCTTAAGCCGGGCCCTTGCCTCCCTGCGAAGCGAGGAGGGGCGGGTCCTGATCCCGGGGTTTTACGACCGGGTCAGGCCCTTGACCCCGGCGGAGCAAGAGGCCTTGGAGGGGATTCCCGACGAGTCGGAGGCGCTTAGGCGGGCCTTTGGGGTTCAGGGCTTCCTGGGGGGGGTCCAGGGGGCGGAGTTTTATAAGAAGCTTCTGACCGAACCCTGCCTGAACATCAACGGCCTCCACGGGGGATACCAAGGGGCGGGGAGCAAGACGGTTTTGCCCGCTTCGGCCTTCGCCAAGCTGGACTTCCGCCTGGTGCCGGACCAGGAGCCGGAGGAGGTCCTAACCCTCTTAAAACGCCACCTCGAGGCCCAGGGCTTCCATGACCTAGAGGTTGTTCCCCTAGAGGCGGGGGAACGGCCGGCCCGCTCTGACCTAACCCATCCCTTCTTCGCCCTGGTGCGCCGGGCCTTGGAGGAGGTCTATGGGGTGAAGCCCATCCTCTACCCCAACATGGCGGGCTCGGGGCCCATGCACCCCTTTCTCCACCATCTAAAGGCCCCCGCAGTGGGCCTTGGGGTGGGGTACCCGGGAAGCCGGGTGCACAGCCCCAACGAGCACATCCGCGTGCGGGATTTTGAGCGGGGGAGTTTGGCCATCCTAAGGGTTTTGGAACGGTTCTTCCTAGGGCGCTAATCCCCCTCCCCTTTTTTTGCTACACTCTTCCCCATGCGCCCCATCTTTGGAGAAAAGGACACGCCGTACGAGGAGGCCCGGGTGGTGGTTTTGCCGGTGCCCTACGACCTCTCCCTCTCCTTTTTGCCCGGGGCGAGACGGGGGCCGGCGGCCATTCTGGAGGCGAGCCAGGAGCTCGAGCCCTTCCACCTCGAGCTCTTGTGCGATCCCAGCGAGGTGGGCATCCATGCGGCGGAGGCGGTCCCCTGGGTGGCGGGAAGCGCCGAGGAAAGCCACCGCCTCATCCGGGAGGCGGCGCTTGCCCACCTAAAGGCAAAGAAATTCCTCGTGGCCCTGGGGGGGGACCATTCCATCACCTACCCCTTGGTCCAGGCCCACCGGGAGGCCCTGGGCCCCTTCTCCCTCCTCCACATCGATGCCCATGCCGACCTCTACCCCGAGTGGCAGGGCTCGGTCTACTCCCACGCCAGCCCCTTTTACCGCCTGGTCCAGGAGGGGTTTTCCGTGGTCCAGGTGGGCCTCCGGGCGGTCTCCCGGGAGTCTTTGGCCTTGATCCGGGAAAGGGGGCTGGGCTTTTTCCCTGCCCACCGGATCCGCAAGGAGGGGCTTCCCCTGCGGGAGATCCTCTCAGCCTTGGGGGAGCGGGTCTATGTGAGCTTTGACTTCGATGCCTTGGACCCCTCGGTGATGCCCAGCGTGGGCACCCCCTTGCCGGATGGCCTCACCTACCGGGAGGCGGTGAACCTCCTGGCCGCGGTCTTTGAAAAGAAGGAGGTGGTGGGGATGGACTTCGTGGAGCTTTCCCCAAACGGTCAGTTCCATGCGGAGATGACCGCGGCCCAGCTCGTCTACCACGCCATCGGGCTCAAGGGGCTCCAGGCGGGCTGGCTCGAGAGGGGGTAGGCCGGGCCCCACCCCGGTTCGGTTGCGGCGCGGGCCTTTTGGTATATTCCCCCTGTGGAACGGGTTTTTGCAAACAAAAAAGCCCTTCTTTTGAGTTTCGCCTTCGGGGCTTTGCTCCTGGCCATTTTGGCCCGGATCCTGGGGCAGGCACGGGTTTCCGCTTGGGCCCTTGCGGCCGCCCTTGGGTTTTTTCTCCTTTCCCTCGCGGTAGAATAGTTTTTTGTGAAGCACGTGGTCAGCGTTTCTCTGGGCTCGAGCCGCCGGGACGCCAGGGCCGAGGTGGAGCTTCTGGGCGAGCGCGTCCTCCTGGAAAGGCGGGGGACGGACGGGGATTTAAAGCGGGCCATCGCCCTCATCCAGGAGCTGGACGGACGGGTGGATGCCATCGGCCTGGGGGGGATTGACCTTTTTGTCTGGGCTGGGGGAAGGCGGTACGCCTTCCGGGATGCCTTGAAGCTCGCCCAGGCGGCGAAGAAGACCCCGGTGGTGGACGGAAGCGGCCTCAAGCACACCCTGGAGCGTCGGGCGGTCCACCTGCTTTCAGACCAAATAGACTGGAAAAGGACCAAGGTCCTTATCCCTTCCGCCGTGGACCGGTTCGGCCTTGCCGAGGCTCTGGCGGAGGTGGGCGCCCAGGCGCTTTACGGGGATTTTATCTTCGGCCTCGGCCTGCCCATCCCCCTTTACTCCCTTTCCCTTCTGCAGAAGCTCGCCCACCTCCTCCTGCCCCTTCTTACCAAGCTTCCCTTCGCCTGGCTTTACCCCACGGGGGAGAGGCAGGAGAGGAGCCTTCCGGACTGGCGGGGCCGGTACTACCTCTGGGCGGATTTGGTGGCGGGGGATTGGCACTACATTCGGCGGCATATGCCCCTGGACATGGGGGGGCGGAGCGTGCTGACCAACACCACCACGGCGGAGGATCTGGCCTTCTTGAGGTCCAGGCGGGTGGGCCGCCTCATCACCACCACCCCCCGGATCGAGGGGCGGAGCTTTGGAACGAACGTGATGGAGGCCCTGCTGGTGGCTCTGGCAGGGAAGCACCCCCTCTCGGAAGGGGAGTACCTGGGGTATATTGAACGCTTAGGGCTTCGGCCCCAGGTGCTTGAGTTAAAGGAGGAAGCATGATCAGCGTGACGGACTTGAGGCCGGGCACCAAGGTGGAGATGGACGGGGGGCTTTGGGAGTGCGTGGAGTACCAGCATCAGAAGCTCGGCCGGGGTGGGGCCAAGGTGGTGGCCAAGTTCAAGAACCTCGAGACCGGGGCCACGGTGGAAAGGACCTTCAACTCCGGGGAGAGGCTGAAGGACATCTACGTGGAAACCCGGGAGCTGCAGTACCTTTATCCGGAGGGGGAGGACCTCGTCTTTATGGACCTGGAGACCTACGAGCAGTTTCACGTGCCAAGGGGTAGGGTGGAAGCCGCCCGCTTCCTCAAGGAGGGGATGACGGTTCTGGGGGATATGTATGAGGGCCGGCCCCTCAAGATCACCCTGCCCACGGTGGTGGAGCTGAGGATCGTGGATACCCCCCCTGGGGTGCGGGGGGATACGGTCTCCGGCGGTTCCAAGCCCGCCACCCTCGAGACTGGGGCGGTCATCCAGGTCCCCCTCTTCGTGGAGGCGGGGGAGGTGGTCAGGGTGGACACCCGGACCGGGGAGTACGTGGGCCGGGCCCAGGGTTGAGGGGTCGTCCTCTGCCCCACCCCAGCCGGGGTGGGGTGGTCGGGCAAGGCGTTGACCGGGTTCAAGCAAGGGTATGACGGATTTCGGTGTAGGCTATCCTTTGCGCAGGAGGTTTTATGAACGCGAAGGAGCTAAGGCAGATTCTTCAAGCCCTCACCGAGCACGACGTGGCCGAGCTCACCCTCGAGACCCCGGACTACAAACTCACCGTCAGACGGGGAAGGGAGGTGGCCTTGGCCCCGGTGCCCCCGGTCCAGCTGCCCCCTGCCCAGCCGGTCTCCGTCCCAGCGCCTCCCGTCCAAGCCCCCCCCTTAGGGCCCTCCTCGGCCCCTAGGGAGGAGGCCCCTTCCTCCGAAAAGGAGTGCAAAAACTGTGTGGAGGTCAAGGCCCCCATCGTGGGGACCTTCTACCGTGCCCCCGCCCCGGACGCCCCCCCTTATGTCCAGGAAGGGGACCGGGTGGAAAAGGGCCAGGTCCTCTGCATCATCGAGGCCATGAAGCTCATGAACGAGATCGAGTCCGAGGTCTCCGGGATCGTCCGGAAGATCCTGGTGCAAAACGGCGAGCCGGTGGAGTACGGCCAGCCCCTTTTCCTGATTGAGCCGGTATGAAGAAGGTCCTCATCGCCAACCGGGGGGAGATCGCCTTACGGGTCATCCGGGCGGCCAAGGAGCTGGGCCTCAAGACCGTGGTCGTCCACTCCACGGCGGATGAGAGGAGCCTGCCCGTCCTCATGGCCGACGAGGCCATCTGCATCGGCCCTCCCCCCTCGGGGCAGAGCTACCTGAACATCCCCAACATCCTCTCCGCAGCCATCGTGACCGGTGCGGACGCCATCCATCCCGGGTATGGGTTCCTCTCGGAAAATCCCACCTTCGCCGAGATGGTCCGGGAGCACGGCCTGGTCTTCATCGGCCCCACCCCGGAGAACATGCGGGCTTTGGGGGACAAGGCCACGGCCAGGCGGGTGGCCCGGGAGGCGGGGGTGCCCACCGTGCCCGGGACCGACGAGCTGAATAGCGTGGAGGAGGCCAAGCAGGCGGCCCGGGAGATCGGCTACCCCGTGATCCTCAAGGCCTCCGCCGGGGGCGGGGGGCGGGGGATGCGCCTCGTCCACACGGAGGAGGATCTGGAGCGCGCGGTCCAGCAGGCCCAGGAGGAGGCCCGGGCCGCCTTCGGCAACCCGGCCATCTACCTGGAAAAGTACATTGAGGAGCCCAAGCACATCGAGATCCAGGTCCTAGGGGATGGGGAGGAGGTGGTCCACCTCTGGGAGCGGGACTGCTCCATCCAGCGCCGTCACCAGAAGCTTTTGGAAGAGGCGCCGAGCGTCTTGCCCTTTGAGGTGCGCAAGGCCATCGCCGAGGCCGCGGTCCGCCTGGCCAAGCACGTGGGGTACGTCTCCGCGGGCACCTTGGAATTCTTGGTGGACAAGGAGGGAAACTTCTATTTCATAGAGATGAACACCCGCATCCAGGTGGAGCATCCCGTTACGGAGATGATCACCGGGGTGGATCTGGTCCAGGCCCAGTTCCGCATCGCCCTGGGGGAGAGGCTTTGGCTCAAGCAGGAGGAGATCCTTCCCCGGGGGCATGCCATTGAGGTGCGGGTGAACGCGGAGGACCCGGAAAAGGGCTTCAGGCCCGCCATCGGGAAGGTGGAGACCCTTCTTTTTCCCGGGGGGCCGGGGGTCCGGGTGGACTCCCACCTTTACGCGGGCTACCCGATCCCCCCCCATTACGACTCCCTCATCGCCAAGATCATCGCCTGGGCCCCGAGCCGGGAGGAGGCCATACGGCGGATGGAACGGGCCCTTTCCGAGACGGTGATCGAGGGTCCAGGCCTCAAGACCACCATCCCTTTCCATCAGAGGGTTCTTCAGAACGCCTTCTTCCGCCGGGGGGCGGTCTACACCAACTTCGTGGCCCGAAGGATGGAGCTGTAGACTAAGGGCGTGATGGTGGACTACGAGATCACCGAGGGGGCTTTGGGGGCCATCGTGGCCCAGGCTTTGGAGGGCCTCGAGGGGGTGCGGCTCATCGCCCCCGGCGCCAAGACCCTGGGCGAGCTTTTCAAGCGCTCGAAGCCCGTCCGGGTGGAACGGGGGCCGGAGGGGCTTTTGGTGGACCTGGTCCTTTCTGTGGACTACGGCCGCCCCATTCCCGCCTTGGCCCAGGAGGTGCAAAAGGCCGTGGCGGAGGCCTTGTTCGTGGCCACAGGGGAGCGGGTGGGAGCGGTCAACCTTACCGTGGCCCAGGTGGAGTACCGCGAGGACCATGCTGCGTAGGGCGCGGGAACTCGCCTTCAAAGCGCTTTTTGCCCACACCCAGGGAGGGGTTCCCCTCTGGGAGGCCTTCCAGCACGCCCTTTCGGAAAGCCAGGAGGAGGAGGCCTACGGCGAGGCGCTGGACGAGGAGGGGATCGCCTTCGCCAGGCGGCTTCTAGAGGGGTACACCCGGCGCCAAGGAGAGGTGGACCGCATCCTCGAGGAGACGGTCCAGGGATGGGACTTCGGCCAGATGGCCAAGACCGACCTCACCGTCTTGCGCCTGGCCACCTACGAGATGCTCTTTGAGCCCACCCCTTTTGCTCCCCTTATCGAAGTGGCGGTAAAGATTGCCAAGCGGTACGGGGGGGAGCATTCGGGCAGTTTTGTGAACGGTGTTTTGGCCCGTGTCCTCCGCCGGGTAGAGGCGGGGGAGCTCAGCGCCGCGCCCAAGGAGGAGTGATGGCCGAGATCTGGAAGGGCGGCCCCGTGGCGGAGGCGGTCTACCAGGAGATCCGCACGAGGCTTTCCGCCTTGGACTTCGTTCCCTATTTGAAAGTCATCCGTCTTGGAGAGGATCCTGCGAGCGTGTCCTATGTTCGCTTGAAGGCCAAAAAGGCGCGGGAGCTGGGCTTTAGAAGCGAGGTGGAGGTCTATCCCGAGGCCCTTCCCGAGGAGGTCCTTTTGGAGCGAATCCGGATTTTGAACGAGGAGAAGGAGCTGGATGGCCTACTGGTGCAGCTTCCCCTGCCTTCCCACATCCGGGCGGAGCGGGTCTTGGAGGCCATTCATCCTCTGAAGGACGTGGACGGCTTTCATCCGGTGAATGTGGGGCGGCTTTGGAGTGGAGGGGAGGGGCTTTTCCCCTGCACCCCCTTGGGGATCATCCGGCTTCTCAAGCACTACAAGGTGGATCTGAAAGGCAAGGAGGTGGTGATTCTCGGCCGCTCCAACATCGTGGGCAAGCCCCTGGCGGGCCTTCTTTTAAGGGAGGACGCCACGGTCACCGTGGCCCATTCCAAGACGGCCCGCCTCCCTGAGGTCACCCGCCGGGCGGAGATCCTCATCGCCGCCGTGGGCCGACCCCATTTCGTGCGTCCGGAGATGGTCCAAGAGGGGGCGGTGGTGGTGGACGTGGGGGTGACCCGGGTCGAGGATCGGCTTCTGGGGGATGTCCACCCCAAGGTGGCGGAGGTGGCCTCGGCCCTCACCCCGGTTCCCGGGGGGGTGGGGCCCATGACCGTGGCCATGCTCATGGCCAACACCTTGAAAGCGGCCCTTCTGAGGCGGAATGGAGCTCCTCGCTAACCCCGTCTTCTGGACCGCCTTACTGGCGAACCTCTTGGCCCAGACCCTGAAGCTTTTTATCTACTACTTCCTCGAGGGCCGCCTCCAGTGGGAGCGGTTTTTGGAGACCGGAGGGATGCCCTCCTCCCACTCGGCCACAGTGAGCGCCCTGGCCGTGGCGGTGGGCATCCGGGAGGGGTTTGACTCCTCGGTTTTCGCCGTGGCGACGGTCTTCGCCCTCATCGTCATGTACGACGCCACGGGCATCCGCCGGGCTGCCGGGATGCACGCCAAGCTTTTGAACGAACTGGTGGAGGATCTTCAAGACCTTCTCAACAAGGGGCCAAGGCCCGAGCCTCTGAAGGTGCTCCTGGGGCACACCTACCTCGAGGTGGCCGTGGGAGCCCTTCTGGGCGCGGCTTTCGCCTGGGGGGTCTCCCGCTTCTGGTGAGGCCTGTACCCAGGCCTCCTACCCCCCCTTGCGGTAGGCTTTAAGGAGGAGGCCGCCTTCCAGCAGCCAAAAGGCCAGAAGCCCTAAGACGGGAGAGAGATGGTAAAGGACCAGGCTGAGGATCAGGCTCCCCCCCTGCCACGGGAGGAGGGCCCTTTGGTAGATCCAAAGGGCCCAGGTGTTGAGGAGGCCGAAGAAGAGGATGGCCGCGAGCCCCGCTGCTTCCACTCCCAAAGGCTACGCCCCCCTTGGGGGGCTTGGCAAGCCAGGAACAGCCCTTATACTGAGTATAAGTTTATGTGAGGTGCGCCCATGTTGAGCTTGTTCGAGAAGGTGCTCTTCTTTCTTTTGGCCCTGGCCTCCTTGTACCTTGGAGGCCAGGGGTTTTACCGGGTGTACCGGGCCATCCGGCGGGGGAAGCCGGAGAACCGGTTGGACCGCCTTCCTGTACGGGTGGGCCGGGCCCTCTGGCTGGTCCTTACCCAGAAGACGGTGTTCAAACGCCGCCCTTGGGTCTCCTTCCTCCACGCCCTGGTCTTTTACGGCTTCGTCTATTACCTCCTGGTTAACCTCGTGGACCTTCTGGAAGGGTACTTCCCCCTTCACACCCAAGGGGGGCTTTGGGACCCCTTTAACCTTTTGGCGGATCTCCTCACCTTCGGCATTTTGGTGGGCATTCTGGGCCTGATGGCCAGGCGGTACCTGATCGCGCCTAAGGACTTCACCTGGAACCCCAAGGTTCCTCTCCACGAGCGGGTCCGCAAGGGCATTCCCCGGGACTCGGCCATCGTGGGGGGGTTCATTACCTTCCACGTGGGAAGCCGCCTTCTCTCCAAGGCCAGCGCCTTGGCCCAGGAGGGCCCGGACCCCTTCCAACCCGTGGCGAGCGCCGTTTCGGTCTGGCTCTCCGGCCTTCCCCCAGAGACCCTTGTGCGCTTGGAACACCTCTTCTGGTGGGGGGCGTTGGGGTCCATCCTCCTTTTCATCCCCTATTTCCCCCGGTCCAAGCACATCCACCTCTTCCTGGCCCCCATCAACCTGGCGCTTTACAAGGAGAAGCCGGGGGCACTCCTGCCCATTCGCTTTGAAGAGGTTGAGGAGGAGGCCGAACGCTTCGGGGCGGAGCGGCTGGAGGATCTCAGCTTCAAGCGCCTTTTGGATGCCTATAGCTGCATCATGTGCAACCGCTGCCAGGAGGCCTGCCCCGCCTACGTGACCGGAAAGGCCTTGAGCCCCGCCGCCATTTTGATCTCCGAGCGGTATGAGCTGAACGGGATCCTCCCGGGGTTTGCCCAAGGCCAACCAAGCCCCCGGCCCCTTATGGACTTCGCCCTGAACGAGGAGGCGCTCTGGGCCTGCACCACCTGCATGGCCTGTGTGGAGGTCTGCCCCGTGGGGAACGAGCCTATGCTCCACATCCTGGACGTGCGCCGGGCCAGGGTGCTCATGGAGGGGGAGTTCCCCCAGGAGCTCAACAACGCTTTCCGGGGCATGGAGCGTTCCGGCAACCCCTGGGGGATCGGACAGGCCAAGCGGCTGGACTGGGCGGAGGGCCTCGAGGTTCCCACCGTGGCCGAGAAGCCGCATCCAGAGGTCCTCTACTGGGTGGGCTGCGCCCCGAGCTATGACCCCCGGGCCCAGAGGATCGCCCGGGCCATGGCCGAGCTTCTGAACCGGGCTGGGGTAGACTGGGCGGTTTTGGGGACCAAGGAGAAGTGCACAGGGGACGCTGCCCGGCGCGCAGGGAACGAGTACCTCTTCTTCCAGCTGGCCACGGAGAATGTAGAGACGCTGAACGCGGTGGCCCCCAAGCGGATCGTCACCACCTGCCCCCACTGCTTCCATACCCTTGGCAACGAGTACAAGGACTTTGGCGGGGCGTACCGGGTGGTCCACCACACGGAGTTTCTGGCCGAGCTCATCCGCTCTGGACGGCTTAAGCTCCGCCCCGAGGCCAAGGCGGTGGTCTTCCACGACCCCTGTTACCTGGGCCGGCACAACGGGGTCTACGAGGCCCCGAGGGAGGTGCTCCGGGCGGGCTTCCAGCTCACCGAGCCCCCCAGGGCCCGGGAGAAGAGCTTTTGCTGTGGGGCCGGAGGGGCCCAGTTCTGGAAGGAGGAGGAACCGGGGGCGATGCGGGTTTCCGAAAACCGATACAAGGAGCTGCGGGCTACCGGGGCGGAGGTCATCGCCACAGGCTGCCCCTTCTGCATGGCCATGATGAATGTGGAAGTGGTCCAGGACGAAAAGCCCCCGGAGGTTAAGGACGTGGCGGAGCTGGTCCTCGAGGCCCTGGAGGCCTGAGCGCCTTCAGCCTGGTCTGGTGTAGACGGCCCAGGCCCGGTACCCCCCGGCCATCCACCCTTCCCCAAAGGCCCGGAGGCAAAGGCCTTTAGGCGGGGTTAGAACCTCCAGCTCCTCCCAGTAAAAGGGGCTTTCCCCCCTGCCCCGCCTTTGGGCCTCGAGGCGGGTGAACCCTTCCACCAAAAGAAGCCCCCCGGGGGCGAGAAGAGGGGGAAGGGCCTGGAGGAGGGGGCGGTTGACGTAGTAGCTCAAGACGATCCCCGCAAAGGGACCCCGGGGCAGGCGGGAAAGGGCCCCTTCCGCCTCGAGGTCCAGCTCCAGGAGGTCAAGCCCCGAAACCCCCGAAAGACGCCTGAGGGCCTCCCGGCTTTTTTCCACCAAGACCACCCGATGCCCCCTGGCCAGAAGGGGGCGGGCGTTTCGTCCCAGACCCCCCGCCAGGTCTAAGACCGCCCCCTTTGGAAGGAAGGGCGCGTAGGCCCGGACCACAAAGGCGGGTGGCCGGTCTTTTTGCGCCGCCTGGTAAACCATTTCCCAGTCTCTAGGCATGCCTGCGCACTGCGAGGAGGCTTCCCAAAAGGAGGATCCCCAGCGTCACCCCCCAGAAGACGGCCTTGGGGAGGGAGAGGGCCCACTCGGGGTGGTGGCTGAGTTCGGAAAACGTGGCCCAGCCCTCCAGAAGAAGCTTCACCCCTGCCCAACCCACCAGGGCATAGGCCACCTTCTCCAAAGCAGGGTAGGCTTCCATGAGCCGGACCAGCCTCCCAGCGGCGAGGCGGATGAGAAGGATGCCCAGCGCCACCCCCAGGAAGACCAAGACCAGGTCCTTGGAAAAGGCCACCACCACCAGAATGGAGTCGATGGCAAAGGCCAGGTCCACCAGGTTGATGAGGATCACCAACCGGACAAAGTCCCGCGCGGTCAGGCTGGGGGCCTCCTTGCTTCCTCCTTGGAAGTGGCGGAGCATCAGGTAGACGAGGTAAACCCCTCCCAGGACCTCCATCCACCAGAGCTGCAGAAGCCAAAAGGCAAAGACCAACGCTAGACCCCTCAGGGCGTACGCCCCCACGAGGCCGTAAAGGAGGGCCCGCGCCCTCAGGTGGGGCGGGAGGGGTTTGACCATGACCGCCAAGACCAAGGCGTTGTCCCCAGAAAGAAGGGCCTCCAGGGCCACGATGGACAGAATGACCAGAAGGGCCTCGCTCATCGTCCCAGAAGAAAGCGGAGGCCGGGGGCTAGGGCCTGCTTCCAGGTGACCCAGTTGTGCCCCGAGGGCCTTTCCCGGTAGGCGTGGGGGGCTTTCTTGTCCGCCAGGACCGCGGCGAAGCGGCGGTTGGGAGCCAGAAGCCACTCCAACAGGCCCACCTCGAGGTAGATCCGGGGAAGCCTTTCCGCCTCCTGGTAGCGCTCTGTGAGCCACTCGGGGTCTTGGTAGGTGTCCCGACCGCCCGGCTGGGCCTTTAAGGCGGGGGAGAGGGCCAGGACCTTGGGGAAACGGTCTGGGTGCCTCAGGGCCTGCCACAAGGAGAAAAGTCCGCCCAAAGAGGCCCCCGCCAAGACCGTCTCCCCAAGGGGGCCGTACGCCCTTTCCGCCTCGGCCAAGAGGCGGTGGAACTCCTCCTCGTAGCGCTCGGAGAACCGGTACTCCACGTTTCGGTCCAAGGGCTCCACGAAAAGAAGGCGCACGGGAGGGATCTCCCCTCTTTCCAGAAGGGCCTGAGCCACCTTGTGTAGCCCCGCGGTCCGGTAGAAGGCCACCCCGTCCTGGGCCACCACCGTGGCCTGAGGGCTTGGGCCGGTCTCGGCCACATAGAAGCGCCTTTCCCCCAAACGGTTCCGGTCCACCCTGGGTTCCTCCTTGGGCTCTGGGGGGGGCTCAAACCGATGGCCGGGAAGCCGGATGGCCCGGGGGTAAGTCCACCAGGGGTTATCCGCCCGCTCGGGGTTGTCCGGGTCAGGGAAGGGGCGGCCCTTCTCGTCCATGAAGGCGTATTCCACATAGGCCCCTTCCGGGAACTCAAGGGTGACAGGGCCTTTTAGGGGAATGGGGTTTCGCTCCCAGTCGGTGAAGTCGCCGATCAGATAAAGCGCCCCTTCCGGGGGGATAAAGGTGACATACCTTTTTTGGATATGGACCATACTCCTCCTAGATGGGGTAAAGCCTTGGGTAGAGGGCAAGGAGCTCCTCTTCCGTCAGAGCCTCCCCCTCCTTCTCCGGGGTCCAGGCCAAATAGGCCCCGAGGAGGGTGGCCGAGGTGGTGGCGGCGAAGGCCAGGAGGCGTTCCTTGACCGCTTCCCGGGAAAGGGGGACAGGGGGTGGGAAGGCCCCGTAGCGGAGGGCGATCAGGCTCACCACCAGGTACCTTCCCCCGGCCTCGAGGCGGGGGGTGTAGGGCGCCTCGCTCCTCTCCCCCTGGAAGTGGCGGAAGGTCTCCTGGAAGAGGCTTCGCTCCTCCGCCATCCAGCTTTCGAAAGCCTCGGAGGCCCCTAAAGAGCGCGTCTCGTACTCCGCCCACCGCCAGGCGGGGGCCTCCCGCAGGAGGAGGACCACCGCTTCGTCCAAAAGGGCGGCCAGACCCTCCGGCGTGGTCGTGTCCGCCCCTTCGGCCAGGGTGCGTAGCCTCCGTTTGAGCTCCTCGCCCATGAGAAGAGCAAGCCTGAGCCGGGCCGCGCTGGTTTCCTCTTCGGGGGCGGCCTTCTTGAGGCCGTGGACCATGGCCACCCCCACCGCCAGAAGCCCCAAGAAGACGAGGGCGGGCAGGAGGACGGACCCTCCCCCTCCTCCGCCCGGGAAGACGTAGACCGGGGGGTAGGGGGAGACGGGCAGGGGGAAGCTAGGGGCGGGGCTGGGATGGATGGGAGCCGGAACGGGCCTTGGGGCCACCCTGCCCCCAACCCCACCCCCGCTTTTTTGGGCCAGACCAATGGAGAGAAGGAGAAGGAGAAGGATGAGGCGCATCGGGCATAGGATACCATCTGAGGCCGGGGTTGATTTAAATGGAATTGTGCATTAAACTTGATATAGATAGGCTAAGGCTATGGACGAAGGAACCCTGAACACAAGCCAAAGGAGGTCAGCCATGCTTCCCGGAACCCTTCCCGTCTGCCCGGTCCGCGGTTCGGTCATCTACCCCACGATGGTGATGCCCATCGACGCGGGCCGGCCCATCTCCATACGCGCCATCGACGAGGCCCTGGGCCGGGAGCGGGTTTTGCTCATCGTGAGCCAGAAGGACAAGGAGGTGGAGGTTCCCAAGCCCTCCGACCTCTTCACGGTGGGCACGGCCTGCAACATCCTGAAGATGCGCAAGAACCCGGACGGTTCCGTCCAGGTCCTGGTCCAGGCCTTTGCCCGGGTGCGGGTGAAGGAGTATCTGGACCTGGGGGATCGCCTGGAGGCCGTCGCCGAGGTTCTTCCCGACGAGACCGGGTCCGAGGTGGAGGTGAGGGCCCTCGTCCGGGAGGTGAAGGAGAAGTTCCAAGCCCTCCTGAAGGAGGGGAAGTACGTTACCCCGGAGGTGGCTCAGTTCATCCTCAACCTCGAGGACCCTTCCCAGCTGGCCGATCACATCGCCTTCCACATGGACTTCCGCCTGGAGGACAAACAGCGTATCCTCGAGACCCCAAACGTAGCGGAGAGGCTGAGGCGGGTCCTGGTCCTTTTGGAGGCGGAGCTGGAGCTTATCGAGACCCAGCGCCGCATCCAGCAGCAGGTCAAGGAGGAGATCGACCGCAACCAGCGGGAGTACTTCCTTAGGGAACAGATGAAGGCCATCCAGCGGGAGCTCCACGGGGAGGAAGGGGAGCAGGAGGTGGAGGAGTTCCGCCAAAAGATCGAAGCCCTCGAGCTCCCCCCTGTGGTGCGCCAGGAGGTGGAACGCGAGCTCAACCGCTTTGCCCGCATGCACCCCGACTCCGCGGAGGCCAGCGTGATCCGCACCTACCTGGACTGGATCGTTCATCTCCCTTGGAACACCCGCACCGAGGACAACCTGGACCTAGAAAGGGCCAAGGAGATCCTGGAGCGTGACCACTACGGCTTGGAGAGGGTCAAGGACCGCGTCTTGGAGTACCTGGCGGTCCGCAAGCTCAAGGCCGAGCGGGCCAAGCGTGGGGAGATCCCGCAGGAGGAGGTGAACAAGGGGCCCATCCTGCTCTTCGTGGGTCCGCCCGGGGTGGGGAAGACCTCCATCGCCCGCTCCATCGCCGAGGCCCTAGGCCGGAAATACGTCCGCATCTCCCTGGGGGGCGTGCGGGATGAGTCGGACATAAGGGGCCACCGGCGCACCTACATCGGGGCCATGCCGGGCCGGATCATCCAGGGCCTGCGCCAGGCGGGGACCAAGAACCCCGTCTTCCTTCTGGACGAGGTGGACAAGCTCGGCATCTCCTACCAGGGGGACCCGGCGGCGGCCCTTTTGGAGGTCTTGGACCCCGCCCAGAACAAGGAGTTCGTGGACCACTACCTGGGGGTGCCCTTTGACCTCTCCGAGGTCATGTTCATCTGCACCGCCAACTTCCCCCAAAACATCCCTGCCCCCCTCATGGACCGGATGGAGGCCATTGAGTTCACCAGCTACATCGAGCAGGAGAAGCTGGAGATCGCCAAGCGTTACCTCCTGCCCCGGCAGCTTAAGGAGACGGGGCTTGGCGAGGCCCAGGTGGTGGTCACCGAGGCCGCCCTGATGCGCCTGATCACCCACTATACCCGGGAGGCTGGGGTCAGGCAGCTGGAACGGGAGATCGGGGCTTTGCTGCGCAAGGCCGCCCGGCAGATCCTCGAGGAAGGTAAGAGCCGGGTCCGCATCACGGAGAGGGATCTGGAGCGCTATCTTGGCAAGCCCCGCTTCCTCCCCGAGACGGAGGCCCGGGAGCCCCAGGTGGGGGTGGCCACAGGGATGTACTACACCCCGGTGGGCGGGGACATCATGTTCGTGGAGGTCTCCGTGATGCCCGGAAAGGGCAACCTCATCCTCACCGGCCAGCTGGGGGATGTGATGAAGGAGTCCGCCCGGGCCGCGCTCTCCTACGCCAAGAAAAACGCAGACCGCTTTGGGATTCCCCTGAAGAGGTTTGAGGACTCAGACATCCACATCCACGTCCCCGCAGGGGCCATCCCCAAGGAGGGGCCCTCGGCAGGGGTGGCCATTGTGAGCGCCCTGGTCTCTGCCCTCACCGAGGTTCCCGTTCGGCATGACGTGGCCATGACGGGGGAGATCACCCTTACGGGCCGGGTCCTGCCCATCGGCGGGGTGAAGGAGAAGGTCCTGGGGGCGAGGCGGGCCGGGATCCGGGAGGTCATCCTTCCCAAGCTGAACGAGCCTGATCTTGCGGACATTCCCAAGCCCTTGAGGCAGAACATGACCTTCCACTTCGTGGAGCATCTGGACCAGGTGCTGGACCTGGCCCTGGTGGGGGGGCTTAAAGCCCTGGAGGCCCGGGCCAAGACCGCGCGGCCGGCCCGGCGCAAAAAGCGGGAGGCGGTGGCCCACGCCTAGGGGCATCAGGAGGCGGGCCTGTGTGGAAGCCTCTCGAGGGCTTCCTGGTAGACCTCCAGATAGGCTTTTGTAATCCGGTCAGGATGGAAGCGGGCGATGGCCAGCTGCCGCGCCCGCTTTTTCATTTCCTGAAGCCGGGGGTGGAAAAGGAGGTCTAAAACCGCTTCCGCGAAGCCCTCGAGGTTGCCAAGTTCCACCAGCCTGCCCACCTCGGGGCTTATGAGTTCGGGCACCCCGCCCACCCGGGTGGCCACCACGGGGACGCCCGAGGCCAACGCCTCCAGGGCCGCCTGCCCGAAGGACTCCTCCTCCGAAGCCAGAAGGAAAAGGTCCGCTGCTCCTAGGACCTCCTCCGGATGGGGCGTGGGGGGATGGAAGGTGACCCAGGCCTCCACCTCGAGCTCCTTGGCCACCCGACGGACCTCGGGAAGCTCCGGCCCCTTGCCCAAAAGGAGGAGCCTGGCCTTCGCCCTCTTGCGCACCTTGGCAAAGGCCCGCACGAGGTCCGGCACCCGCTTGATGGGTCGGAAGTTGGAGGCGTGCACCAGAAGGAACTCCCCCTCCTCGGCATAAACCCCCTTCCGCTCCGGACGAGGGTAGAAGCGTTCCGGGTCCACGGCGTTGTGGATGACCCTGGGCCGCACCCCAAAGGCCCTCTCGGCCTGGCAGGCCAAGGCCTGGGAGACGGCGGTCGTCATCCCCTTCTGCAGTGCCCGGGCGGTGGGGGGGCGGAAGGCGGGGTCCATTCCCAGGAGGTTCACGTCCGTCCCATGGAGGGTGTGGACCAAAGGAAGCCGGTCCTCAAAGGCCAGGTATGCTGCCGCCGCATGGGGGACGGCGTAGTGGGTGTGGACCAGGTCCAGTCCGAGCCTTCCAGCCTCGCTTTCCAGCGTCCCTGCCAAGGAGAGGGTGTACAGAGGGGCGGGGAAGACCGGGTAGTAGGGGAGGGGGACTTCGATGAAGCGCACGGGGCTTTCCTTGGGAAGCCGGAAGGGGCGTTCCGTGGCGAAGAGGTAGACCTCATGCCCCAGGCGGGCAAGCCTTTCCGCAAGCTCTGTGGCCACGATCCCACTTCCCCCGAGGCCGGGGTAGGCCACGAGGCCCAACTTCAAGCCGCCCTCCCAGCGCCATAAAGACACCCCTTCAGTCTACCAGAGGGCCTCCTGGCCGTTTCCCCTGCTCCTGTGGAGCGGAGCCGGGACTGGATGGCCCAGGCTAGGCGGGATCTCCTGCGCGCCCGGGGACCTCGAGGGGCTTTTACGAGGCCGCTTTCTCGGTCTAGCAGGCAGCGGAAAAGGCAGTGGAGGCGGTTTTCGCGCGCCCGAGGGGTGTGGGCCAGTTGCCGATCGGCTTCAGGGGCTCGAGCTCGTTTCGAAGGACCGGAAGCGCTTTTGGAAGGGGTCTTGGCCCTGGGTATCCGGATGCGCACCCCAGCGGGGCACCGTTTGGACGGTACGTCCGTAAGGAGGCGGAAGCTTTGGTTGGCTATGCAGAGGCCCTCCTTGAGTTCGATGAGGGTCTTCTATCCAGGATGGATGCGGGATGAGCTCATCCCCCTCCTTGAGGCTAGGCTTTCCGAGCCAGCCCGGTCTCGTTCAAGGGCGGTTCTCTTTGGATCCTCGGCCCAGGGTCGGGCTACCGCCTTCAGCAACGTGGACCTGTTCCTCCTCTAGGCCCCTGTGCCGGACGCCGAGGCCTACGCCCTAGCCTGGAGGGTTCTGGAGGTATTGGGCCTCGGGGTCCACGCCTCCACCGAGGAGGGGGCCCGTGCTGGGGGCCATGCGGGAGGGTGGGGTTGAGCTTTGGCCCTAGGGCTTCCATCCGAAGGGTTTGACCGCTTTGATCCTGCCCTCTTCCAACTCGAGGCGTACCAAGCGGATGAGGGTAAGGCTGGCCCTGGGCTTCTTTTGCGCTTCGGAGAGGGCACGGCCTAAAAGGGTGTCCAGCTCATGGAAAAAGCCCCCGAGGCGAAGGGGCTCATAGGCCACCCCCGCTAGGGTAAAGCAGGGGAGGGTGGCCTTGGGGCAGTGGGGTTCGAAGCGGAGACTTCCCCCTAGGAAGTAGAGCCGCCACCGGCCGAGATCCACCCGGTGCCCCGCCCTAAGCAGGGCCTGGTACTGGCTGGATAGCTCCTCCCAAAGGGCCTTGGCTTCTTCTCCCACCGGGCTTAAGGTGTACCGCCAGGCGCTCCCTTCGTGCAGGGTGGTGGTGCGGATGGTGCTTTGGGACTGGGCGAGGCGCCAGGACTGGGCTAGGCCCAGCCCAAAAAGCCACGGGATGAGGAGCAGGATAAGCTGCATGGCGCCATTCTATACCCCTTTTGTGCACCGGGCAGGGTGGTAGGCCACCTCGAGGCTCAGGGGCAGCTGGACCCCCTGGACCTTTCGCACCAGGGCGGGGGGAGGAGTGGGTAGAGTGGGCTTGATCAGGCGAAAGAGGTGCTCCAGAATCAGGCTCATCCTAAGGGCGCGCATCAGTTCCTCCGCACCTTGTTGTTCAGGAAGTCCAGAAGGAGGTACCTTCCGATGTTGCCGGGGTGGGTGAGGTAGGCCTTGCCCCGGGTGAGCTGGCTGAGCTTTTTCACAAAGGCCAGCAGTGCGGGCTCGCGGGCGAGCATGAAGGTGTGGATGGGAATCCTTTCCTTTCTGGCCTGGGTGGCCTCCTTCAGCGTTTCGGCCAGGATCAAGGGGTCCAGGCCCCAGGCGTTTTTGTAGACCTCCCCGCTGGGGAGGGTGATGGCGGAGGGTTTTCCGTCGGTGATGAGGATGATCTGGCGCATCTCTCCGCCCATCTTTCTCAGGAGCGTGCGGGCAAGCTCCAGCCCCGCCTTGGTGTTGGTGTGGTATGGCCCCACCTGGGCCATGGGAAGCCGGGCCAGAGGGATCTCTTCCGCAGTATCGTGAAAGAGGACGAAGCGCACCTGGTCCCCGGGGTACTGGGTGCGGATGAGGTGGGCCAGAGCCAAAGCCACCCTTTTGGCCGGGGTGAACCGGTCCTCCCCGTACAGGATCATGGAGTGGGAGCAGTCCAAGAGGACCACGGTGTTCATGGCGGCGGTGTACTCGGACAGCTCCACCACCAGATCCTCCTCGGTAAGGTTGGAAAGCCCCTTGGGGAGGGCTTTTTTCAGGGTCTCTACCGGGTTGAGCCTCGGCGTATCCCCCCATTCAAAGGGCTTGGTCTCCCCAGCGCTTTCCACCCCCGGGGCGTACTGGGGGGTGGGGTGGAGACCGGGGGCGTTCCGGCCCAAGGCCCCTAGGAGCTCCCGGAGGCTTCTCAGGCCGAGGAAGTCCGCGGCTTTTTCCGTCAGTTCAAACCGGGCTTCTTGGGCCTCCCCCTTGGATCCGCCTGGTGCGGGCTGGGTGGGGTCTTCCCCTGGGAGGCGGAGGTAGCCCGCCTCCTTGAGCCTCTCGATCATCTGCTGGATGGCCCGGTAGAGCCGGGTCTCCTCCTTCCGGTTTGCGAAGCGGGCCTCCCGGAGCCAGTCCTCGGGGACGAGGTCGTTTTTGAGCAGGGCCTGGAGGAGGGCATCGTAGAGATCTTCTAGGCTGGGTTGGCGATCCGGGTCCGGGTCGTGGCGCTGGAAGGGGTCGGAAAACCCCGAATCGAGGAGGAAGTCCTCCAGGAGGCTCAGGATCTCCTCCGGGGAGAGATCCTCCAGGCCGCCTTGGTACTGGCTATACCGTACAGCTTTCACGCACCCACCCCCTTTGGAGGACCCCTTTGGCCTGCGAACCCAAAGAGGCCCGCGTAAGGCTAGTTGCCATACCCCCTCGTGCGCTCCGCAGCCTGGTAGCTCGCCTCCCCCCGGGCGAGCTTTCTCCGGCCCACCAGGCCCTCCAGGATGAACTCCGCCGCAGGGACGAGTTCCGCCTCGGTCTGGGCCAGCTTCCGCGCCTCGCCCAGAAGCCCAGGAACCCGCCCGGCCTCCTCCAGGGCCAGCTGGGGGTCTTCGGGAAGGGTGAGGAGGTTGCCCTCTTCAAAGTAGGACAGAATAGGGGCGGTGTTGAGCGTCTTCAGGTACTCCCCAAGGGCCAGGCCGAAGGCCTTTTGCACCAGGTCTCTGGCCACCTTCTCGGCGCCTTGGAGCTCGCCCTCGTATTCCAGTTCCAGCTTCCCCGTGATGGCGGGAAGGGCCCCGTAGAGGTCCAAAGGCCGGGCTACCTTGGGGGCATTGAGCCTCAGGCCGCGGGCCTCCGCGCTTGCGGCCACCAGCTCGAGGAGGCTGATGGAAAGCCGCTGGGAAACCCCGGCGGTCTGGTCCACCCGACGGTCCTCCCGGGCGGCAAAGGCCACCCCTTCCACCGCTTTGAGGATGAACTCGGGCACCCGCACCCCCTCAGGGGTGAAGGCCTCCTGGCGGGTGATCCGCACCCCCTCTTCCAGCGTCCTTGGGTAGTGGGTGCGGATCTCGCTTCCGATGCGGTCCTTTAGGGGCGTGACGATCTTTCCCCGGGCGGTGTAGTCCTGGGGGTTGGCGGTGAAGACGAGCCAGACGTCCAGCTCCATCCGCACCGGGTAGCCCCGGATCTGGACATCCCCCTCCTGGAGGATGTTGAAAAGGGCCACCTGGACCTTGGGGGCCAGGTCGGGCAGCTCGTTCACCGCGAAGATCCCCCGGTTCGCCCGGGGTAAGAGGCCGAAGTGAATGGCCTCGAGGTCGGAAAGGGCAGTGCCCCTCCGGGCCGCCTTGATGGGGTCCATATCCCCCAGGAGGTCCGCCACCGTGGTGTCGGGGGTGGCGAGCTTCTCGATGTACCGCTCCTCCCGGTCCACCCAGACGATGGGGGTGTCCTCGCCCGCCTCCTCCAGAAGCCTTTTTCCTTCTTCGGAGATGGGCCTTAAGGGGTTGTCGCGAAGCTCGGTGGGGAGGGCGGGGATCTCCTCGTCCAGGAGGTTTACGAGGCCCCTAAGGATGCGGCTTTTCGCCTGGCCCCGGGTGCCCAGGAGGATGAAGTTGTGCCGGGCGAGGATGGCGTGGATGAGGGCGGGGAGGACGGTTTCCTCGTAACCGTGGATTCCGGGGAAGAGGGGCCTCCCCTCCTTGAGCTTCCGGATGAGGTTCTCCCGGGCCTCGTCCTTCACGCTTCTTCTGAGTTTGTCCAGGGGGTAGGTCCGCTTAAGTTCGCCCAAGGTCTTGGCCCGCATGGCCTCAGTTTAGGCTTTTTCGCTCGGTTGGGTGTGGCGTAAATTAGGTTTTGCCACACGCGGCTCTCATGCCTTTGCGATAGGCTAAGCGGTGATGCATGGGACGACCATCGTGGCGGTGCGAAAAAGCGGCATGACCGCCATCGCCGGGGATGGCCAGGTGACCTTCGGCCAGACCATTTTGAAGACGAGGGCGGTCAAGGTGCGAAGGCTCGAGGTGGGCCAGGGGGTCCTGGTGGGTTTCGCGGGGAGCGTGGCGGATTCCATCACCCTCTTGGACAAGTTTGAGGCGGCGCTCAAGGAGGCCAAGGGGCAGCTTTTGAGGGCGGCGGTGGAAACGGCCAAGCTCTGGCGTACGGACCGCGTCCTCCGCCACCTCGAGGCCCTCCTCATCGCCGCGGACCAGGAAACCCTCCTTTTGATCTCGGGAAACGGCGAGGTCATCGCCCCGGACGAGCCCGTGTTGGCGGTGGGCTCGGGGGGGGGCTACGCCTTGGCCGCGGCCAAGGCGCTTCTTCGCCACACCGACCTTTCCGCTCGGGAGATCGCGGAGGAGGCCTTGCGCATTGCTGCCGAGATCGACCTCTACACCTCCGGCACCGCCACCGTCCTCACCCTGGGAGGTGGTGCGTGAACCTGACCCCAGGCGAGATCGTCCGTGAGCTCTCCAAGCACATCGTGGGCCAGGAGGAGGCCAAGCGGGCGGTGGCCGTGGCCCTCCGCAACCGTTACCGCAGGAAGCGCCTTCCCCCCGAGGTGGCCCGGGAGGTGGTGCCCAAGAACATCCTCATGATCGGGCCCACAGGGGTGGGGAAGACGGAGATCGCCCGCCGCCTGGCCCGGCTGGCCGGGGCGCCTTTCGTCAAGGTGGAGGCCACCAAGTTCACCGAGGTGGGGTATGTGGGCCGGGACGTGGACAGCATCGTCCGGGACCTGGCGGAGGCGAGCCACCAGCTGGTCCTCGAGGAGATGAAGAAGAAGGTCGAGGAGAAGGCCACCCGCTTGGCGGAGGAGGAGCTCGCCACCTTGCTTCGGGTCTCCCCCTTCGAAGTCGCCTCCGGCCGCCTGGATGGGGCTTTTGTGGAGGTCCAGGTGGAGGAGGAGGCCCAGGTGCCCTTCATGGGGGTCCTGGGGGGGGAACAGTTTTCGGGTATGGCCGAGATGCTCAAGGGCCTCCTTCCCAAAAGGCCCGTCCGGAAGCGGATGACGGTCCGGGAGGCCCGGGAGGTCCTGCGAAACCAGCACGCGGAGCGCCTCATCGACAAGGAGGAGCTCAAGGAGGAGGCCCGGCGGAGGGCCCAGGAGGAGGGGATCGTCTTCATCGATGAGATCGACAAGATCGCCCGCCGCCAGGGCGGGGTGGGCCCCGACGTCTCGGGGGAAGGGGTGCAGCGGGACCTCCTGCCCATCGTGGAAGGGACGGTGGTCTCCACCCGCTTAGGCCCCATCTCCACCGAGCACGTCCTCTTCATCGCCGCAGGGGCTTTCCACGTGGCCAAACCCTCGGATCTCATCCCCGAGCTCCAGGGCCGGTTTCCCATCCGGGTGGAGCTTTCCCCTTTGGGCCCGGAGGACTTTTTCCGCATCCTCACCGAGCCGGAAAACTCCCTCCTCAAGCAGTACACCGAGCTCCTCCGGGTGGATGGGACGGAGCTCGTCTTTCACGAGGACGCCATAAAGGCCATTGCCGAGGCCGCCCACCGGGCCAACCAGGAGCTCGAGGACATCGGGGCTAGACGGCTTTCCACGGTTTTGGAGCGGGTTCTGGAGGAGGTGAGCTTCCAAACGGAGCTCGGACGGGTGGAGATCACCCGGGCTTACGTAGAGGAAAGGCTGAAAGGCGTGCTTTCCTCGCCGGACCTTTCCCGGTATATCCTGTAAAGGAGGCAAAGATGCGGAGCATATTCCTTTTGGTGGCGGTTTGGATGGGGGCGCTTGGTCTGGCCCAGACCCCGCCCCCCAAGGCTTCCGATCCCGTACAGGTGGGGGTCCAGCTCTACCGGCTAGGGCTTTACGACAAGGCCTTACCCAAGTTTGAAGAGGCGCTGAAGAGAAACCCCAGCAGCCCCGAGGCCCTCTACTGGCTGGCCCGGACCCAGCTTAAGCTCGGGCTTTTGAACCCCGCCTTGGAGAACGCCAAAACCCTGGTGGCGCGCAACGCCACCTACATTGGGGGGTATATGGTCCTGGCCGAGGCCTATGTGGCCTTGGCCCGCGCCACCGAGGACAGGGCGCGGGCGCAGGGCTATCTGGAGATGGCCCTGACCGCCTTGAAGGACGGGGAGAAGGTCAATCCCAAGTATCCCCCCCTCCACGCCCAGCGGGGGGTGGTCTACGCCTTCTTGGGCCAGTACGACAAGGCGGTGGAGAGCCTGAAGCTGAGCCTGGTTTTGGAGGATGCCCCCGAGGTCCGTTCCACTTTAGCCGAGGTGTACCTGGCCCAGGGGAAGGCGGATGAAGCCCTTCAGGAGTATAAGAAGGCCCTGGCCAAGGCCCCCCAGGATGTCTCCTTGCGGGTGCGGTACGCCTCCTTGCTCCTTTTAAAGAACCAGGCGGAGGAGGCGGCCAAGGTCCTCGAGGAAGCGGTTCAGATGAGGCCGGGGAACGCCGAGGCCTGGTACACCCTGGGCCAGGCCTACTTTGCCTTAAGGCGGTGGAAGGAGGCGGGGGTGGCCTTCGAACAGACCATTGCCCTGGCCCCGGTGCGCTACCCCGCCGCCTACGCCTACGCAGGCCGGGTCTATATGGAGCTCGGGGAGGCTCAGAAGGCCAGAAGCCGACTCACGGTCGCGGTCCAGATGGAAAAGCAAAACCCCGAGTACCGCTTCTACCTTGGCCTGGCCAACGAGCGCCTTGGGGATAAGGCGGGGGCGCGGTATCAGTGCCAGGAGGCCCTGAAGTTGAAACCGGGCTTCAAGGAGGCGGAAGACTGTGTAAACCGAAACCTCTAGGAGCTTGTGCGCTGCTTCCTGGACTTTAGCCCAGGGAACGGCGTTTTAAAAAAACGGGGGAGCGCGAGGGGGCTGTAATCCCCCTCAAATTATGCTAGGCCTTGGGCTCCTCCTTTTTTTCCTCCCCCTCGGAGAGGCCCTTCTTGAACTCCCGGGCCGACTGCCCGATCCCGCGGGCCAGCTCGGGCAGCTTCCTCGCTCCGAAAAGGAGGAGGATAACCAGAACAATCAGAAGAAGCTCCAGCGGTCCTAGGCGCATGGCTAGAGTATACACTAAGCCTGCCAGGTTGACCCTTCCTTATCCGGCGTGGTAGTTTAGCTTCTGGGCCTGCCCGTGGCCCCGGGGCGTAGCGCAGGCCGGTAGCGCACCTGCTTTGGGAGCAGGGGGTCGCTGGTTCAAATCCAGTCGCCCCGACCATCTCGCGGGAGTAGCTCAGTTGGTAGAGCATCGGCCTTCCAAGCCGAGGGTCGCGGGTTCGAGTCCCGTCTCCCGCTCCAACCCCGGGGCGGCCTCGGCCGCCCCCTTCTGTTTGGGCCCGTAGCTCAGTGGACAGAGCAGCCGCCTTCTAAGCGGTAGGTCGGGGGTTCGAATCCCTCCGGGCCCGCCAGATTTTTTGAATCTGCTATGGGGATACGGATTCGCGGCTTGGAAAAGCGCTTCGAGCAGGTCCAGGCCCTCAAGGGGGTGGACTTGTGGATCCGGTATGGGGAGGTCCATGCCCTTTTAGGGGAGAACGGGGCGGGCAAAACCACCCTGATCAACATCCTGTATGGGTTTTACACGCCCGACGGGGGGGAGATAGAGGTGGACGGCCAGCCGGTGCGGATCCTTTCCCCGCGGAGGGCGCAAGCGCTTGGCCTGGCCCTTGTTCCCCAGCATCCCGAGCTGGTGGAAAGCCACACGGTGGCGGAGAACCTGGCCCTTGGCCTCCGCCTTCCCTTTTGGCTTCCGAGGCGACGGCTTTTCACCCTTTTAAAGGAGCGACTTCAGGAAAGCCCCTTTCCCCTAGACCTCGAGGCCCCCGTTCACGCGCTTTCCGCAGGGGAGAAGCAGCGGGTGGAGATCGTGCGCGCCCTTTTGCAAAGGGCCAGAGTCCTCCTTTTGGATGAGCCCACGAGCGTCCTCACCCCCAGGGAGGCCCAGGAGCTTTTCGAAAAGCTCCAGCTTTTAAAGGCCCAGGGCTTAGGGGTGGTCTTCATCAGCCACAAGTTGGAGGAGGTCCTCCAGGTGGCGGATCGGATCACCCTTCTGCGTCAGGGGGAGGTGGTGGCCCGGCTGGACCGGGAGGAGATGGCCCGTCTCCCCCGGGAGGAGCTGAAACAAAGCCTGGTCCGGGCCATGGTGGGCCGGGAGGTAAAACCCCTTCCCGCGGCCGCTCCTCCGGGGGAAAGGGTCCTCCTTCGGGTGGAGGCGCTGAGGGTTCCCCGGTTCGGTTTTCCCCTCGAGGGGGTCTCCTTTGTCTTGAAGGAGGGGGAGATCCTAGGCGTGGCAGGGGTTTCGGGGAGCGGGCAGAAGGAGCTGGTGGAGGCCTTGGCAGGGCTTAGGCCCTTTAAGGGTCGGGTGGAGGTCTTCGGGGAGCCCCTGGTCATGGACCCCATGGCCCTTTTCGCCCGGGGGGTGGCCCATGTTCCGGAGGAGCGGGTGGAGGGCATTGTGCCCGGGATGAGCCTGGTGGAAAACCTTGCCCTGAGGAGCTACCGGCGCTTTGCCCGCTTGGGCCTTCTGGACCGAAGGGCCCTCGAGGCCTGGGCGCGGGAAAAGGTCCAGGCCTACACCATCCGGGCCCCCGGGCTTTGGGCCCCCATCCGCCTCCTTTCCGGGGGGAATATCCAAAAAGCCATCCTGGCCCGGGAGCTGGAGGGGGCGAGGATTCTTTTGGCCCTTCACCCCACGTACGGCCTGGACGCTGCGGCCACGGGGGAGGTCCACCGTCTTCTTTTGCAAAGGGCCAAGGCGGGGCTGGCCGTCCTCCTTTTTAGCGAGGACCTGGACGAGATCCTGGCCCTTTCCCACCGCGTGGCCGCCTTGTTCCACGGACGGCTGGTGGGGCCTTTGCCCCGGGCGGAAGTCACGGTGGAGCGGATCGGCCGGATGATGACCGAGGGGGTGGCATGAGGATCGAAAAGGACCCCAACCCCCCTCCCTTGAAGCAGGTCCTATTCCTTCTTCTGGGGCTCCTTGGGGCCCTGAGCCTCCTCTGGCCCATCCTTCTTCTTTATGGACTGGGTCCGGACCAAGCCCTAAAAGCGGTTTTGGAAACGCTGGAAGAACCTATAGGCCGGGCTGAGGTCCTGCGCCGGACCATCCCTTTCCTCCTGGTCGGTAGTGGTCTAACCTTGGCCTTCCGTACAGGGTTTTTCAACATAGGGGCCGAGGGCCAGCTCCTTCTGGGGGCGGTGGGAGCAGGGGCGGTGGCCCTTTTCCTCCCCCCGGGGCCCTGGACTCTGCCCCTGATGTTCCTCCTGGGGGGTCTTCTGGGAGGGGTCTGGGCCTTCCTGGCCGCCTGGCTCCGGGCGAGAAGGGGGGTGAACGAGGTCCTGACCACGTTGATGCTGAACTACTTGGCCCAGTACCTGGTCCTCTACCTCGTCTCGGGTCCTTGGAAGGGGCAGACGGTCCGGGGCTTTCTCTACACTGATCCTTTCCCCCCTTGGGCGGAGCTGCCCACCCTGGCCGGAGGCCTCGTTCACTGGCCCACGCTGCTTCTGGGGGTGGTTCTTGCCTTGGGGCTTCAGATCCTGCTCTTTTTCACCCCTTTGGGGTTTGAGCTCCGCATCCTGGGTGGGAACCCCTTGGCTGCCCGCTACCTGGGGCTCAAAGAGGGGCGGCTTCTTTTCGTTTTGGCCCTGGTTTCCGGTGGGCTTGCCGGGATGGCCGGGGTGGGGGAGGTGGCGGGCATCCACCACCGCCTGATGGAGCCCGCCCAGATCTCCTTGGGCTATGGGTTTACCGCGGTCATCGTGGCCTGGCTTGCCCGGGGCCACCCGGCCTTGACCCTCTTCACCGCCCCCCTGATGGGCTTGATCCTGGCTACCGGGGACACCCTTAAGCTGGCTTACTCGGTGCCCTTTAGGCTGGTGGACGTGGTGGCGGGGCTCACCCTTCTCGCTTTGGTGGTTGCAGACCGGCTGAGCCAGTACCGGTGGAGGCGATGATGGAGGAGGTCTTCCTGCGGTCGGTCTACTTCGGAACCCCCTTGCTTTTGGCCACCCTGGGTGCGCTTCTGGGCGAGCGGGCGGGGGTGGTGAACCTGGGGGTGGAGGGGATGATGGCCCTTTCCGCCCTGGCCGCCTTTGCCGTGGCCCAGGCCACGGGAAGCCCCTTTGTGGCGGCCTTGGTCGCCGTGGGCGTGGGGGTGGCCATGGGGCTTTTCCTCGGTTTGGTCACCGTGACCCTCCGGGCCAACGCCTTTGTGGCCGGCCTGGCCTTGGCCATGGCCGGGGTGGGGGCGGCGGGGCTTATTGGCAAACGCTACGAAGGGTTGCCCCTTCTTTCCCCTGCGCGGGAGGAGGGTTTTGCCCTTCTTGCCGTGGCGTTGGCGGGGTTTCTTTACCTCCTCTTATACAAGACCCGGCTTGGCCTTTACCTGAGAAGCGTAGGGGAGAACCCCAAGGCGGTGGACCTTTTTGGCGGGAGCGTGACGGGGCTGAGGTACCTGGCCCTGGGCCTGGGGGGTGGGCTCATTGGCCTGGCGGGGGCGGACCTTTCCTTGGCCTACCGCCCTTCCTGGGCGGATGGGCTCACCGCTGGGCTGGGCTGGGTGGCGGTGGCCCTGGTCATCTTCGTGGGGTGGCACCCCTTGCGGGCGGTTTTGGGGGCTTGGTTTTTTGGCCTCCTCTTCTTCCTCCAGTTCCGTTTCCAGGGGAGCGTGCCTATCCCTTCTGAGGCATTTGCCGCCATGCCCTATGCGCTTGTTATCCTGGTTTTGGCCTTGTCAGGCCGGGGGCGGGCTCCTAGGGCTCTGGGCCTACCTTACGAGAGGGGGAGGTGAGGGAATGAAAAAGATCGTTTTCGGACTCCTGTTGGTTCTTGGACTGGGGTTTGCCCAGACGGATAAGCTTAAGGCCTGCTTCATCTACATAGGCCCCATTGGGGATATCGGATGGACCCATGCCCACGACCAGGCGCGGAAGAAGGCGGAGGCCGCTTTACCGTGGCTCGAGACCAAGTATGTGGAAAGCGTCCCCGAGGCGCAGGTGGTCCCGGTCATCGACCGGTTGGTGGGGGAGGGGTGCCGGGTGATCTTCGCCACCAGCTTCGGGTATATGGACGGGGTTTTGGAGGCGGCTAAAAAGCACCCGGATGTCCTCTTTGGCCACGCCTCTGGGTTTAAGCGCGCCCCCAACGTCATGACCTACATGGCGGACTTCTACCAGGTCTACTACCTGAACGGCCTGATGGCCGGGGCCTTGACCAAGACCGGAAAGGTGGGGTACGTGGGGGCCTTCCCCATCCCTGAGGTGAAGCGGCACATCAACGCCTTTGCCCTGGGGGTCCGGGCGGTAAACCCCAAGGCCGAGGTCTATGTAAAGTGGATCAACGCCTGGTTTGACCCGGCCAAGGCCCGAGAGGCCACAGAAGCCCTGATGAGCCAGGGGGCGGATGTCTTCGCCTTCACCGAGGACACGCCCACCGTGGTTCAGACCGCGGCCCGCAAGGGGAAGGATTCCTTCAGCCACTACTCCCCTATGCTCAAGTTCGCGCCCGACCACGTGGTCTCGGGACAGCTGGTCCACTGGGAGGCCATCTACATCGATTTCCTTAAGAAGGTTAAAGAAGGGGTCTACACCAGTAAGAACCTGCAGAACGTGGACTACTTCTGGCTTCTTAGGGAGAAGGCGGTGGAGATGGGGGCGGACTATGGTGTCCCCATCAACCCTAAGCACCTTCCCCTCCTGAAGCAAGCGAGGATGCGGGTGGGGGGGAAGGAGGTGCCGGTCTACGACCGGGTCATGGCCCTTCTGAAGGACATGAGCGCAAAGAACCCCACCTTTGACCCCTTCACCGGGCCCCTCAAGGACCGGAAGGGGGTGGTCCGGGTTCCCGCAGGGAAGAAGGCAAGCCTCCAGGACCTCCTCACCATGGAATGGGCCGCGCCCGGGGTGGTGGGGGACTGGCCAGGGGAGCCCAGGTAAGGAAGGACCCTTGGGGGCTTTAAAGGGCTTTAAAGACTTCCTCCAGGATGGAAAGCCCGATCCCCGCTTCCTCCTTCGTTAGGATAAGGGGTGGAGCGATGCGCAAGGTGCTTGGCCCCGCGGGGAGGGTGAGGAGCCCCTTTTGGAAGGCAAGGGCGACGGCCTTGTCCCTGAGGTCCGGCCGTTCCTCCTCGGGACTCCCAAAGTCCAGCCCGATCATCAGGCCCCTTCCCCGCACGTCCCCCAGGAAGGGGAAGCGGGCCTGCATCCCTTTGAGTTCCTCGAGGAGGAAGGCCCCCACCCCAGCGGCGTTTTCCATCAGGCCGCTTTCCAAAAGGTCCAAGGTGGCGCAAGCGGCGGCGGCGGAGACCGCCTGCCCCCCGAAGGTGGACCCATGGGCCCCGGGGGGCCAGCTGGCGATCTCTTCCCGGAACAAGACCGCGCTCAAAGGGTAGCCGGAGGCCAGACCCTTGGCCAGGATGTAGATGTCCGCCTCGAGGTCCTCGTGCTCGAGGGCGAAGAACCGGCCCGTCCGCCCAGCTCCGGTCTGAACCTCGTCCGCCACCAGGAGGATGCCATGCCGCCTGGCCATGCGCCAGAGTTCTGGCCAAAAACCGCGAGGGGGAAGGACGTATCCCCCCTCTCCTTGTATTGGCTCCAGGAAAATTGCGCCTACCTCCTCAGGGGGCAAGGTGGTGCGGAAGAGGTGATCGAGGTACTCCAGGACCCTTTCCCCCACCTCTTCCCGCCTTGCCCCCAGGGGAGGGCGGAAGGGGTTGGGGAAGGGGATGTGGACCACCCCGGGAAGGAGGGGGGCGAAGCCCTTCCGATACTTGGCCTGGCTCGAGGTGAGGGATAGGCTTCCCAGGCTCCTTCCGTGGAAGGAGCCGGTGAAGGCTAGGACGTAAGGCCGCCGGGTGTGGTAGCGGACGAGTTTCAGCGCGGCTTCCACCCCTTCTGTCCCCGAGTTTCCAAAGAAGACCCGGTACCGGCCCCCGAGCCGTCCCACGAGCCTTTCCGCCAGGCTCAAGGTGGGCTCGTGGGTGAAGTCCGAGAAGCAGACGTGGGCGAAGCGCCGGGCCTGGGCCTCCACCGCTTCCACCACCTTGGGGTGGGCGTACCCGGTGGTGTTCACCGCGATTCCGGCCATGAAGTCCAGAAAGACATTTCCGTCCACATCCTCCAAATAGACCCCGTGCCCCTGGGCGGGAACCAAGGGGTAGGGCCGGAGGTAAGAAGGGGAGAGGACCCCCTCCTGGCGGGCCAAAGCCGCCTGGGCCTTGGGGCCAGGCAGGGAGGTGCGGATAAAGGGTTGACGCATGCCGCCTCCTTTGCGTCCTAAAGTATACCAAAGGGAAGAATTACGCCAAGAAGGGGAATATTTATTCCTAGCCCCCGTTTAAAGCTCCAGGTCTAAAGCGTACCGGAGAAACCCGGGGACCTCGAGCCAGAGCTCCAGCCGTCTTCCCCGTTCCAGCCCCGGGCGGAAGCCCAAAAGCTGTAGCCGGGCCTCGCCCAGGGCGGGAAGATCGGCCCGGACCTCTAGGCTCTGGCCCAAAAGGGCCAACCGCCCCTCGGCTTTCAAGGGGATGGGGTTGGGGTTTTTGAGAACAAGGTTCACCCCTTTCAGTTCCACTTCCGGAGGGCGTAAGGGGAAGGCGACCCGGGTGTCTAGGAGGACAACCGGCTGGAGGAGCCGGGCTTTGACCTGAAGCCGCGCCCCTCCTTTCAGGAGGGCCCTCCCCGCTTCCAAGGCCCGGGAGGCGGGCAGGTCTAAAGGGAGGGTGGCGGTGCTCTGTCCTGGGGGGAGGGTAAGCGGCAAGGGCACCTCCAGCCCTTCCAAAACCAGGCTGGCCCCCACCGCCTCGAGGGGCAGGGGATAGGGGTTGGGGTTTTGGAAGCGAAGGCCTACGCGTAGGTGCAGCGTGGGCTCCGTTAAAAGGGAGAGGCCGAGGACCTCCACCCCTTCCAGGCCCACCTCCGGAGGGCGGGGCAGCTGAAAAACGCAGGCGGAAAGAAGGAGGGTAAGAGGGAAGGCCCTTAAAGCACCCATCCCTCCTCCTTAAGCCCTTCTAGAACCGGAAGGAACCTCGGCCACAAGGGGCTTTCCGCGGGATAAGGGGGGCGGGGGTAGCCCGCAGGGAGGCCGAGGTGGCGCAGGGCCTGCTTAAGAAGGGGCACCCCCCCTTGGGCGAGAAGGCTACCCAGGGGGTAGAGGCTTTTCTGCCGGGCCTGGGCCTCTGTGAACCGCCCCTCACGGAAGGCTTGGAGGAGGGCTCGGTAGGCCCTGGGGGCGAGGTTGGCCGCGGCCAGAATGCCCCCTTCCGCTCCCAAGGCCAAGGCCCCCAAAAAGGTGGGGGCGTGTCCGGTGTAGACCCTAAGGGCGAGGCCTTCTGCCTGGTAGAAGGCGAAGCGGCTTAAGTCCCCGCTCGAGTCCTTGACCCCCACCACCCCCTTGTGGACGGCCAGGGCCTTCACCGCGGCAAGGGGGAGGTCCACTTTGGTGTTTTGGGGGACATGGTAAAGCCAGATGGGCATCCGCTGGGCCAAGGCCTCGTAGTAGGCGATTAGCCTTTCCCCGAGGCTCGCATGGTAGTACCGGGGCGGGGTGACCAGAAGGCCCATGGCTCCCCGTTCCCTGGCTTCCTCCAGCGCCCTTTCCGCCTGGGGGAGGGTTTCCTCCATCAGGCCCACGAGAAAGGGTTTTTGGGGGTTTAAAGCGGAAAGGCCCAGCCGCCTTTCCTCAGGAAAGAGGTGGACCCCCTCTCCGTTGGAACCGTAGATGAGAAGACCGTCCACCAGGGGTTCCAAAGCCCCGGCCAGCTCCCGGAAGGCCCCGGTATCCAGCCGGCCTTTCCGGTCGAATGGGGTGGGGATGGGAGGCAGGATCATCCGCCCCTCCGGCTGAAAAGAAGGCTTAGGGCGTGAAGGGCGTAGGCCGCAAGGAGGGGCCAGGGGGTCTGGGAAAAGACCAAGGCCCCGTAGGCGGCCAGCAAAAGAAGCACCACCCCCCAGCCGGAGGCGAAGGCCAGGCTTCCCGGGACAAGGACCTTGAGGAGGAAGGGTGGAAAGAAGGGCCCTTTAGGCCTTGGGAGGAAGAAGGTGAAAAGGTGATAGAGGAGAAGGAGGAAGACCGCAAGGCCCAAAAGGACCCGGCCTAAAGGGGAAAAAGGAAGGGGAAGCGCCGCGAAGCTTTTAAGGAAGTCGTCCTGGAAGGAAAAGAGTTCGGCCAGGAGCAAGATCCCGTAGAGGGTCCGCTGGCTGGGGGCCGGCTCCCGGGCCCCCCAGGCGTCCTCCCCCAGGTGGAGGCTCGAGCGCACCGGCCCCATCAGAGGGGCTTTCCGGTAGGCCTCGGCCAGGCTTTCCCCAGAGCCCAAGGCGAGGACGAAGGGAAAGGGAGGGGCCTCTTGGAGAAGGCGGCTGGCCTCCTTGGGGTTTTCCGGAAGGAGACTGTAGCCGAGGAGGGCTGCGGTGAAGGGGGTTTTGGGCCGGGTGGCGAGCCAGTCCCTCACCTCCTCGCTCCTTAAGGTGCCCTGGGCCAGGGGGCCTTCGGTGAGGAGGGGGCGGAGCTTGGCGTCCAGGCTGTACAGAACCAGCCCCGAAAGGCCTAAGAGGAAAAGAAGGAAAATCAGCAGCTTCTCCCCAAAGGTGGCGTAGGCCAGGTGGAGGTGGCGAAGCCGGATCAGGGGATGGCGGAAAAACCCCAGGAAGAACCCTCCAATGGGGGCGAGGTGGGCCTTTTGTGCAGGAAGATAGGCCAGGAAGAGGTAGAGAAAGAGCACGCCGTAGCTTAGAAAGAGGACCTTTGTCCAGAACAGAAGGCCCTCGAGGCTGGGCAGCCCCCAGGTCTTCACCATCTTGGTCCGTTCCCGGATGCTTAGGGCGAGGTCAGGCCGCCCTTGGGCCTCCAGCGTCCGGGCCACGGTTTTAAAAAAGGTGAGGGAGCCGGGGAAAAGGGGGGTGTAGCGGAGGAGGGCCTCGGTCAGGCGGATGGCCGCCTCGGGTCGGTCCTTGAGGTGGGTCAAGGCCGCCTCCTTCCAGGCCTGAATGGGCTTCTGGCTAAAGAAAAGCTCCGGCCGGTGGCCCCGCCGGTAGAGGTCCTCCCCGTAGGCCTTGAGGTCCTCTTCGCTGAGGTCGAGGGGGTCCTGGGTCCAGTAGGCCCAGTAGGGCCAGGGCCTCGGGGGGTTCAGGGCCATAAGGAGGGGTTTGAGCGCCTCGAGGTCCTTCTCCTCCCCGGAAAAGGGGATAAAGGGCAGGGGGATGGGAAGGACCCGGTCGCCTGGCAGGACCACCTCCCCCGGCCTCAGGGCCTGGACTGGGCCTGGGGCGAAGTGGTAGCGCACCTCGCCCGTGGGGAGGACCTCCAAGACCAGGCTTCCCGCGGCCAAAAGGACCTTGTCCCCCCAGAGGACGGGCCCTTTCCACTCCGCCTTGGGCAGGCTCAGGTGCAGACCGCGGTAGACCAGGCCTTCCTCGGTCAGTTGGGGCTCCGGGGGAGGGCCGGGTTGGACGACGTCAAAACGGCCCTCCAGCGCCCCTACGGGCAGAAGGAGCCGGACCCGGTACGACCCCGGGGCCTCCGGGGTAAAGGGGATGCGGAAGCCCCCTTCCTGGGTCCGCACGGTGGTCTGAAGCCCCTTGGGGCCTTCCACCACCAAAGGGTACTCCCCCGCGGGAAGCCCCTTTCCTTCCAGGAAGACCTCCTGGCCCACCTGGGCCTCCTTGGGGAGGAGGAGGGTCTGGGCGAAGCCAAGGGCGTAAAAGGCCAGAAGCAAAAGCAAAAGCCGCATGGGCTTATTCTAGTACCATGGGTCTTTTGGACATCATTGGACCGGTCATGATAGGGCCCTCCTCCAGCCACACCGCCGGGGCCTGCCGCATCGCCCTTCTGGCCCGGCATCTTCTCGGGGAGAAGCCCTTGAAGGCGGAGTTCGGCCTCCATGGCTCCTTCGCCAAGACGGGGGCGGGGCACGGGACCCACCTGGCCCTGGTGGCAGGGGTCTTGGGCTTCAAGCCCGACGATCCAAGGCTAAAGGAGAGCCTGAGGTACGCACAGGAGGAGGGCCTCGAGGTGGCCTTCAAGGACGTGGAGCTGGGGGAGGTCCACCCCAACACCGTGCGCATTGCCTTGGAGGGGGAGAAGGAGCGGGTGGTGGTCACGGGGAGCTCCCTAGGGGGTGGGGTGGTCCGGGTCTTTGACCTGGAGGGGTTTGAGGTCCGGATTACCGGACAGGCCCCCACCCTGGTGGTGAAGAACGTGGACACCCCGGGGGTGGTGGCCCGGGTGGCCCGGGTCATCGCGGACGACGAGGTCAACATCGCCTACCTCACCGTCAGCCGCAAGAAACGGGGTGCGGAGGCCATGATGAGCATTGAGCTGGACCGGGCCCTTTCCAAACCCGCTTTGGACTACCTGGCCTACCTCTCCTACATCCTTTGGGTGCGGATGCTTCCCCCGGTCATGGAGGGATAACAAGCCGGAAGCAGGCTCCACCCAGGCTTCCGCGGCAGGCTTCCAGCCTGCCCCCGTGGGCCTGGGCCACCTGGGCCACGGTGTAGAGGCCGAGCCCCGCCTGGCCCCGATGGGCGCCGATGGAAAGAAAGGGCTGGACCAGGGCTTCCAGGGGGGCCTCGAGGCCGGGCCCGTCGTCCTCCACCTCCACCCGCCCTGGGAGGAGGCGGACCTCCACCAGGCTTCTTGCATGTCGGAGGGCGTTTTCCAAGAGGTTCACCAGGGCCCTTTCCAGAAGCCACCGATCCGCCCGGGCCGTTCCCGAGCCGGAAAGGATGAGGCTCAGGCCTCGCTTCCGGATCTGATCCTGGTAGCGGAGGGAGAGGTCCTCCAAAAGGGGCCGGAGGTTGACGGTCTCCGTCCTTACCGAGCGGGCCTCGAGGCGGCTTAAGGCGAGGAGGTTTTCCAGAAGCCCCAAGGCCCGGGAAAGCTCCTTTTCCAGCTCCATAAGGAGGGTTAGCCGGCCCTCCTTCCCAAGCGCATCGGTCTTTTGGAGATAGGCCAGGACCCGGATGGCGGAAAGAAGAGGGGTCTTGAGGTCGTGGGCCAAGGCGGCGTAGAAGGCCTCCCGTTCCCGGTCGTGGGCTTTGAGCCTTTCTAAAAGGGCCTCTATCTGCTTCCTCAAAAGCTGGATCTCCCCTGGGACCTCTGCCTTGGGCCGGGGGAGGGAAAGCTCTGCGGGGGGACGGCCCTTGAGGTGGGCCACCGCCCGGGTGAGTTCCTCGAGGGGGTGAAGGAGGGCCTGGGCGAGAAAGATCCCCACCAAAGCGGAAAGAAGGGCCAGAAGGAGGAGCCAGGTCCAAAAGGCCGTGGAGGCCGCCCCCACAAAGAGGGCCAGAACCAGGTTGGGGAGGAAGGCGAGCAGGGCGATGACCAGGGCCAGCCTTGCCTTAAGACTCATCCCGACCCGCGGAGAGCACGGCTAAAAAGGCCTCCTGGGGGACCTCCACCTTTCCGATGGCCTTGAGCCGCTTCTTGCCCTCCTTCTGCTTTTCCAGGAGCTTCTTCTTCCGACTCACATCCCCCCCGTAGCACTTGGCGAGGACGTCCTTTCTGAGGGCGCGCACCGTGGCCCGGGCGATGACCTTGCCCCCGATGGCCGCCTGGATGGGCACCTCAAACTGTTGCCTGGGGATGACCTCCGCCAGCTTGTCCACCAGGGCCCGGGCGATCGAGTAGGCCTTTTCCCGGTGGGCCACGAAGGCCAGGGCATCCACCGGCTCCCCGTGGACCAGTAGGGTCACCTTGACCAGATCCCCCGGCCGGTAGCCGATCTGTTCGTAATCCATGGAGGCGTACCCCCGGGAGAGGCTTTTCAGGCGATCGTGAAAATCGTACAGGATTTCCCCGAAGGGAACCTCGTACACGAGCTCCACCCGTCGGCCTGGGAGGTAGTTCATGCCCTGCATCCGTCCCCGCTTTTCCTGGACGAGCTGCATGATCCCCCCCACGTACTCCTCGGGGGTGTAGAGGGTGAGCTGGACATAGGGCTCGAGGATCTCCTCGATCCGGGTGGGGTCGGGGAGGTCGGCGGGGTTATGGATCTCCACCTCCTCTCCGCTTTTAAGCCGCACCTTGTAGACCACGCTGGGGGCGGTGGCGATGAGGTCCAGGCCGAACTCCCGCTCCAGCCTCTCCTGGACGATCTCCGCGTGCAAAAGCCCGAGGAAACCGCACCGGAAGCCAAAACCTAAGGCCTCTGAGGTCTCGGGTTCAAAGAAGAGCGCGGCATCGTTGAGCTTGAGCTTTTCCAAGGCCTCCCGGAGGCGGCCATACTCGGCGGAGTCCACCGGGTAAAGCCCCGCGAAGACGACGGGCTTGGCGGGGCGGAAGCCAGGGTAGGGGGCGTCCGTGGGCCGGTCGGCCAGGGTCAGGGTGTCCCCCACCTGGACGTCGTGGATGTCCCGGATGGCGGCGGTGAGCCACCCCACCTCCCCCGCCTCGAGAAAAGCGGTGGCCTCCAGCCCCCCAGGGCGGAAGACCCCCACCCGGTCCACGGTAAACTCTTTTCCCGTGGACCAGATGCGGATCCGGTCCCCGGGCCTGACCCTTCCCTCAAAGAGGCGGAGGTAAGGGATCACCCCCTGGTAGGGATCGTAGATGGAGTCAAAGATCAAGGCCTTCAGGGGGGCCTCTGGATTCCCTTTTGGGGGGGGGATGCGCTGGACGATGGCCTCGAGGATCTCTTTAACCCCTTCCCCCGTCTTTCCGCTGGCGAAGATGGCCTCGTCCGCGGGGAGGCCCAAGACCTCCTCCACCTCCATGGCCACCTCGAGGGGCCGGGCGTTGGGAAGGTCGATCTTGTTGATGACCGGGATGATCACGTGGTTGTGTTCCAGGGCCAGATAGAAGTTGGCGATGGTCTGGGCCTCCACCCCCTGGGTTGCGTCTACCACTAAAAGCACCCCCTCCACCGCCGCCAAGGCGCGGGAGACCTCGTAGGCGAAGTCCACGTGCCCGGGGGTGTCGATCAGGTTGAGGACGTAGGTCTCCTTGTCTTCCGCTTCGTAAAAGACCCGGACCGCACTGGCCTTGATGGTGATGCCCCGTTCCCTTTCCAGCTCCAAAGAGTCCAGAAACTGTTCCCGCATCTCCCGCTCGCTGACCGCATGGGTCATCTGGAGGATGCGGTCGGCCAGGGTGGACTTGCCGTGGTCCACGTGGGCGATGATGGAGAAGTTGCGAATCCGCTGAGGGTCCATGCCTTGTACTAGGGTACCCGGTTTTGGCGCGGATGGGGGAGGGGGGCGGGCGCGGCCTGCTTTATTAACATATGCTTTATGCTCACGCCTGAAGGAGCGCATTGAACTTAATAAATCCACCCCTTACCCTGGAGTAGGGCGTGATGGGTGGAGACCGCATCCTAAAAGACCGGGTTTTTCGCGTGGACCCCCTTCCTAAAGGACCGTACGAGGGGGTGGCGGTGGTCATCGATGTCATCCGGGCCACCACCACCGCAGGGGCCTTCCTCGAGGCCGGGGCCTTGGACCTCGTCCTTGCAAAGAGCCTGGACCAGGCCCGGGCCCTCCGCCTTCCGGGAGAGGTGCTGGCCGGGGAGAGGGGGGGGCTCAGGCCCGAAGGGTTTGACCTGGGAAACTCCCCTCAAGAGGCTTTCCGGGTCCGGGGCCGGCGGGTGGTCATGGCCACCACCAACGGCACCCGGGCCGTCCACGCGGCCCGGACGGCCCAGGCGCTCCTTCTGGGTTCCTTGCAAAACGCCCGGGCGGTGGCGGAGAAGGCCGCCCTTTTGGGGGAGGAGGTGACCCTGGTCTGCGCGGGCAAGGAAGGGGAGATGGGGCTGGACGACCTCTACACCGCGGGGGTCATCGGAAGGCGGCTTATGGAGCTGGGTTTCCGGGCGGAAGGGGAGACCGCCCACCTCGCCCTCTTTCTTGCCGAAAACGACCCCCTGGCGGTTCTCCAGGCCTCAGAGGCGGCAAAGGCTTTGGACAGGGTGGGCCTCGGGGAGGATGTAGTCCTTTGCGCCCAGGTGGACGTTCACAAGGCGGTTCCGGTGCGCACCGGGTACCGGGACGGGGGTGTGGTCTTCGGGAGGGGGTGATGCTGAAGCCGCTTCAGGAGGTGCTTCCCCCCAAAGGGCGCGCGGTGGGGGCGTTTGACGTGGTAGGCCTGGAGTGGGCCGAGGCGGTCTTAGAGGCGGCGGAGGGCCTAGACCTTCCGGTGATCCTGAGCGTTGCCCCCCATCTGGGGGGGCCTCCCATGGGGGCCCTGGCCCCGGGGCTTCGCCACCTGGCCGACTCGGTCCGCGTTCCCGTGGCCCTCCACCTGGACCATGGGGAGAGCCTCGAGGAGGTGGCCCGGGCCCTCCGCTTGAGCTTTACCGGGGTGATGCTGGACGGAAGCCACTTGCCCCTGGAGGAGAACATACGGCTTACCCAGCTCACCGTCCAGCTGGCCCGGGCCTATGGAGCGGGGGTGGAGGGGGAGGTGGGGGTAGTGCCTGGCCAGTACGGCCCGGGCAAAGGGGGAGAGGAGGCCCCCCAGTACACCGACCCCCAGGAGGCCCAGCGGTTTTACGAGGCCACAGGGGTGGATGCTTTAGCGGTGAGCATCGGGACCCGGCACGGCCTTTACAAGGGGCCCGTCCGGCTTAACCTTCTGCTACTGAAGGAGCTTTCCCAAATCCCCGTCCCTCTGGTCCTTCACGGGGCCTCGGGGCTTAGGCCAGAGGAATACCGGGCCCTGATCGCGGGGGGCATTCGCAAGATCAACCTCTATGCCGAGCTGGCCCTCGAGGCGGCCCGGGCGCTCCGAGGGGGGGCAGGGGAGGATTACCTGGGTCTTATGGCAGGGGTCAAGGAGGCGCTCAAACGCCTGGCGGCCTCGAGGATGAGGTTATGGTGGGGCTGAGGGCGCTCCTTTTCGACCTGGACGGCACCCTGGCGGAGACGGAGGAGGCCCACCGGGCGGCCTTCAACCAGGCCTTTTTGGAGGCGGGCCTTCCCTTCTTCTGGGACCAGCCCACCTACAAGGAACTCCTCTGGGTCACAGGAGGTAGGGAGCGGATCCGGCACTTCCTGGAAACCTGTCCCCCCTGCCCACGGCTTTCGGATGAAGAGATCGCCCGCATCCACCGGCGCAAAAACGAGCTCTTCGCCCAGTTCGTGCGGGAGGGTCTGCCCCTCCGGCCAGGGGTCCTAAGGCTTCTTAGGGAGGCGGAGGAGGCAGGGCTCACTTTGGGCCTTGCCACCACTACCAGTCCGGAGAACGTGGAGGCCTTCCTCGAGGGCCTGGGCTGGAGCCTCCGATTTAACCTGATCCTGGCAGGGGGCATCGTGCCCAGGAAGAAGCCCGATCCCGCCATCTACCGCCTGGCCCTGGAGCGGCTAAGCCTTTCCCCAGAGGAGGTCCTGGCGGTGGAGGACTCCCGAAACGGCCTTCTTTCCGCCCGGGGTGTGGGCATACCCACCCTCATCACCCCCAGCCTTTACACCCTGGATCAGGACTTCTCTGAGGCCCAGGCGGTTTTGGAGCACCTAGGTGAGCCCGAGGCCCCTGCTTTGGTCTACAGGGGGCCCGGACAGGGGGAAAGGAAGGTGGTGGACCTCGCCTATCTGGAGGAGGTGAGAGGATGGTCCAGCATCTGATCCTCTTCAATGCGGAGGCAAGCCCTGAGGAGGTCAGGAGGATGGTGGAGGAGGCCCGCTCCGTTCTCCTCAAGATCCCGGGGGTCAGGGGGCTTTGCTTTGGGGAGGCCCTTTCCCCGAACGCCCGGTACCGGTACTGGCTTTCGGTTGCTTTTTCCGGCCCTGAGGTGGTGGAGGTCTACCGGGAGCATCCCCTGCACGTGGAGTTTGCCAACCGGGTCTTCCGGCCCATGGCCCAGGACCGGCTGACCACGGACTTTTTGGTGGAGGTGGAGGGGTGCTGAGCTATAAGGAGGCGGAGGAAAAGGCGGAGCGGATTTTAGTGGACGGAATGGGGGAGGCTTTGATCCTGAAGCGGGAAGAGGGGTATTATGCCCTGTACTTCTTCTTCGGCCTTTACGGGCGGAAGGCCCCAGACCCCGAGGAGGAGCCCGATTTCGTGGAGGGGCCCAAGGCCGAGCCGGACTTCCGGGACCCCTTTGACCAGGTGAAATGGCTGGAGCGGAACGGGTATACCGTATTCATCAACGAGTCCAAGTGAGGAGGTGGAGGATGGAGTACGACGAGATGCCCTACCAGGAGGCGCGGAAGATGGCGGTCAGGGTCTTGGAGGACGGGTATGGGGATGCGGTCATTCTCCAGGATGAGCACGGCTACTGGGCGCTCTACTACTTTTACTGGGCCCAGACCCCACCCCCCCAGGCCCAGCCCCACTGGATGGAGGGCCCCGTGGCGGAAGCCTCTGCCCTTCGTACGCCTTACGAGATGAAGAAGTTCCTGGAGGAAAACGGGGAGTTTGACTTTGTCAACGACGTGGACTAGCTTTGCGGGTAGACTGACCCCATGCGGCGGAATACATACCGAATACTCCAAGCCACGGAAACGGCGATCTATCTCTTTGCGGGGTTCCTCATCGCCTTGGGGGCGGTTCTTCTTCTAGGATCCACCCTGTGGGACGGGGTACGGGCTCTTCTACAAAGAGGGTATGTGGCTGCCGCGGTGGGGCTTCTGGACCGGATTCTTCTGGCCTTGATGCTGGCCGAGATCCTCTATACCCTGGTCCGTTTCGCCCGGGAGGGGGGCTTGCAGGCCGAGCCCTTTCTCCTGATCGGTATCATCGCGGCCGTGCGGCGGATGCTGGTCATCACCGCGGAGTCGGTGCACAAGGTCGACCTCAAGGACCCGGCCTTTTTAAACGTTTGGCTGAGCTTTTCGTCCTAGCCGTAAGCGTTTTGGCCTTTGCCTGGGCCATCCGGCTGGTCCGGGCTAGAGCATGAGTTGGACCAGGGCCTCCGCGGCGGGGTTGGAAAGCGTCTTGGGATGGGTGAGCCAGAAGTAGCGCCGCAACTCTCCCACCGGGGGGCCGAGGCGGAGGGCTTTGAGGTTGCCCACCTTCAGGTTGGGCTGGATGACCACCCGGCTCACGATCCCGACCCCTGCGCCCGCCATGACCAGGCGCTTGGTCACCTCATTGTTGTCCGTGTAGAAGGCGGGGGTGATCTCTAAACCCGCCTGCTCAAAGGCTCGTTCCAGAACCCGCCAGGTCATGGATCCGGGTTTGCGCACCACAAGGCTTTCCCGGGCCAGCCATTCCGGAGGGATCTCCTCCCAGGACGCCCAGGGGTGGTCCGGGGGGACGATAAGGACCAGCTCATCCTCGTAGAAGAGGTGCCGCACATACCCCTCCCAGTGCTCCACCCCTTCCAGAACGGCAAGTTCCAGCTCCCCGAGCCGGAGCCGTTCGGCCAGGCGTTCTGAGCTCCCGCTTTCCAAGTGCACCCTCACCCCAGGGTGGGCCTGGTGAAACTGGGCGAGGAAGGTGGGCACCACGTAGGTGGCCATGGTGGTGGCCGCCCCCAGCATCACCTGGCCGGTTTCCAGGCGGTCCCAGGCCCGGGCCACCAGCTGGAACTCCTCCAGGGCCTGTACCACCCGCCTGGCCTCCGGAAGAAGGGCTTCGCCCACCCGGGAAAGGACCAGGCTCCGCCCCCGGCGCTCAAAAAGGGGATGGCCCACCTGTTCCTCTAAAGCCCGGATGTACTGGCTTACCGCGGGCTGGGTGATGCCCAGGCTCAGCGCCGCCCGGCCCACCCCACCTTCTTCCACCACCGCCACAAAGACCCGGAGCGCAGCCGGATTAGGAAGCCGCATCCGTCCCTCTTTAAACATGAACTTATGATACATGCCTACCCATATGATTGCAATAATGGGTTATCCCCCCTACCCTCGAGGCATGCCTACGGTACCGCCCACGCGCAACCTGGCTTTGGACCTGATGCGGGCCACCGAAGCCGCCGCTTTGGCGGCGGCCCGCTGGGTGGGGCTGGGCAACAAGGAGGAGGGGGACCGGGCGGCGGTGGAGGCCATGCGCCTCCTTCTGAACACCGTGCCCTTCCGGGGCCGGGTGGTCATTGGAGAGGGGGAAAAGGACCAGGCCCCCATGCTCTACAACGGTGAGGAGGTGGGAACGGGAGGGGTGGAGATGGACCTGGCGGTGGACCCGGTGGAAGGGACCCGGCTTCTGGCCTTAGGCCGGCCCGGGGCCATCAGCGTGATCGCCGCTGCCCCCAAAGGCACCCTTTTTAACCCGGGGCCGGGCTTTTATGCGGCCAAGCTGGTGGTGCCCCCTGAGGCCAAGGAGGCGATTGATCTTGCCCGTAGCCCCACGGAAAACTTAAAGGAAATCGCTAAGGCCTTGAGGAAGCCGGTGCGTGAGCTGACGGTCTTTGTCTTGGATAAGCCCCGCCATCAGGCGCTTATCGAGGAGATCCGTGCCGCCGGGGCCCGCATTACGCTCCAAACGGATGGGGACGTGGCGGGTGCCTTGGCCGCGGTCCTGCCCGGCACCGGCGTGGATGTGCTCATGGGCACCGGGGGGACCCCAGAGGGGGTGATCGCGGCGGTGGCGGTCCGGGCCCTGGGGGGTGGGATGCAGATGCGCCTGGACCCCCAGGGTGAGGAGGAGAAGTGGAATCTGATCCACGCGGGGTACAGCCTCGAAAGGGTCTATACCCTCGAGGAGCTCTGCGCCTGGGACGATACCCATTTTGCGGCGACCGGCATCACGGATGGCCCCTTTTTAAAGGGGGTCCGGTACGAGGGAGGGCTGGCCAGAACGGAAAGCCTTCTCCTCCGGGGCGAGACCCGCACCTTGCGGCGGGTGGAGGCCTGGCACCGGATGGAGAAGCTTAGGGCCATCAGCGCGGTGCCCTACTAGGCCCGCGAGGGAGGAGATATGGCGAGCAAGAAGGAGATCTACAAAAAGGGCGGCGTGGTGGAGTACAAGGTGATGGGGTACTACGACCCCGATTACGAACCCAAGGATACGGACGTCCTGGCCCTTTTCCGGGTTACGCCCCAGCCTGGGGTGGAGCCGGAGGAGGCGGCGGCCGCGGTGGCGGGAGAGTCCAGCACCGCCACCTGGACGGTGGTCTGGACCGACCGGCTCACCTATCTGGACCGGTACCGGGCCAAGGCTTACCGGGTGGAGCCTGTCCCTGGGAACCCCGAGCAGTACTTCGCCTGGATCGCTTACGACCTGGCCCTTTTTGAGGAGGGCTCCATCGCCAACATGACCTCCAGCATCATCGGGAACGTCTTCGGGTTTAAGGCGCTCCGGGCGCTCCGCCTCGAGGACCTCCGCATCCCGGTGGCCTACCTCAAGACCTTCAAAGGGGCCCCCCACGGCATCCCGGTGGAGCGGGACATGCTCAACAAGTACGGCCGGCCTCTCCTTGGGGCCACGGTCAAGCCCAAGCTAGGCCTTTCGGGGCGGAACTACGGCCGGGTGGTCTACGAGGCGCTTGCGGGGGGGCTGGACTTCACCAAGGACGATGAGAACATCAACTCCCAGGCCTTCATGCGCTGGCGGGACCGCTTCCTCTACGCCCAGGAGGCGGTGATGAAGGCGGAGGAGGCCACCGGGGAACGGAAGGGGCATTACATGAACGTCACCGCCCCGGACATGGAGCAGGTGTATGAGCGCCTCGAGTTCGCCAAGGAGATCGGTTCCATCATCGTCATGGTGGACCTTACCATGGGATACACCGCGCTTCAGAGCGTTTCCAACTGGTGCCACAGAAACGGCATGATCCTGCACCTCCACCGGGCCAGCCACGCCACCTTTACCCGGCAGAAGAACCACGGGATCAACTTCCGCGTCCTGGCCAAGTGGATGCGGATGCTGGGGGTGGACCATATCCATGCGGGTACGATCGTGGGGAAACTGGAGGGAGACCCTAACCTGACCCAGGGGTACTATGCCATCCTGAGGGAACAGCACAACTACCCAGACCCGGTCAAGGGGATCTACTTCGAGCAGGACTGGGCCTACCTGCCCGCGGTGATGCCCGTGGCCTCAGGGGGTATCCACGCGGGGCAGATGCACCTCCTTTTGCACCTCCTTGGGGAGGATGTCGTCTTGCAGTTCGGCGGGGGTACCATTGGCCACCCCATGGGCATTCAGGCGGGCGCCACGGCGAACCGGGTGGCCCTGGAGGCCATGGTCAAGGCCCGGAACGAGGGCCGGGACATCCTGGCGGAAGGCCCGGAGATCCTGAAAAAAGCGGCCCAGCACAGCCCCGCCCTGGCCATGGCCCTGGAGACCTGGGGTGCGGTGACCTTTGACTTCGCCTCCACCGACACCCCGGATGTCCTTCCCACCCCCACGAGATGAAAGGAGGTCTAAGATGCGGATTACCCAAGGGACCTTTTCCTACCTTCCTGACCTAACGGACGAGGAGATTCGGCTTCAGATCGAGTACATCATTAAGAACGGCTGGGCGGTTTCTATCGAGTATACGGACGACCCGAGCCCCTACAACGTCTACTGGAACATGTGGGGCCTGCCCATGTTTGACCTGGAAGACCCCGCGCCCGCCATGTACGAGTTCCAGAAGTGCCGGGAGGCCTTCCCCAACCACTACATCAAGATCAACGGCTACGACCCCTCGCCCATGTGGCAGGCCCAACGGGTCTCCTTCATCGCCCACCGGCCCAAGGCCGAGGAGCCCGGTTTCCGGCTCCACCGCCAGCTCTACTCGGACGGCCGGAGGCTCAGGTACACCCTCGAGCCCTACGTGACCATGAGGCCTTCCGGACGACGCTACCAGGAGGAGTAGTCCATGACCCCGCCCGTGGCCGACCTCAGCCAGCTCATGCAGGAAAGCCAGGTCACCGAGGTCCTGGACCGGCTGGACCGGGAGCTTGTGGGGCTTAGGCCGGTAAAACAGCGCATCCGGGAGATCGCTGCCTACCTGGTCGTCTCGAGGCTGCGCCAAACCCTGGGTCTGGTGGCGGAGAGGCCCGTCCTCCACATGGCTTTCACCGGTTCTCCGGGTACCGGGAAGACCACCGTGGCCATGCGCATGGCTACCATTTTGCACCGCCTGGGGTACATCCGGAGGGAGCACCTGGTGGTGGCCAGCCGGGATGACCTGGTGGGGCAGTACATCGGCCACACCGCTCCCAAGACCAAGGAGGTGTTGAAGCGGGCCATGGGCGGGGTTTTATTCATTGACGAGGCCTACAGCCTCTACCGGGCGGAGAACGAGCGGGACTACGGCCAGGAGACGATCGAGATCCTCCTCCAGGTCATGGAGAACCAAAGGGAGGACCTGGTGGTGATCCTGGCCGGGTACAAGGACCGGATGGATCAGTTCTTCCAGCTCAATCCAGGGATGCGCTCCCGGATCGCCCATCACATCGAGTTTCCCGACTACACCCTGGAGGAACTCATCGAAATCGCCAAACTCATGCTCCAGGCTCAGAACTACGAGATGGACGAGGCGGCGCTCCAGGCTTTCCGGGAGTATTTGCAAAGGAGGATGCGCCTGCCTGGTTTTGCCAACGCTCGGAGCGTCCGCAACGCGATAGACCGGTTCAAGCTCCGGCAGGCCTACCGGCTTTTTACCAAGGGGGGCCAGGTTTCAGCGGAGGACCTAAGGCGCATTGCCGCGGACGACATCTACCAAAGCAGCGTCTTCCGCACCCCCTTGCCGGAGGAAGGAGGAAAGCATGCCCAATAGGCCGTTTATGCTGGGCATCGCCGGGGACTCGGGAGCAGGGAAGACCACCATCTCCAGTGGGATCGCCCGGCTTTTGGGTGTGGAAAGGACCACGCAGATCTGCGTGGACGACTACCATAAGTACGACCGGAAGCAGCGGGCCGCCTTAGGCATTACCCCTTTGAATCCGGAGTGCAACTACCTGGACATCCTGGAGCAGCACGTCCGGCTTCTGGCCCAGGGAGAGCCCATTCTGAAACCCGTTTACAACCATTCCACGGGCACTTTTGACCCTCCAGTCTACATTCCCCCACCCAAAGCGGTGGAGGAGATGGGCCGTCTGATCCCTCGAGTGGTGATTCTGGAGGGCCTCCTGACCCTGTATACCCTCGAGCTCAGGAGCCGTTACCACCTTAAGGTTTACCTGGACCCTGAGGAGGAGCTGAGGCGGGAGTGGAAGATCAGGCGGGACGTGGCCAAACGGGGCTACACACCGGAGCAAGTGGTGGCGGACATCGAGCGCCGTATGCCCGACTCCCAGGCGTTCATCTGGCCCCAGAAGGAGCATGCGGACATCGTGGTCCGCTTCTACCGCCCACCAGGGTATGATCCGGAAAACCCCAGTACCCTCAACGTTCGCATCGCCCTTCGGCGCACCCTGCCCAAGCTCGACCTTACGGAGGTCCTCCACCTGGCGGACGAGGAGGAGGCTCTTCTCCGTCTCGAGGCCCGCAAAAACGCGGATGTTTTGGACATCACTGGGAATGTGAGTGCGGAGAAGGCCCAGGCCCTGGAGCGGGTCATCTGGGAACACCTGGGGCCTCACGCGGAGCAGTTCAACCCAGAGTACATCGGCACCTTCTGGGACAAGGCCGGGCAGAGTTACCCCCTGGCCCTCACCCAGCTCATCATCGCGTATTATTTGGTCAAGATGCGGGAGCTGGCCATCCAGAAGGGAGTGCTTCACTATGCCTAAACCCCTCTTCGCCCCCTCCGTCCTCACCGTGGACTTTGCCCGTCTGGGCGAGGCTATCCGCGAGGCGGAGGAGGCGGGGGTGGACTGGATCCACCTGGACGTGATGGATGGGCGGTTTGTTCCCAACCTCACCTTCGGCCCTCTGGTGGTGGAGGCGGTGCGCCGGGTGACCTCCTTGCCCCTGGACGTCCACCTGATGATCGTGGAGCCTGAGCGGTACCTCAAGGACTTCGCCATGGCGGGGGCGGACTGGATTACCATCCACGTGGAGGCCACCTACCACCCCCACCGGGGGGTTCAGCAGGTCAGGGAGCTGGGGAAGAAGGCGGGGCTGGCCGTTAACCCTGGGACACCCCTGGAGGCTTTTGAGCCCCTCCTGCCTGAGTTGGACCTGGCCCTTCTCATGAGCGTGAACCCGGGGTTCGGAGGGCAGAGGTACATCCCCTCTTCCACCGCGCGACTCAAGGCGCTTAAAGAGATGCGGGACCGGCTGAACCCGGCCTGCCTGGTGGAGGTGGACGGGGGGGTGAACGAGAAGACCCTCCCTTTGGTCCTCCAGGGGGGGGCGGACGTGGTGGTGGCGGGCAGTGCGCTGTTCAACGAGCGACCGGTGGCCGAAAACCTGAAGCGGCTTAAGGAGGTGGTCCATGCCTTTGGTCGTGGGTAAGGAAATCCTGGACAAGGCGAGGCGGGAAGGGTATGCCGTTCCCAGTTTCAATACGAACAACCTCGAGATCACCCAGGCCATCCTCGAGGTGGCGGAGGAGATGCGGGCCCCGGTCTTCATCCAGATCTCGGATGGGGCGAGGAAGTATGCGGGGATGGAAAACCTGGCCAACTTGGTCAAGGACATGGCGAGCCGGGTCAGGGTGCCCGTGGCCCTCCACCTGGACCACGGGGCCGACTTCAAGATGGTGATGCAGGCCATCCGGGCGGGCTTCACCAGCGTAATGATCGATGCCTCCCACCACCCCTTTGAGGAGAACGTGGCCGAGACGAAAAGGTGCGTGGAGGCCGCCCACGCGGTAGGGGTGAGCGTGGAGGCGGAGCTGGGCCGGCTCCAGGGCATCGAGGACAACATCCAGGTTTCCGAAGCGGAGGCGTTTCTGACCGACCCTGGTGAGGCCGAGCGGTTTGTGGAGCTTACAGGAGTCGACTACCTGGCCATCGCCATCGGAACGAGCCACGGCGCCTACAAGGGGAAGGGAAGGCCGTATATAGACCATAAACGCCTGGAGGAGATCGCCAGACGGGTCCATATCCCCCTGGTCCTCCACGGGGCGAGTGGGGTGCCCGGATGGCTTAAGGAAAGGCTTCTGGCCACGGGGGCCGAGCTCAAAGAGGCCACGGGCATTCACGACGAGGACATCAAAAAGGCCATTCCCAACGGCATCGCTAAGATCAACATCGACACCGACCTCCGCCTGGCCATGACCTTGGGCATCCGGGAGGTGGTGACGCAAAACCCCAAGGAGTTTGACCCTCGGAAGATCATCGGAAAGGGGCGGGAATACCTCAAAGAGGTCATCCGGGAAAAGTTCCTCCTCATGGGGACGGCGGGCCGGGCCTGAGGCGTTTTCCCCTCTGGGAGCAAGGCGGCCCCTCCTTAACCCAGGGCTTTCTCGAGTTCTGTCCAAAGGTCCTCCGGAGCCTCCAGGCCCACGCTCAGGCGGAGGAGGCCAGGAGGAAGGTGCTCCTGGCCGGGCACGCTGGCCCGGCGCTCCATGGTAGACTCCACCCCGCCCAGGCTGGTGGCGTGGCGGATGAGCCGGAGCCGGGCGAGGGCCTCTTCGGCCTGTCCTGCTCCCCCTCGCACCACAAAGGAGACCACCGTGCCGTAGCCCTTAAGAAGACGGCGGGCCACCTCGTGGCTAGGATGACTTGGAAGCCCAGGGTAGAAAACCCGCTCCACCTGAGGATGGGCGGCCAGTTTTTCCGCCAAGAAGGCTGCGGTGCGCTCCGCTCGTTCTAGGCGTACCGCCAGGGTGCGGAGGCCCCTTAGGGCCAAAAAGGCTTCCAGAACCCCTGGGGTGGCCCCGTGGAGCGTTCGGGCTTTTTTCAGCCGGGTCCAAACCCCCGCATCCCTCGCCACCAAGGCCCCGAGGAGCAGGTCGGAATGCCCCCCCAGGAGTTTGGTGGCGGAGTGGAGCACGAGGTCAGCCCCAAGCTCGAGGGGTCGGAGGTTCAAAGGGGTGGCCAGGGTGTTGTCCACAGCGAGAAGCCCCCCGGCCTTCCTAGGGGCCTGAGCGATGGCCACGAGGTCGGTGACCTGCAAAAGGGGGTTGGAGATGCTCTCGAGCCAGAGGAGGTCCGCTTGGCGGGCTGCCCTTTGCCAGGCGGCCGTGTCTTCTAAAGGAAGCCTTACAAGCCGCCACCGTCCCCTCGAGGCCCCCTCCTTGGCCAGACTCACCACCCCTTGGTAGCAGTCTGTGGGAAGGACCACCAGGGAACCCTCGGGCAGAAGGCCGAAGACTGCGGCCGCCGCCGCCATGCCGGAGGAAAAGGCCAGGGCCCGGCCGCCTTCTAACCCTCCCACCACAGTCTCAAAGGCCTCCCAGGTAGGGTTACCCTCTTCCCGGGCGTAGGTCCGCCCCGCTCCCCGGAGGAAGTTGGAGGCGGGAACAATGGGAGGGTTTAAGGGGCTCCCCGCCTCCTCGGGTCTGCCCGCCACAACCAGCCAGGTTTCGAGCTTCACAGGGGGTTTGGCCATGGATGAATTCTACATAGCGTGGGCCAGCCCAAAGAGGGCGAACCGTCCTGGGGCCGTGGGCGGGGGATCCAATCGGGGGGTGGAGCAGGACCCCAGGTGGCGTGGGGTCCGGCTTGTCAGAGGAGACCCAGGGCGATAGACTGAGCGCGGTATGCGGAAGCCTCTGTTTTTTGTCCTGGCCCTTCTGGGCCTATCCCTTGGTTTGGCACAGGCCCCCATCAAGGTGCGCATCGGCTTTAACCCCACCCAGAACTCCGACCAGCTCCGTCCGGCTGCCCAGGCGATCGCGGACTATATAGAAAAGGAGTTCAAGGGGACGATAGAGGTGGAGGTCTTCATCCCCACGGAGTATCGGGGCCTGATCGAGGCCATGCGGGGAGGAAACCTGGACTTTGCTTTCTTCCCCCCGGATGGGTATGTCATCGCCCATCAGGATGTAGGGGCCGAGGTGCTCCTTAAGAGCGTCCGGGGCAACAGCCCCTACTACTGGTCTGCCATCATCGTACGCAAAGACTCGGGGATCAGGCGCATCGAGCAGCTCGAGGGCAAGACCATCGCCTGGGTGGATAAAAATTCAGCGGCGGGCTATGTCTTTCCACGGGCTGCACTGATCTCCCGCGGGATCAACCCCGATAAGTTCTTCTCCAAGCAGATCTTCGCCGGGAAGCACGATGCGGCGGTTCTAGCCGTCCTCAATCGCTCTGTAGACGCCGCGGCCACCTTCGCCAACGACGACCGGAACAAGTCGGGGGCGTGGACCCAGTTCTTGAAGCCAGAGGAGGCCGCTCAGATTACCGCCATTTTCTACACCAGGCCCATTCCCGGGGATACGTTTACCGTATCCAAACAATTCCTGACCAAGTACCCCAACCTGACCAAGGGCATTGCCGCAGCCATCCGGCGCATCCGCACCCCTGAGAGCAAGCTGCTTTTCAACCTGTATCGAATAGACTACATGGTCCCCGCGAAGGATTCCGACTACGATGTGGTGCGGGAAGCCCGTAGAATCGCGGGCCAGTAGGCCTGGAGGCCACCCGGTCCCCTGGAATCCAGGGGGCCGGCGTTGTGAGGCGCCATGATCGAGGTGCGCAACCTCTCCCATGTGTTCCAGACCCCGCGAGGCCCCTTTCAGGCCCTGGCCGAGGTCAGCCTGGTCATTCCGGAGGGGGATTTCGTAGCCATCATCGGGCGTTCAGGCGCGGGAAAGAGCACGTTTTTGCGCACGCTGAATGGCCTTCTCATCCCTAGCCGGGGCCATGTGCTGGTTCGCGGAACCGATATCACCCGCCTTCCCAAACGGGAGCTCCAAAAGTACCGCCGCCGGGTGGGCTTCATTTTCCAACAGTTTAACCTGGTTCCCCGGCTGAGCGTCTTGGACAATGTCCTGCACGGTCGGCTGGGGTATCTACCCGCCTGGCGGGGGCTTCTTGGCCTTTACACGGATCAGGACTACCAGATTGCCCGCAGGGAGATCGCCCGGCTGGACCTTTCCTCTAAAGAGACCGCGAGGGTGGATACCCTTTCCGGCGGGCAGCAGCAGCGGGTGGCCATCGCCCGGGCCATGGCCCAGGAGCCGGAGCTGATCCTGGCCGATGAGCCCGCGGCCAACCTGGACCCTGTGCTCTCAGAGGAAGTGATGCGGGTGCTCAAGAGGTTCAACGAGACCCTGGGCGTTACGGTGGTGATCAACATTCACACCCTCGAGCTGGCCTGCAGGTATGCCCGGCGGATTGTGGCTTTCCGTAAAGGCCGGATCGTTTTTGACGGCAGGCCGGAGGAGCTTACCGAGGAGATGGTGGACGAGGTGTACGAACGCAAGGAGACGTGGGCATGACCCCCCTGGGCGTTTTTTTCCTGAGCATAGGGTTGGCGGTCCTCCTGGGGACGGCCAGGGGCTCCATGCGCCGACTGGTCCTGGGGGGAGGTCTCAGCCTTGGGGTGGCCTTCTTCGCCTTTCCCTTTAGCCGTGCTTTGGGGTTCCTTAGCCGGGATGCCTTGGATCCCACCCTCCTGGCCCTTGTCCCCGTTTTCCCTTGGCTTGCCCTGGTGCCCGTTTTGGGGGGGCTGGTTTGGCTTTTGGCCCTTCGGCCCCAGTGGGCGGCCTGGTCGGGGATCCTGGGAGGAGGGGGCCTTGCCCTTCTGGGCCTCCTGGCCCAGGCCCAACCCACCCAGCTGGTGCGGCTGGTTCCCCTTTATGGCCTGATGGAAGGGGTAACCGCCGTAGGGGTAGGCCTGGGGGTTTTCCTCCTTAGGCCTTTCCAAAGGGGGTGGTGGTCCTTGGTCTTGGCGGTAGGGCTGGGGGGTCTGGCTTTTTCCTGGCTGAATACCCAAGGCCACCTTTACCTGCCCAAGATGGTCGGGTATTATAAACTTCTTCTGCCCGCTCCCCCAGGGGCAGAGGAAAAGCTGGTGGCCGAATACAATGCCTCTCTTCCCGAGAAAAACGCTGTCCTCAAGGAGCTAGGCCAGCCCCTGTTAAGGCCTATTGCTTCGTTGCGGGACCTCGAGGGCGGCCTTCCCCAGGAAGCCGCCGAGGCCGGGTACCGCCTTCTTCAACCCAGCCAGCTGCAGTACGGTGCCTTGGCCATCTTCGCCCTTTCGGGCCTGATGCTGGGGGGGGGCTTGGTCCTCTTGCGCCGCCCCTCCCTTTGGGAGATGGGCGATCCCAAGGCCGCCCTGATCCTGACGGGGGTGCTTTCCACCCTTTTGCCCGCTTTCGAGGCCACAGAGTTCAAACTTCAGAAGCTGGCCAAGGGTTGGCCCTTTTTGGTCCAGTTTGTGGACAAGGCTTGGCCTCCCAACTTGGCCAATCCTGAGGCGGGGATATTCCCCTTGCAAAGCGTTCTTTCCGAGATGCTTCTGACGGTGGAGATCGCTTTAGTGGGCACGTTTTTGGCCGCGGTCTGCGCCGTGCCCACCAGCTTCCTGGCCGCCCGGAATCTCACACGGGGAAGCGCTCCAATGCGCGTGGTTTTCGCAATAATGCGGGCTTTTTACAATGTGGACCGGGGGGTGGATACCCTTATCCTGGCCTTGGTCTTTGTGGCTGCGGTCGGGCTTGGGCCGTTTGCGGGGGTCCTGGCCATGGCGATTCATTCCCTTGCGGATCTGGGTAAACTGTACTCCGAGGCCATCGAAAACGCAGATAGGGGTCCCATAGAGGCGCTGGAGGCTACAGGGGCCGCCGGGGTCAATGTGCTCCGATGGGCCATCTTGCCACAGGTTTTGCCCCTTTTCGTCTCCTATACCCTGTACAGATTTGAGATCAATTTCCGGGTCTCCGTGGTGCTGGGCCTGGTGGGTGCTGGGGGCATCGGCTATTTTATCAAGGGGGCAATGGACGCTGGGCATTACGACCAGATGATCATCGGGGTCATCGCCATCGTTGTGGTGGTTAATTTGATTGACTTTGCCTCCTCCTGGCTTCGTAGCCGGATGGTCTAAGCGCCCTGGCCCCCTTTTTGCGCTTGTTTGACCATCTGTGGCAACCCCGGCGGCGTCAGGGAGAGAGAGGTCCAGCATTCCCGTTCCCACTGCATTCGAGGAATAGGGTAGTGGCCTGGCCGTGGACTTGAGCTTGGCCTCCAGCTGGACTGGGTCCAGGCTGGGATCGGCCGAGAGCCAGACCGCCATCGCCCCTGCCACCAAGGGGGTGGCGAAGGAGGTCCCGGTGCAGCTGCCCATCCCCCCTCCGGGGGTGAGGCAGGTGAGGTTGGTGCCTGGGGCGGATAGGTCCAGATGGGCGCCCTGGGTGCTATAGAGGGCTGGGGCCCAGCCAGAGGGGGTGGCAGGTGCGGGGTCAAGGGCCCCCACCGCCACCAGCCCGGCCAAGGGGAAGGCGGCAGGGTAGTGGGCTGGGCTTCCGTACTGTCCCTGCTTCCCCGCTGCCGCAGCCACAGGGTACCCTTTGACGAGGGCTAGCCCCAGGACGCTTTCCAGGAGCGCCACTGGGGTGTCTCCGCCCAGGCTGAGATTGAGGACGGTGGGCGGGGGGCGTGGTCCAATACCCAGCATGCCCCCCCACCACCCAGCTGGCGCGGCAGGTGCCGGTCTGGTCGCAAACCCGTAGGGGAAGGATCTGCGCGTCTGGGGCCACCCCCAGGACCAGCCCTGCTACACCGGTCCCGTGGCCGCCTGGGAAGGCGTCCTGAGGGAGCGTATCGTTCTCCACGAAATCGTACCCGGGGATCTGGGGGAGGGCCGGGTCCATCCCGGTGTCCAAAACGGCCACTTTGACCCCCCGTCCTGTATGGCCCCGGCCGTGGGCCCAGGGGGCCCCCACCTCCTTGGGGCCGTCCAGGCCATCGAAGGACCAGAGAGTTTCCAGGTCGGCTTTGTACGCGGGGTCTAGGGCCTCGAGCTCGACCAGGGCCTGGCCTAAAGGTCGGTCAAACCCCACCTTGACGAGCTCGAGGCCGCAGGTGCGGCCAAGGTCGTACCCCTCCCGGATCTGGAACCCCGCGGTTTTTAGCGCGGCTGGCCTAATGCGAGGTAGGAATTTGCCCTATAGGCACCTTAGGGGGAGGGTTTACCGGGTGCTCGGCCGTTTTAGCCCCAGGTACTCGAGTGCCCTTTGGGCCGCGGTCTGCCCGGACTCGGCCACCTCGGGAAGCCCCACGCCCCTCAGATAGTTTCCCGCCAGGAAAAGCCCCTCCGTAAGGGCCACCTCCAGCCGCCGGATGCGGTCCAGATGCCCTAGGCCGTAGACGGGCATCCCCTCGGGGAAGCGGAAGGCGTAGGCCCGCTCGGGCCTTAGGGAGGCACCAAGGAACCGATTTAGGTCCTCCAGCGCGGTGCGGATGAGCTCGGCCTCGGAGAGCAGGGCCACCTCCCCTGAGAGGTAGGCCCGCACCAGCCGGTAGGCCTCCGGAGCCCGGCCCGCCCACTTCTGGTCCGTCCAGGTGAAGCCCCTTACCCGGTACCCCTCCCCTTTGGCGATGAGGAGGCCGTGCCCTTGGACCTCGGGGAGGGCCTCCTTCCTAAAGGCCAAGCTGACCGTGGCGGACGGGGTGTGGGGAATGGCGTTCAAAAGGGCGGTGGCCTGGGGGAGGAAGGGCCTTAGGAGCCGGGCCGTCACCGGGGCAGGGGTGGCGAGGATGACCGCCTCGGCCTCCAGGGCCCCTTGCGGGGTGTGGAGGCGGAAGCCGCCCCTCAGGGCCTCGAGGCCAAGAACCGGCGTGCCAAGCCGGAGGGGAACCCCTTCCGAAAGGCGCCGGATGAGCTCGAAAAGCCCTTCCTGGAAGGAGAAGAATAGGCCCCCCCCTTCCCGGCTTCCCCGGGCCTTTTGCGCCTTTAGGGCGCTTCGCAAAAGACCCCCCTTCCTCTCCATCTCCCAGAGCTGGGGAAAGGCTGCCCGCACGGAAAGCGCCTCCGGTTCCCCGCCGTAGACCCCTCCGGCCAAGGGGGCGACCAGGGCCTGGAAGACCTCCTCGCCGAAGCGGCGGGCGATGAACGTCCCCAGGGCCTCGTCCTCATGGGGGCTGGGGGGGATCAAGGGCTCAAGAAGGGCCCGGAGTTTTCCGCCCAAAGACAGAAGAGGGGTCCGGACCAAGGCCTTGAGGTCCCCCGGAACGAAGACCATAAGCCCCTCCGGGAGGGGGTGGGGGCGGCCTTTCCGGAGGATATAGGCGGCGGGCTTGGCGGGCAGGGTGCCCACGGGTTCCAGGCCCACCTCCTTGCCCAGGGCCAAAAGGGCGGGCTTGTAGCGGACGCTTGCGTCGGGACCCCCCTCCACCAAAAACCCCCCTTGGCGGACGGTCCGGATCTTTCCCCCGAGCCTGGGGGCGGCCTCGAGGAGGAGGAGGTCCACGCCCTCCTTCTTCAGGCGGTAAGCCGCCGCCACCCCCGCCATACCCCCGCCCACGATTACGACCTCTGCCACGCCGCCTCCACCAGGTCCTTAAGCACCTGGATATAGTCCAGGTCAGCGTTCAGGCCCCGGGCCCTGAGAAGCCTAAGGCCCAACCGCTCCGCCGTGGCCTGGGCCTCCAGGTCCAGGTCGTAAAAGACCTCGAGGTGGTCAGCGGGGAAGCCCACCGCCTGGACCACCACCTCCTCCACCCCTTCCTCCTTGAGGGTTTGCAAAAGCTCGTTGATGTCCGGGCCGAGCCAGGGCTCGGGGGTGCGCCCCGCGGACTGGTAGGCCACCTGGAACCGGGGAAGGTTGAGCCGCAGGGCGATCCGTTCCGCCGTCCCCTCCACCTGCCTTGGGTAAGGGTCGCCCCGCTCCACCGCCGAGAGGGGGATGGAGTGGGCGGTGAAGACGTAGGCCGCCCGCCTGGGGTCCTTGAGCCTCCAGATGGCCTCCTCCAGCCTGCGGGCGTAGGCGGCGATGAGACCCGGGTGGTCGTAGTAGCTTTCCACCCAGACGAACTCCATGGGCTGGGGCAGGGCCCGGGCCGCTTCTTGGACCTTCTCCTGGTATTCCGCCACGCTCCTTAGGGAGTAGTGGGGCGCGGCCACGATGGCCACGGCCTTCCGCACGCCGTCCTCGTGCATGGCGGCTATGGCTTCGCCGATCAGGGGGTGCCAGTGCTTGGTCCCGATATAGACCCGGGCCGGTCCTTGGGGGGTGCGGGGTGGGAAAGGCCCCAGGAGGCGCTTGGGGTAGGCGGGGGCCTCGAGGTTCAAAAGGGCCTGGAGCCGAATGCCCTGGGCCAGCGTGATCTCGTTCAGGGGGCTTTTGCCGATGGCCGCGTAGCGCTCGGAAAGCTCCTTGAGGAGCTCCTCAGGGGGCTTTCTTCCCCGGCGGATGTCCGTGTAGTAGGGCTCGATCTCCTCGGGGCTGTAAGGGGTTCCATAGGCCATCAGGAGTACGTTCATCCGGACACCTCTTTAATTAGATCTACCACATACCGCACATGGGTTTCCGGGGTTTCCGGCAGAAGGCCGTGGCCGAGGTTGAAGATGTGGCCAGGCCGGCCCGCGTTTTCCTGCAAAATCCTCTGGACCTCCCGCCGGATCACCCCTTTGGGAGCGAGGAGGACCGCGGGGTCCAGATTCCCCTGGACGGGGGTTGTGCCCAAGACCTCCCGGGCCCAGGGAAGGGGGGTGTGGTGGTCCAGGCCCAGGACATCCCCCCCCGCCTTTTTCATTTCCCAAAGAAGCCCCATGGTCTGGACCCCAAAGTGGATCACGGGCACGCCCAGGGGCTGCAAGAGGGCGAAGAGCCTTGCCATGTGGGGCTGGACGTACCGCTGGTAGTCTGCGGGGGAGAGGGTTCCCACCCAGGAGTCGAAGACCTGGACCAGGTCCGCCCCCGCCCGGATCTGGGCCTGGAGGTAGTGGGCCATGTTTTCCGTCAAAAGCTCCATCAACCGGTGGAAGAGGGCCTCTTCCTTGTACATCAAGGTCTTCACCTGCAAGAAGCGCCGGCTTGGCCCCCCCTCCACCAGGTAGGCGGCCAAGGTAAAGGGGGCCCCTGCAAAGCCGATAAGGGGCACCTCGAGCTGCTCCTTAAGCATCCGGATCGCTTCCAGAATGAAGGGGACGTCCCGTTCCGCTTCCAAAGGCCTTAGGGCCTTGAGGTCCTCCACGCTCCGGATGGGCCTGGCGAAGACGGGGCCCTTCCCTTCCACGATCTCCAGTTCGACCCCCATCCCGTAAAGAGGGGTGGTGATGTCTGCGAAGAGGATGGCCGCATCCACCCCCAGCTCCCGCACGGGGGCCAGGGTGACCTCCGCCGCCACCTCGGGGTGGCGGACCATCTCGGGGAGGGTGTACCTTTCCCGAAGCTTCCGGTAGGAGGCCTGGTACCGGCCCGCTTGGCGCATGAACCAGACGGGGGGCCTGGGGGTGGGGAGGCCTCGAGCGGCCCGGAGGATGAGGTCATTCACGAGGTGCCATTCTACGGCTTAAGGCTTCCTCGGTAATAGGCTTGGGGCACAGGTTTTTTCCTAATCCGATTATTCCCAGAAAACCTTTAAAAAGTCGTCCCCTCGAGGTGATCCGGCCAGTTTGGGGGGCTGTCCTTGGGTGTAGATGCCGCTTTGCCCCTCGAAGACGAGGCCCAAAAAGCGGCCATTCAGCATAGGGTTCAGGAGAAGGCGGAGGTTTTCCCGCCCCAAGAGCCGATTGGCCATCGCCTCCACCCAGACTTCCCCCTCCTTCCGGGCCGGATTCTTGGGCCAGGGCCGGTCCCAGGGGGCGGGGTTGGCCGAGGGGACGAGGAGGAGTTCGGCCCCCTGGGCGTCCAGCCGCTCCACGTGGCTTTGAAAAAAGGCATCCAGGCAGATCAGGACCCCCATCCGGCCGTACCGGGTCTGGACCAGGTGGGGGCCGAAGGACCCCCGGTTTAAAAACCCCTCCGCCGAACTGAGGCGCATCTTGGGAATACGGGCCAGGACCTGGCCTTGGGGATTGAGGAAGAGGGCCAGGTTGTAAAACCCCACCCCCCTCATGAACCGGCCTAGGGAGAGCTCCTCATCGTAGAAGGGCGTGAGGAGGCTACCCGCTAGGAGGTAGGCGTTGAAAGCCCGGGCGGCCTCGCAGAAGACCTCCTTCCACAGGTGGAAGGCCTTCTTTGCCCGCTTCCAAGGGAAGAGGGGCCCCTCCCTGTGCAGGTGGTAAAGAAGCGCCCGCGAGAGGGTCGGGGCCTCCAGGACGGGTTCGGCCTCGAGGTAAAAGAGAAGGGGAAGGGCGAAGGCCTCGGGGAAAGCCGCCAAGCGGGGGGTATCCTCGCCCCGAAACCCCTCTTCCAGGAGGCTGAAGACCCTTTTTCTAAAGGTTTCCTGGTTCAGGTAGTCCTGGGGGTGGATCTCCGTCTGGAGGACGAGAAGGGTCACGCCCCCAGTCTACTCATCGCCTGCTGGAGGCGGCTTAAGGCTTCCTGGGCCGCACCTTCCGGAAGACCCGGAAGAAGAGGAAAGAAGGCCAAGGGGTTTTGGAGAAGGATCTCCACCTCTTCCCCCACCTGTCTTAAGACCACGTTGCAGGGCATGAGAACCCCCACCTGCCGGTTTTTCTCCAGCGCTTCCTTGGCCAGATGGGGGTTGCAGGCCCCCAGGATGAGGTAGGGCTCCATCGTTGCCCCTATCTTGGCCTTCAGGACCTCCGAGACCGGGATCTCGCTCAGGATGCCGAAGCCTTCCTCCTGAAGCGCCTCCACCACCCTGGTTCTGACTGCCTCGAGGCTTCCTCTAATCCGGTATGTGAGCGCCGCTTCCATGTTTCGCCTCCTATAGGTTTTTCACCCCGATATACACGCCGATGGCCAACAGGAAAAGGACGAAGCCCTGCCGGAGCCGCTCCTGGGGCAGGTGGAGGGAAAGCCTTCCCCCGAGGAGGCTCCCTAGTATCCCCACCAGGGTGAGGGAGAGGACAAGCCCCCAGTGGATGGAGTCTTGCTGGGCAAGGGAGGCGGTGTGCTTGTAGCCCCCTACGACGGCGTTAAGGGTGACAATGGCCAGGCTTGTCCCCACCGCCCGGTGCATGGGAAGGCCCCCCAGAAGGACCAAGGCGGGCACGATCAAAAACCCGCCCCCCACGCCCACGAACCCGGTGAGGGCCCCCACCATCGTTCCCTCTAAAGCCGCCTTCCAGAAAGCCCTTCTCCCCTGGGGCCTCAGCCTGGGGGGGCGGGCCATGAGGTAGGCGGCGAACAGCATCACGCCCGCGAAGACCAGAAGCTGGACCTGGCCTGTGACAAAGCTGGGCAGGCCGAACCCGAGGAGGCTCTTCCAGTCCACCAGGCCCCTTAGGGCGTAGGGCAGCACCCCCACCAGGCTGATCCCTCCCACGATGAGGAGGCTTTCCGCGATGGCCAGCTTCGGAGGCTCTCCCAGGAGGTAGACTAAGATCGGTACGGTGAGAATAGAGCCTCCTGAGCCCAGAAGGCCCAGGGAGAGGCCAATGAGAAGGGCGCCTAGCCAAGCCAGCATTACTTTTCCACCGGTAGCCCCGCCCCCAGCCAGGCGTAGGTGCCGCCCTCGAGGTTCACCACCTTTTCCGGATCGAACCCCTGGTTGACCAGAAACTCCGCGGCCAGGCCTGAGCGGTTGCCCGAGTTGCAGACGAGGAGGAGTATACGGTCCTTGGGGAGCTCGGAAAGCCTTTGGGGAAGGGCGGAAAGGGGGATGTTCACCGCCCCTGGGATGTGTCCTCCCGGGTACTCCCACGTCTCCCGAACGTCCACCACAAGGGCCCCTTCTTCCATCAAGCGCGAGGCCTCCTGAGGGCCCACCTCCTTGAAGGAGGTGGCAGCATACACCTCCTCCACTGGGGTTGTGTCCACAGGAAGGCCCGTCCGGTACCAGCGAACGAGGCCGCCCTCCAGGTTCAGGAGGTTGGTGTAGCCCTGCTGGGCGAGCCAGGCCGCGGCCTGCTCGCTGCGGTTCCCCGTGCGGCAGTAGAGGACCACTGGGGTGTCCTTGGGAAGCTCCTGGTAGCGGGCCAAAAACTCGGAGAGGGGGAGTAGCTTTGCGCCAGGGATGCGGGCCTGGGCGTACTCCTCTACCTCCCGGACGTCCACGAAGGGTACACCCTGGTCGTAAAGGGTCTTCGCCTCTTCTGGGGTTAGGTTCTTGACCATCAGGCCGTCACCTCCAGCGCCTTGTCCACTGGGAAGCCCCGTTCCATCCAGGCCTTGATCCCGCCGGTGAGATTGTACACGTTCCTAAAGCCGTGGGCGAGCAGGGCGCTGATGGCGGTGCTGGAACGGTCTCCACCCAGGCAGTGGACGAGGATGGGCTTGTCCTTGGGGAGGCGGTGCAGGTTGGCCACCACCCGGCCCGCGTGGATGTTGACCGCGTTCGGGATGTGGCCCGCGAGGTACTCGTCCCGGCCCCGCACGTCCAGCACGAAGGCCCCCTGCTCCCACATCTTCCTGGCCTCTTCCGCGGTCACCTGGGGGACCACCTCCAGCTCCCCTTCCGCATACCCCTCGAGGCTCGGGATATACCCCACCACCTGGTCCAGGCCGATGCGGACCAGGCCCCGGGTGAGTTCCTCCACCCGGTGGGGCTCGGCAAGGAGGACAAGGGGCCGGTCGTAGGGGAGAAGCCACCCAGCCCAGGTGGAGAAGTTCTTCCCCGCGGGGATACTGAGGGCCCCCGGGAGGTGCCCCCCGGCGAAGGCGAACTTGTCCCGGGTGTCCACGAGCACCGCGCCCTCCTCTATGGCCTTTTGGAACTGGAACCGGGTGAGCCGAGCAGGGTGGGGCACCCCGCCCAGAAGGGGCATCCCGTCGCGGTTCATCCGCTTCATCTCTTTGAAGTAGGTGGGGGCTTCGGGCTGGCCCTGGAGGAGGGCCTTTACGAACCCTTCCTCATCCTCCTTTTCCAGGTACTCCGCCCACCAGGCGTGTCGGCGTTCGTACCCCAAGGTGGTGGCGGGAAGGGCCCCCAAGGCCTTGCCGCAGGCCGACCCTGCCCCGTGGCCAGGCCAGATCTGCAGGTGGTCGGGAAGGGTGAGGAAGCGCTTCAGGCTCTGGAACAGGGCCTTTGCTCCCGGCTTTGCCGTACCCTTGAACCCCGCGGCCTCCTCCAAAAGGTCGGGCCGCCCCACCTCCCCCACGAAGAGGAAGTCCCCTGTGAGGGCGAGAAGGGGCTCCTCCGTCACCGCCCCGTCCGCCACCAGGAAGGCGATGTGCTCCGGAGTGTGGCCGGGGGTATGCAGGACCTTCACCCGGATGTTCCCGACCCGGAACTCGTCGTTGTCCTTGACCAGGACGTACTTAAACCCCTCGAGGCCCTTGTACTTCCAGTTCTCATCCCCCTCGTCCGAGAGGTACAAGGTGGCCCCCGTCTGGGCCGCAAGCTCCCGGGCCCCGGAGAGGTAGTCCGCGTGGATGTGGGTCTACGCCACGGCCACGATGCGGAGCCCCAACGTTTCCGCAAGCTCTAGATAGGTGTCCACGTCCCGCTTGGGATCCACCACCAGTGCCTCTTTCGTGGCGGGGCAGCCCAGGAAGTAGCTCATCTGCGCGAGGCCTTCCTCGTAGATTTGTCGGAATACCATGGCTTCCCTCCTGTTCGGGGTCGATGCCCCTGAGTTCCATGATACCCTACCAGGGTAGTGTGCGTCAAGGCCCGGGTTTGTTCCATAGATCGCTAGTCATTCCATGGCGGGTATGGTATAGTATCCCGTAGATATACCCTCTTGGGGGTATATCGCGGTTGCTTCCCCACCGGGGGAACAACGGGAGGAGGCCATGGCGCTACTGGGACCAAAGGAGCAAGAGATCGTCCGGCAGAGGCTTTCTACTCTGGAGAAGGATGTGGAGGCGGTGCTTTTCACCGACTCCTCCACCCTGATCGCCCCGGGCAAGGAGCCCTGCCTCTACTGCAAGGAGACCAAGCAGCTTATGGAGGAGCTCACGGCCCTTTCCGACAAACTCCACCTCGTGGTTTACGACCTCTCCACACCGGAAGGGCAGAGGCAGGCCCAGGCCATGCGGGTGGAGGCGGCCCCCACCCTCATCCTTAGGGAGAAGGGCCTGGACCGGGTGAACCTCCGTTACCGGGGCATCCCCGCAGGGTACGAGTTCGCAAGTCTTCTCGAGGACATCGAGATGATCGGCCGGGATGGCCACGGCCTCCCCGAGGAGACGGTGGAGTTCCTCCAGGGCCTCCCCGAGGAGGTCGTCCTCCAGGTCTTCGTCACCCCCACCTGTCCCTACTGCCCCCAGGCGGTCCGCACCGCCCACCGCTTTGCCTACGCCTCGGACAAGGTCTTTGGGGAGATGGTGGAAGCCAACGAGTTTCCCGCCCTTTCCGAGAAGTACCACATCCACGGGGTGCCGGACACCATCGTCAACCACGGCAAGGCCAGGGTCCTAGGGGCCCAGCCGGTGGCGGCCTTCCTGCAGGCGATTAGGGAGGCGGTGGGCGTAAGGGTATGAGCTGCCGCATGACTGGGCACGCCCTTTTGGGCCTGCTCTTCCCAGTCTCCTTTCCGCCTGTGGGGCTAGGGGGCGGTACCAGGAGGTGGGCCCGGAGGACCTTTACGCCCATCTATCTGGGGAGGTTTTGGTGGTGGATGTCCGTACCCCCATGGAGTTTGCCCAGGGGCATGTTCCCGGGGCCAAGAACTATCCTCTGCAGTCCATAGACGCCTGGTGGCGCGAGCTGCCTAAGGACAAACCGGTCTACCTTTACAATGTCCAGGGGGGTGTTCTGGCGATTGAGCGAATGGACTACCCCCTCGTCCGATGATGGATGCGGTTCAGATTGGCCCCATCGCCCTTTCCTGGGCCAGGGTTCAGGTGGCCCTGGCCCTTTTGGGCATGGTCCTTCTCCGAAGTGTATGCCCGAAAGGTGGACCGGAGGCTTTCCAGCTGGGCCTGGAACGTCATTCTCGTGGGGCTTCTTGCCGCCCGGCTAGCCTTTGTCCTTCGCCACGCCGCCACCTACGCCCAGGACCCCCTTTCCGCCCTTTATGTATGGCAGGGGGGATTCGACGCCTGGGCTGGGGTGGTGGCCGGGGGGGTGTATACGCTTATGGCCTTACCCAAGAACCTCTGGAAGTATGCGCTTTTGGCTGCGGGGGTGGCGGGGCTCTTCTATGGCCTTTTGAGCCATAGGCGGCCCCAGGAGGCCCGGTTGCCGAACCTTACCCTCGAGCGCCTAGGCGGGGAGCCGGTGGAGCTCAGGGCCTTTCTGGGGAAGCCCCTGGTGGTGAACGCCTGGGCCACCTGGTGCCCCCCCTGCCGGAGGGAACTCCCCATGCTCCTCGAGGTGGCCAAAAGGACCCCCGAGGTCCGGTTTGTCTTTGTAAGCCAGGGGGAGGGCCCGGAGGTGGTGCGGCGCTTTCTTGAGGAACGGAACCTGAGCATGGAGTGGGCCCTTCTGGACCCCTCTACCCGGTTGTCCGAGGCCTTGAACATCCAGGGCCTGCCCACCACGTTCTTCTTTGACCGGGAAGGACGGCTCATCCTCCGGCACATGGGGGAGCTTTCCGAGGCCCTCCTTACGGATTACCTCCGGGCTTTGCGCTAGGGGGTTCCGATCCGGTGCTCGCCGTCGTAGGTGAGGAGGACGGGCTTTTCCTTTAAAACGCTCCTCAGGTGGACCGGCCGGCCCCAGAGGCGGTGGAGGTTGGCCAAAACCGCCTGGGTCCGCCTGAGGTCCAGCCCTACCCCCTCGTAGGCGTGCTCCAGAAGGAGCTCGCCCCGGTTCTTGTGGTTGGCGTCCACGAGCCAGATGGTGGGGTAGCCCCCGTTGGTGAGGCGGAAGAGGAGGCGGCGCTTCGCCTCTTCAAATTTGTCCAGGTCCTTGGGGGCCTGGTTGCGCCGGAGGGCGAACTCAGGGGTGAGAAACTCCTCGAGGAAGCCCAGATCGGTGTACACGGTCCGCACCTGGAAGATTTTCTCCCGCCCCCTGGACGTGGGGCGTTCATAGTTGAGCTTCTCTCCCAGGGGGAGGCGCTCGTACTCCTCCCCAAACCGCCCCTTGTCCCAGCGTTCCTCGATCTCCTGGAATAGGTGATAGCCCAGCCGGTAGGGGTTGAACCCCTGGGGGGTAAGAAGCCCCGCCTGGAGCTCCGCAAACTCCAAGGCCTCCTCGGGGCTTAGGAGAGGGAGAAGAATGCGGGTATGCCAGAAGGTGGCCCAGCCCTCGTTCATGACCTTGGTGGCTGCCTGTGGAGCGAAGTAGAGGCTTTCCTCCCGGATGATCTCCAGGATGCTTCGCTGCCAGGGGGCAAGGGGGGCGTGCCGGGCCAGGAAACCCAGGATGTCCCGTGTGGGTCTGGGGGGGAGGGGTTTCTGGCTTGCCCCCTCCTCCGCTTCCTTGGGGGGTTCGGCGGGGGGGTTGACATAGGGGTCCAGGTAGGGGCGGACCCGGAGGCGGCCTTGGGGTAGGGGGGTTTCCTCAAGGTGTTCCCCCGACGGGGAAGCAGCCTCCTCTAAGCGGCGGATATAGGGGGCGTGAGGGTCGATGAGGTTTTCCAGGGAGAGGGCCAGGTCCAAAAACTCCTCCACCGCCCGTGCCCCGTGCCTGTCCATGGCCCTGGCCACGTAGGCTGCGTGGTGGGCCATCTCGTTCAGCATGTCCTTGGGGATGGGCCGGAAGGCCAGGTTGTTCTTGAAGAAGTCCGCGTGGGCAAAGACGTGGGCCATGACCAGCTTCTGGACCAGGGGGGTGTTGCCCTTTAGGAGGTAGGCGTAGACGGGTTCGGTGTTGACCACCAGCTCGTGGATCCGGCCCAGGCCGTAGCGGTAAAGCTCCCGGTAGCGGAGGTACTCGCTTCCGAAGCGCCAGTGGGGGTAGCGGCGGGGAAACCCCCCGTAGGCGGCCAGCATGGCCATCTCCTCCGCGTCCACCTCCTCAAAGACCACCGGGGCAAAGGAAAGGCCCATCTCCTCTGCCTTGGCTTGCAAGATTCCGGCCCAGTCTTTGAGGTTCATTCTTCCCCTCCCAGAAGCCGCCTGAGCGCGCGGGGCAGGCTCTCTTGGCCCGTGAGCTCCGCGGTGGCCAGGGCCTCGAGGTACGCTGACGCGTGACCGAGGCCGGGAGAGCTCCTTTGGAGGGCCTCCAGATCGTAGAGAAAACCCCCCTCCCCTCCGCGGGTTTGGACCTGGGCGTACCCGTAGAGGGCAAGGCTAGGGAGGAGGCGGCCCAGGGCCTCCAGGGCCTTTTCCGTATCCCCCGGCCAGTTCTCCCCATCGGAGAAGTGGTAGAGGTAGCGGTTGTAAAAGGCCTCGGGGTAGGCCTTCAGGATCTTCTCCGCCAGGAGGATGGCGCTGGAAAGCCGTGTCCCCCCGCCTTCCTTAGCCCGGAAGAACTCCTCTTCCCCAACTTCCCAGGCCTCCGCGTCGTGGAGGATGTAGCGGCGCTCGAGGCGGGGAAAATGTCTCCGGATCCAGGCGGTAATCCAGTAGGCCAGGGTCTTGACCAGCCGGAGCTCCTCCTCCCGCATGCTCCCCGAGACGTCCAGGGCAAAGACCACCACCGCCTGGGCGTGGGGGCGGGGCCTGGCCTTAGGGGCCTTGTACCGGAAGTCCTCCCGCTCGGGGATGAGCCGGGGGGCCTTGTCCACCTCCGGCCGGTACTCCCCCGAAAGAAGGCCCCGCTTAAGGGCTTCCTTAAGCGTCCGTCGCACGTGCCTTAGACCCCTGGGACCTTTGCGGGCGATGGTGGTGTAGCGGAAGGCCTCCTCCGTCACCTCCCCTTCCCCCTTGGGGCGGAGCCGGGGGAGCTTGAGGGCTTCTCCCATAAGGTCTAAGAACTCCTCCAGCTCGAGCTCCGCCACCGGGATATGTCCCCCGGGCCCGAGCCCCTCACCCCCCGGCCCCAGGCCGAGGCCTTCTCCCACTTCCTCCCCGTAGACGATCTTGGGCAGCTCCAGCTGGGGAAGAGGAATGGAGACCAGGCGGCCTTCCAGCTGGCCTAAAAATTCCTCCCGGGTGAGGAACTCCCGGGCCCTTTTCTGGATCTCCCCCCGGACGATGGCCTTAAACCGCTCCAGGTCCCGCTCAATCGGCCTCACCGCGTCTCCCCCCGGGCAAAGATCGAGGCGGCGAACTCCAGGACCCCGGCGGCGCAGTGCTCGCAGTAGCCGTAGTCCCGGATGAGCCGGCCTTTGACCAGGTCGATCCGGGCCTGGGTCTCCGGGTCCACCACCCCCGAGACCAAAGCGGAAAGCCGGATGGTGTCCTTCTGGTCCTCGAAGAGCTTCATTTCAAGGGCCCGGCGCAGGCGCTCGTTGTCCTTGTAGGTGAAGGTCCGCCCCTCCAGGGCCAGAGCGCCGATATAGTTCATGATCTCCCGGCGGAAGTCGTCCTTACGGGACTCGGGGATCTCTACCCTTTCCTCCACCGACCGCATGAGCCGCTCATTGGGGGGTTCGGGGGTGCCGGTATAGGGGTTGCGCACTTTTTCGCCCAGGACGTAGGCCTTCACGTGGTCAATGTAGTTGTGGAAAAGCCGGTTCAGGGCCTCCTCATCCGCCGCGATGGCCCGCTGCACCTCGTTTTTCACAATCTCCGCGTACTCCGCCTTGACCTCTTCCAGAAGGGCCCGGTACCGCTCCCGCGTCTTTTCATCGCTGATGAGGGAGTGGTGCTTTAGGCCCTCCTCGAGCTCGTTCAGGACCATGAAGGGGTTGATGCAGGGCTCCTCCGTGGTGACCAGAACGTTGGAGATCTTGTCCTGGATGTACCGGGGGCTTATCCCCTCCAGCCCTTCCCGCTTGGCCTCAAGCATAAGCTCCCGCACCGCCTCCTCCGTCCAGCCGGGTAGAAGCCTGCCGTCGTAGAGCTTGAGCTTCTGCATCAGGGTGAGCCCCGCCCGCCTGGGGGCCTCGAGGCGGGTGAGGACGGCCCAGGTGGCGGCCATCTCCAGGGTGTGGGGGGCGATGTGCTTTTTTACCCGGGCGAAGTCCCGCCGGTAGATCCGCACCTCGTCCGAGACCCTTAGGATGTACGGGATGTCGATCTTGATGGTGCGGTCCCGCAGGGCCTCCATGTACTCGTTGGCCTGGAGCTTCCGGTACTCGGGCTCGTTGGTATGGCCCAGGATGATCTCGTCGATATCCGTCTGGGCAAACTTTTTGGACTTGATCTTGTGCTCCTGGCTTGCGGTGAGGAGGTCGTAGAGGAAGGCCACGTCCAGCTTGAGGATCTCTATGAACTCCACCAGGCCGCGGTTGGCCACGTTGAGCTCCCCGTCGAAGTTGAAGGCCCGGGGGTCGGAGTCGGAGCCGTAGAGGGCCACCTTCCGGTAGTTGATATCCCCGGTAAGCTCCGTGGAGTCCTGGTTCTTCTCGTCCTTGGGCTGGAAGGTTCCGATGCCCACCCGATCCTTCTCGGAGAGAACCAGCCTCTTTACGACGATCTCCTCCTCCAGGACCTTGGCCAGGTCCCCCCCGTGCCGGGCCAGGGCCTCCCGCATCTGGAAACGGCAGGCGGGGCAGAGCTCCCCTTCCACCTCGAGGGGATAGGGGTAGTCCGGGTGGAGGGCCCTCAGTTCGGCCAGGAAGGCCTCCCGGAACTCCTTGGGCAGAAGGTGGAGGGGCTCCTCGTGCATGGGGCAGGGGAAGGGGCCCTCTTTGGGGGTTTTCCAGTAGAAGGTGTAAAGCCGCCCCTCCTCCTTCCTGCTATAGTCCTCCAGCCCCTTCTTAAGGAGCCGGGCGATGGTGCTCTTGGCCGAGCCCACGGGTCCGTGGAGGAGGAGGATGCGCCGTTCCGGCCCCAGGCGGTTGGCGGCGGCCTTCAAGGTGGCCACCAGGCGCATCAGGGGCTTGTCCAGACCGAAGACGGCGTCCTTCCCCTCAAAGGGGTCGTCAAAAAAGCGGTAGTGAAAAAGCCTTTCCTTGAAAAGGGTGTACTCCTCCACCCCGTGGGAGAGGATCATGTCGTAGACCCGCTGGAAGCTGGTCCTTAGAGGCCGCGGGTCCTCCCTGAGAAGCCGCAGGTAGTCGGCAAAGGACCCCTCCCAGTGAAGCGCGCGGTAGGCCTCGAGGTCCTGCCGGGTGCGGATAAACGCTAACTCACCCATCTTGCCCTCCTTGATACGGGCGGTTTATAGACTTCAAGGTTATTTTATCACGAGGGGAAAGAAAAAGTGTAGCCCTACGCCCGGGGCTTTGGGCGGGGGGTTTGCCGAGCTGAGGCGGAAAGGAGTTCAGCAAAGCTGCGGGCGTTGTGCAGGAAATGGGCCAGGATCCCGGGGACCAGGCTTCCCGTGAAGAGGAAGGAAAGCCCGAGCAACCCCCCCGCCACCCCGGTGAAAAGGGGATAGGCGAAGGCGGACCTGGGGGCGGGATGGAGGAGGGCAAAAAGCAAGGCCTGGACCCCCACCCCCCAACCCCCCAGTTGGCGGAGGAGGAGGCCTTGCACGGCCCCCCGGAAGAAGACCTCCTCCGCCACCGCGGAAAGGAGGGAGAGGAGAAGCGCCTCCTTGGGGCCCAGGCCTGTGCGAACGAGGGCTTCGCCCAGCTCCCGGTGGAAGGCCTCGGCCATCCGGAAGCTTCTGGGAAAAACTCGGCTGAAAAGGGCCTCGAGACCCTGCAAAAGAAGGAAAAGCCCCAGGCCAAAGGCACCGTCCCTAAAGGGGTTGGGGGTGGCCAGGGGCTCCAGACCCAGGTGGGCCATGAGCACCCCCCCTAGGAGGAAGAGGCCCAGCTGGATCCCGGTGAGGAGGGCCAAAGGGTTCAAGGGGCGGCACCCAGGCTGAAGCCCTGGTCCAGGAGCTTCCGGGGGTAGGTCCTGAAGGCCAGATGGGTCTCTGTTTTCTCCACGCCGGCCAAAGCGTGGATCCCCCGGGTCACCACCTCGTCCAACGCCTCCAGGTCCTTAAGCCGCAGCACGGCGATCAGGTCCCAGGGCCCGGTGACGGAGTAGACCTCCGCCACCCCGGGAAGCTCCGCCAGCCTCTCCCCCGTCTCGGGGATCAGATCCTTCCTGGCTTGAATGAATACGAAGGCGATCACCACGCCCTAAGCATACCCAGCCTCGCCTCTTTTCGCAGGAATGCCCGGAAGGATGAGCCTGGGCCGGAAGCCAAGGGCGTCCGCGGCCACCAGGTAAAGCGGGACGCCCTCGTAGCTCTTGGGGAGCTTTTCCGGGTCGACCCCGTGGAGGTGGCCGTAGACGATGGCCTCGGGCTTCGCTTCCAAGGCCGCCTCCAAAAGGGGTGTCTTTTCTCCCTGGGGGCCGAAAGGGGGAAAGTGAAAGGCCAGGATCAGGTGGCGATAGGGCTTCCCCTCGAGATTTTTCAGGGAAAGCCTGAGCCGCTCTATCTCCCGGGCGTAGATCTTCTCGTCCTCAGGGGTCTGGGGGGGGTACTGCCATCCCCGGGTGCCGGCCACCGCCACCTGGTCTAGGACCAAGGCATCGTTCTGGAGGGCGTACATCCCCTCCGGGAGGACTGCCCTGAGGCGGGAGATGGAGGGCCACCAGTAGTCGTGGTTGCCCTTTAGAAGGACCTTCCTCCCAGGTAGCCGCGCCAGGTCCAGAAGGTCGGGGATGGCCTCGGAAAGGCGCATGGCCCAGGAGATGTCCCCGGGTACGATGACCAGGTCCTCCTCCTTTACCACCTCCCGCCACCCCCGGAAGAAGGCCTCGGGGTGACCCTCCCAGCCGGGTCCGAAGACGGTCATGGGCTTAGGGTTCATCCGGGAAAAGTGGGGATCGGCGATGGCGTAGACCCGCATGCCCCTTCAGGTTACCCTAAGTCTTGTGGAGACCGCTTTGGGCTACGCTCTAAGGCTTCTCGCCCAGAGGGCCTACACGGAGAAGGCCCTGCGGGAGAAGCTCCTCGCCCGCTTCTCCCCCCTCGAGGTGGAGGAGGCCCTCTCGCGGCTCAAGGGCTATGGTTACCTGGACGACCGGGCCTTTGCCCGCGCTTTTGTGGAGGCCCGGAAGAGGTATGGACCCTTGAAGCTCAAGGCCCTCCTGCGCGCCCGGGGGGTCCCGGAGGAGGTGTGGGGCGAGGTGGTGCCCGAGGCCACCCCGGAGGAAGCCCTGGCCGTCTTGCGCAGATACCCCCACCGGAGGGATAAGCCCCGGGCGGTCCGGTTTCTGCAGGGCCGAGGCTTCCCTTTAGGGGTAGCCTTGGAGGCCTACCGGCGGCTTGCGGAGGAGGGGGAGGAGGGGTAAAACTGGGGGCATGCCGTCCGTGCACGCGGAGATCTATATTCCCGCTTCCCCAGAGAAGGTCTACCGCTTGGCCAAGGACCTCGAGGGCCTTAAGCCCTACTTGAAAGACGTGGAGACCTTAAGGGTCCTCTCCCAGGAGGGCACCCGCACCCGTACGGAATGGGTGGGGGTGGCCATGGGGAAGAAGGTCCGCTGGATCGAGGAGGAGGAGTGGGACGACCAGAACCTGAGGAACCGGTTTTATAGCCCCGAGGGGGATTTTGACCGGTACGAGGGGTCCTGGGTCTTCCTGAAGGAGGGAGAGGGAACCCGGGTGGTTTTGGACCTGGAGTATGCCCTCACCATTCCTATCTTTGGGGGGCTTCTGCAGAAACTGGTTCAAAAGCTCATGCAGGAAAACAGCGAGGCCCTGCTCAGGGGCCTTAAGGAGCGGGTGGAGCGGGAGTAGGGTGAACCTGGACAGACACATGTGAGCCCCCTGAGCTCCTGATCCGCGTCGAAGCCCTGCGCAGAGTTGCTTCGCGGAGCGAACACCGAAAGAACCCCACCTGGGGCCGCTGGCCCATCTGGCTGAGTTTGCGCAAGGAAGGGTTTCAGGTCAGTGAGCGCACGGTGGGACGGATCCTGGCCCATCTGGAAAGGCACGGGCGCATAGAGAGCGTCG
>NZ_PSMQ01000002.1:70601-70836 GCF_040290245.1 Thermus sp.
AGCCCAAGACCTACGAGGTGCAGAGGCCCGGGGACTTAGTGCAGGCGGACACCTTGACGGTGGCCCTGGGGCCCTGTGAAGTGGTCAAGCACTTTTCAGCCATCGACCTTTAGGCCTTTACCTAGGCGTATAGCGGAGCTGCAGGTTGAGCTGGATGCGTATCTGGCCTAATAATGGTGTTTCGCTGTCGCGAAAGCACACTACAACGGCCGGTTGCTTCGCGGTCAGCCCCGAG
>NZ_PSMQ01000002.1:70878-71140 GCF_040290245.1 Thermus sp.
TCAAGGTACGGGCAAGGAATGGTGGAAAACGTAGCGGCTCCGCCGCTGACTCGCTACGCGAAAGCACAACGCCCGTGACCCAGCGAACACCGAAAGGCCCCACATGGCTCTAGGGGGGCTTGCGCCTGGGGGTGTTTCGCTTACGCGAAAGCACAGGGGGTGTTTCGCTTACGCGAAAGCACATTGGAATATCTCGATAGACTGACGGTGGGTGGTCCCCAACGAGTCTCAGATGTCTTGACCGACTACACACCCCTTGACA
>NZ_PSMQ01000002.1:71174-71761 GCF_040290245.1 Thermus sp.
AAATAGAGGAGAGCTTTATGAAAAACAAACTGTCGTGGCTAGGAGTCTTTTTGCTCCTTGTGGCACTGCTGAGCGCTTGTGGTGGTGGATCCGGCGTTGGGGGACCGATCAGGAATGACTTTACCATTTCTGTTAACCCTACCAGCGTGGATGTGATTCAAGGACAAAGTGCAACAAGCACCTTAATCGTCACTCCCCAGAACGGCTTTACGGGAACGGTAAGTCTTAGCGCAGAGAGTGTTCCTACTGGAATTACTGTTCGCTTCGATCCCAGTTCACTAAACGTACCTGACCAGACCAAGTCCACTGTCACTGTGGAAGTTGACATAAGTGTCCGTCCAGGAACCTACACCCTCACTCTCAAGGCGTCATCGAGCAACATCCAAAGGTCAGCTACCTTGAACCTCACTGTCCGATCAAGGGCCCAGCCAGACTTTACCGTCTCTCTTGACCCTACCAGCTTGGATGTGATTCAAGGACAAAGTGCAACAACCACCCTGATCATCACTCCCCAGAACGGTTTTACGGGAACGGTAAGTCTTAGCGCAGAGAGTGTTCCTACTGGAATTACTGTTCGCTTCAATCCC